>JBDHHX010000250.1:0-6875 GCA_039589155.1 Gemmatimonadota bacterium | reverse complement strand
ATTATTACACGACGTGGGCGATGTTCGTGCTCGCCGTCTATCGGGTCTTCGAGATACGGCGGAAGGGCAGTCGGAGCGGTACGGTTGCGGCGCGGTTCGCTGGCTTCGCCGTGGCGGGAATCGTGGGTGGGATGCTGATAGGTGCGGTCCAACTGTGGACGCCGCTGCAGTATCTGACGAAGCACTCGCAGCGCGTGGCAAAGACGATCGAGGCGGAAGAAGAGTCGGCGTACGTGCGAGCGACATCGTGGTCGCTTCACCCGGAGGAGGCATTCTCGCTCGTCGTCCCCGAATTCGTGGGCGCAAACGTCCAGACGCAGGAGGGCGTCGTCAATACGTATTGGGGTCGGAACGTCTTCAAGCTGAATCACGAGTACGGCGGATTCATACCGCTGCTGCTATTGCCGCTGGCCTTCTTCAGCCGGCGGCGGCGCGGTGAGGCGTGGCTCTTTACGGGACTCGCCGCGGCGAGCTTGATCTTCGCCCTGGGCGCGACAACGCCGCTCTTCTATCTCTTCTACTACTTGATCCCGGGCGTGAAGCTGTTCCGAGCGCCCAGCAGCATCATGTTCGTCTTCGCCATCGCCGTGATCACGGCGGCGGCGCTCGGGCTCGATGGGATGGAGGAAGCGGAGGACGCCAAGGAGCGACAGGAGAAGTCGCGGAAGGTAGAGCTCTACCTGCTGGGCGCGACGGGATTCTTCCTGCTGCTGGCGCTGCTGGCCGCCGCGGGGGCGCTCACGGACATCTGGGTCTCGCTGATCTATCGCGGGATAGACCCGGCCAAGGCGGCGGCCTTGGAGAGCAACCTGGCGAACATCCAGCGAGGAATGTGGATCACGTTCCTGCTTTGCGGCCTCGTTGCCGGCGCCTGGTATCTGTATAGCCGTGGATCTATTCCGCGCGCCGCCTGGATCGGCGTCCTCGCCGTGCTCGCCTTCCTCGATCCGCTTCGCGTGGATCCCCAGTTCATCACGGTGGCCGAGCCCACGACGATCTACTCCAGGGACGACGTTACCGATTATCTGCTCAGACAACAGCAGGGCACGGACGAGCCTTTCAGAGTCTTCTCCGTGTCACAGGGTGGGCTCTACCAACCCAACCAGTTCGCGTTTTATGGCATCGAAGAGGTGACGGGCCATCACGGGAACGAGCTGGGCCGCTACATGGAACTGGTGGACTTTCAGCGGAACGGGGCTCAGGCGCTCCGTATTCTGAGGCTGCTGAACGTACGCTACCTGATCAGCGGCCAGGCGATCCAGGCGCCGGGTCTGGTAGAGGCGTTTCAGGGCAGGCGGGCGCTCGTCTACGAGCTTGTGGGCACTTTTCCGCGAGCCTTCCTGGTCTCGAGCCACGAAGTCGTGCCCGACACGCTGACGCTGGACCGGCTGGCCAGGTGAGATGGGCGGAGAGTGGGATCAACGAGCAGAGGCTCGAAGTTCAGGCGAGCGGCCCGATGATTTTGGTGGTCTCGGACAACTACTACCCGTCGTGGAACGTGGAGATCGATGGGGCGCCGGCGGAGTTGTTGCGGGCCGATCACACGCTGCGTGCGGTGGCGGTGCCCGGCGGCACGCACCAGGTACGTTTCTACTATCACTCGCCGTTGTATCGGGCGGCGGTTTGGACGACGCTTCTCTCGACGCTGGTGGTGGTTGGACTGATCGGGACGGCGCTCGTTCGGCAATGGAGAGTCAGGGAGGTTGGGAAGGCGAATGGGTAGTTCTTTGGGAATTCTCGAAGCTGATTCGGGGAATCGGGGATTCGGGGAAATGGGGAATTGTTGAGCGAGCGGGTCAAGGGCCTAGGGAAGTGGGCGGTGCGGGTCGGGCTGACCATCGCGGTTACGTACTTTCTGTTTCGGTCTTTGAATGTCTCTTGGGGCGAGCTCAAGGGAGTGGATCCCTCGGGGTGGCGGCCGCGGGTCCCCGAGCTGGGTTTGTCCGTGGCGCTCCTGCTGGCGGTGTTCGTTTATACGGCGACGCTCTGGGCCACCATGGTGCGGGCGCTTGGCGGTCCAGCGCTCGGGCTGAGCAAGGTGATCGAGATCTTCTACCTGGCCAATCTGGGCCGCTACATACCCGGGAAAGTATGGCAGTTGGCCGGGCTTACCTACCTGGCGGGCAAGGAGGGCGTAAGCATCGGGGTCGCTTCGTCAGCGGCTGTGCTCGGGCAGGTCTACTCGTTGGGAGCTGCGGCGATCGTCGGCCTGGTCGGCCTCGGTCTCGGCGGCTATGCCTCGATAGCTCCGAAACTGGCACCGTTTGCTATCGGGCTGGCGGCCATGATCACCGCAGCGGTAACCCTTCCGACGCTCCTGCGGCGAGCGCTGGGTCTCGCGTTTCGGCTCACGCGCAGCCCGGATCCGGTGCCGCAGCTGGACGCCTGGTTCGGCGTGCGCTGGCTGGCGCTCTATCTGCCCGTCTGGGTGGCCTACGGGATCGCTTTCGGGCTGCTCTGGAGGTCGTTTCCCGAGCTGCCGCCCGTTGCGTGGGCGCTGGCGATTGGTAGTTTCGCGGGGGCCTACTTCCTGGGATATGCGGCTATCTTCGCGCCGGCCGGGGTGGGCGTCAGGGAAGGGGCGCTCGCCCTGCTATTGGCTCCGGCCATGGGGCCGACCGCGGCGGCGGTCTTGGCCATCGTTGCACGGATCTGGATGACCCTCGCCGAGTTGATCCCGGTAGCCTTCACCGGAGCGAGGAAACTGCAGGAGCGTTCACATGGTAGCTGATTTCGGACGCACGCTCGTCGTGATGCCGACCTATAACGAACTCGAGAACCTGCCGGTCATCGTGCCGCGGGTGCTCTCGCAACGCCATGGTATCGATGTTCTGATCGTCGACGACAACTCGCCCGACGGCACCGGCGAGATGGCGGACCAGATGGCCTCGGAGGACGAGCGGATCCACGTGCTGCATCGCGAGGGAAAGTTGGGCCTGGGCACCGCCTACATCGCCGGCTTCAAGTGGGCGCTCGAGCACGATTACGAGTACATCTTCGAGATGGACTCCGATTTCTCCCATAACCCGGACCACATCCCGGAGTTTCTCGACGCCGCACAGGACTACGACCTGGTGCTCGGTTCCCGCTACTTGCGGGGCGTGACGGTCATCAACTGGCCCATGTCCCGACTACTACTGAGCTACTTCGCCAACAAGTACGCCCGCATCGTCACCGGACTGCCGTTCAGCGACACAACCGGCGGTTTCAAATGCTACCATCGCAAAGTGCTGGAAGGGATCGACCTCGACCGCATCACCTCGGAAGGCTACTCGTTCCAGATCGAGACCAGCTTCCGCGCCTGGCGCAAGAAGTTCAAGATCGGAGAGATCACTATCGTCTTCAGTGACCGCACCGAGGGGTCGAGCAAGATGAGCGGCAAGATCATCCGTGAAGCGGTGTGGAAGGTGTGGTGGCTGCGGCTGATGAGGATCTTCCGTAGAGTCTAGCCGGCGCGCCGCCACGTTGACGTTCCAAGGAGCTCCACCTAGAGTACAGGAGAAGTAAGCCTCGTGTGACGGGTCCAGTGAGCGGGATTGGGCCAAATGTCGTACCGACTCTCCAAGCACGCCATCTGCGCCGCGCTGCTGCTGAGCTGTTCCCCCTTGGCGCTGACTTCCTGCGGCGACGGTACCGGCCCCAGCCACTCATATGTAGCTCTTCATGTTTCACCCGACTCTGCCGAGATGCTTGTCGGTGATACCGTCCTCCTCACAGCCGCCTTCGAGCTCGAATCCGGGCGGTTGCTCTCAGCGTCTGAGGTGAGCTGGCGATCGCGGCACGCCACCGTTCTCAGCGTGGATCAGCAGGGGAGAGCGCGCGGCGTGGGCGGTGGCGTGGGGATCGTCGAGGCCGAGGCGTTGGGCCTGACGGGAGAGGCGGTCATAACGGTTGCCGAACGGGAAGCGCCCGTCGGCCTCGAGGTCGTTCCCTCGGCTCCGAAGCTGGCGGTGGGAGATACGGTGCGCTTCCACGCGGTTCTGGTCATGGAGTCTGGGGAGAGGGATGAAGCCATTGACGTTTCGTGGCGCTCCTTGCGGCCGAACGTCGTCCAGATAGACGCCACGGGTCTCGCCACAGCGGTTTCAGAAGGTACGGCGCGTGTCATAGCGGAATGTGAAGGCTTGAGCGTCGAAGTGCTGGTGACCAGCCTGAAAGTCGTCGATCCCGTCGCCCTGATCATCCAGCCCGACTCTTCGGCGGTCTTCCTGGGCCAGAACCGACGCCTGGGCGCCTGGTTTGTCACAGAGAGCGACGACACGGTGCTGGCCTCGGGCGTCACCTGGACGGCCCTCACGCCGTCGGTGGCGACGGTCGATGTGACGGGCCTTGTCACGGGGATCGACGAAGGCTCGGCGGGGGTTGGGGCGTCGGCGAGCGGTTTCCAGGCCGAGGCGGCGATCTTTGTGATTGAAGCGGCGGGACTCCACATAGTCCCCGGCACGATTCAGGTCGAGGTGGGGGAGACATCGCAGGTAAGTGCTTTGTTCGAAACCTCGTCGGGCGATAGCCTGCCGGCGCCGGGGACGGTGTGGCGCAGTCTGGCTCCCTCGGTGGTCTCGGTTTCGTCTGATGGCGTGGTCCTGGGTCGAGAGCCCGGGTGGGGCAGCATCGAAGCCCGCAATCTCGGGTTGGCCGATACGGCTGACGTCATCGTTTCCACCCCGGTCGGCCTGGTCGTTCGACCGGATACCGGAGTGGTGCTGGTAGGAGGAACGAAGACGTTCACCGCCTGGATCGTTGTGGCAACCGGTGATACGATCTTGACTCCAGGCGCGACGTGGAACAGCCTGTCGCCGTCCCTGGCTACGGTTGATGAGAACGGGCTGGTCACAGGACAGGCAGAGGGCGTTGCTACGATTCGCGCAGCTACGCTGGGATTCGAGACCGAGGCGACGGTCTACGTCCTGGAGTCGCTCATCTTCACCATCGTTCCGGACACCGTCGTTATAAGTTCGGGGGGTGCGGGGCAGCTCAGCGCGGTGTTTGTTTTTTCGACCGGCGACAGCTTGCCGATCACGGACGGCACGGAGTGGAACAGCCTCGACCCATCGGTTGTGGAAGTGGACGCCGATGGGGTCGTCACGGGGCTCAGCTCAGGCTGGGGCGAAGTCGAGGCGCGGAACTCAGGGGCCATCGACACGGCCGCGGTTGGCGTATCCCCACCCACCGACCTGTTGATCACACCGGATTCTGTTTTCACGGCCGTTGGGCACAACGCTCAGCTCACGGCTTGGTTCGTCACAAACGAAGGAGATACAGTTGCCGCGACAAGCACGACTTGGACGAGCTTGTCGCCGTCGATCGCGACGGTGGATGAAGACGGCGCGGTGCTGGGCGTGGCGGAAGGCATCGCCACCATCCAAGCAGCGGCACAAGGGTTGGAGGCCGAGGCGACCGCACATGTAGTGCAACCAACCGCGATAGCCATCGTGCCGGACACGATGCGTCTTGAGGTTGGTTCTTCGGCGCAAGCGACGGCAGTCTTCGTGCTGCCATCGGGCGACAGCCTGCCCGCAGGCGACGGGGTATCGTGGACAAGCCTGCAGCCAGGAGTCGCCGACTTCACTGCTGACGATTGGATCGCGGCGTTCGACTGCGGCTATGGTGCCATCGTGGCGAGCTACGCAGGCATGGTGGATACCGCAGCTGTGATCACCGACTGGCCGGGTCCATGGTTCTGTGTTCCGCCACTTCCGCAAGCTCTCTACGGAGGACACGCCGCCGTCATCGACGGCAAGATCTACCACGCAGGCGGTGCCATCGCTGAGGAGGCATTCGTATTTGACCCCGTCTCCTCACGGTGGTCGGAGATTGCGCCGATGGCGTGGCCGAGATGGCGAGGGGCCGTGGGAGTTCTCGATGGTAAGCTGCACGTGATCGCCGGACCGGGAACCGTGGCAGGATCGTGGCCGAATGACGCTTACGATCCTGTGACCGACTCGTGGGAAGTCAGGGCCCCGACAACCATCCAACCAGACTACTCGAGCGCGGATACTCTGCTTGGGCGCGTCTACGTCGTGGGTGGCCTCCGCACTCTAAACGCCGTGCGCAGCTACGATCCGGTCACCAACACATGGTACACTGAGCCGGAGCTGCACCCTGGTCGATACAACGCCGTTGTCGGTTCGATAAACGGACAACTGTATGTCGCGGCCGGGCATGCGGTATACGGCGGAGGGTTCACTGCGGTCGTTGATGCCTACGATCCTTCGAGCCGTAGCTGGTATCAGGTGAGTCAGATGCCGGTAGGACCGGGGCAAGCGAGCGGCTGCGTCTGCAACGGCAAGCTCGTCGTTTTGCCATACAAGGAGGAGAGGGCGTTCGCGTATGATCCCGCCACGGATAGCTGGTCGGTGCTGCCAAGCCAGCCGTATACGATGAGTAGGGAGTACACGCAGGCGGTATGTATCAATGGAGTCGTGTACGTCCTTGGGGGATGGCAGAACCGGACGAAGGTGCTCGCGAATGTTGATGCATTGGTCATCCCGTAGCGGGTGGGAGGCGAAGGTATTATAGAGAGAAGTGTTGGGTTACATAATATGTATTATGCGACCCCACGGGATCTGAGCCTGCTGCCCGCTCACCAACGCCAACCTAACCCTCTCTAGCCGCCCTCGGGAGCATCTCCAGCTGCGACCGGCGCCGCTACCAGAGCCTGGGCGCGCATCTCGGCGGCGCGCATCAGGTAGAAGCTGTGCGCTGGCGCATCGTCGGGAGTGAACTCGACAAGCTGGTCGTAGAGGGCCGCGGCGCCTGCGTGGTCACCGCTGGCGGCCTTGAGTCGGGCTGCGGACTGCAGCGAGCGGCTCCTCTCGATGCGGGTTTCGACGCGGCGACCGATGTCCTCGTAGACCCGGATCGCGGAGGCGGTG
>JBDHHX010000249.1:0-5491 GCA_039589155.1 Gemmatimonadota bacterium | reverse complement strand
GATGATTGCACCCCGAGCGAGGACCGCGGCCCGGGTGAGGGTGTTCTCCAGCTCGCGGACGTTGCCGGGCCAGTCGTAGGAGCTGAGGATCCCCATCGCATCCTCGGCGATCCCGTCGACCCGCTTGTGCAGTTTGCGGCCGATCTTGCCAAGCAGGTGTTCGGCAAGCAATGGTACGTCGCTCTTCCGATCACGTAGGGCCAGTACCGCGATCTCAACGACCTTCAAGCGGAAATAGAGATCTTCTCTGAACGAGCCGTCCCGTACCAGCTCTTCCAGCGGCCGGTGAGTGGCGGCGATCACCCGCGCCTTCGTGGTACGTGGCCGCTCTCCGCCTACGGGATAGAAGTCCCGCTCCTCGAGCACGCGCAGGATCTTAGCCTGAAGCTCCGGTCCCATGTCACCGATCTCATCGAGGAAGACCGTGCCATCGCCGGCCAGCTCGAAGTAGCCCTTGCGGCTCTCGACGGCGCCGGTGAACGCACCGCGCACATGGCCGAACAGCTCCGACTCGAGCAGCGTCTCGGCCAGCGCCGTGCAGTTGACCGCGACGAAGGGCTCTCCCGCGTGTGGCGAGTTGAAGTGGATGGCCCGGGCGATGAGCTCCTTGCCCGTCCCTGTCTCGCCTCGGATGAGGACCGTTGCCCGGTTCTCCGCCAGCACGCCGATCAGCTTGTAGATCTCGATCATCGCCGGATCGCGACCGACCAGCTGCTCCAGCTCGTGCCCTTCCGAGGCTGCAGTGGTCAGATGGTGGACGCGACGCCGCAGAGATCGCTCGCGGAAGCAGCGCTCGACCAGCAGATCGATCTGGTCGAGATCGAGGGGTTTCACGAGATAGTCGTAGGCGCCGGCCTTCATGGCGCTCACGGCGGTGGCCATGTCTTCGTGCGCCGTGATGACCAGAACATCGATCTCCTTGTCGGCCCCTCGCACGCGCTTCAACAGCTCGATCCCGTCGATCCCGGGCATCCGGATGTCGGTGATCACCAGGGCGGGCGCGAAGTCGGGCAGGAGCGCCAGGGCCGCCTCGGCCGAGAGGGCGGTCACGACCTCGTGGCCCTGTCGGCCCAGATGATGCTCGAAGGTCTCGCAGATCGACGCGTCGTCGTCGACGACCAGAACGCGCTCGCTCATGAGGCCTGGCCTTCCGTGGAAAGCGGCAGCTCGACGACGAAGACGGCGCCTACCTGGCCCACCTCGTTCTCCTCGAGCGTCAGCCTGCCGCTGTGTTCCTCCACCGCGTGCTGGGCAAGAACCAGACCAAAGCCGGTCCCCTCTGCCTTGGTGCTGAAGAAGGGCTCGAAGATCTTCTCCCTCAGCTCCGGCGGCACACCGGGCCCCTCATCGGCCACCCGCACACGAACGGCTCGCGCGCCAAGCTCACCCGTCGCTTTTCGTGACTCAGTGGCAATCCGCAGCGTTCCGCCGTCCGGCATCGCCTCGGCCGCGTTCAAGAACAAGTTGAGGAATACGCCCTTCAACTGCTCCGCGTCGCCGCGCACGATATCGTCAGAAGCTCGGAGGTCTTCGCGCACCGCGATGCGCTGTTCCTCCAGTTGGGGACGCAGCACTTCGAGCGCCTCGGCTACGGCGGAATGGACCGACCATGGCTCGCGCACGGGCTCGCGCGTGCGAGCGACGTTGAGCACGCCTCGGACCACGCGGTCGAGGCGGCTGACTTCCCGCAGGCAGATCTCAACGGGCCGCGCCGATTCTTCCGGGATTCGCCCGCCGGCCACGTCCCGCTCCAGGCTCTGCAGGTTGAGCTTGATGGACGTCAGCGGGTTGCGGATCTCGTGGGAGAGCTGCGACGCGAATTGGCCGACCGCCGCCAGGTGCCGGCTCTCCTGCACCCGCCGCAACATGTCGCGGACCTGCTCGACCATCATGCCGAAGGCTGCAGAGAGCTTGCCGACCTCATCGGCGCCCGGCGACGGAAGGTTGGGGGCGAAGTCGCCCGCCGCGACCTGGTCCGCCGCCGCGGTGAGTGACTTCAGCGACCGTGTCATCCGACGCGTCGTCAAGATGAAGGCCAGCGAGATCACAGCCGCCACGAGCAGCATGAGGATCAGATTCACCAGCCGGGTGCGGGTGAACGGTGGCGCGAACTCGTCGACGGACGCCGAAGACAGAACCGTCCACGGCGGTGTCGAGAGGCTAACGAAAGATGCGACCCGCTGTATTCCATCCTCTTCATAGGTGATGCTGCCACGCTCGTTCGAGAACCGGCCCGCGTCCACATGCCAGCCCTCCGGCCCCAGCAGTGCGGAGACGTGCTGCCGTAGGAAGGCCCTGCGCGGGTGGTGGAGCACGCGTTCGCCAGAACGATCGACGACAACCGAGTACCCGGTACGGCCAAAAGACGTGGCGAGGGCGTTCTCGGGAAGCAGCGCGCGCGTGCGGACCACTGCCACCAGTGTTCCTATCTCCTGCGCACTCTCGATGTCGCGGATCGGTTGCATGACCGTGATGATGTCATACAGCTCGCTCCCGAGCTCGACCCTGTCCAGCTCCATTCGCCCCACGCCGAGCGTATAGAGGATCACACCTGCCGTGTCGAGGAACTCGACCCGGCGGTAGGACGGGTTGATCACCTGCCAGGCACGGCGCAGGTAGGCGTCCGCTGCCGCGTAGGCTGCCCCGGTCTCCTCTCCGTCACCCGCCAGATGTGCCCGGTGTAGCCGCTGCGTCTCCGCGTTCTCGGCCAGCAGGAGCAGGTCGGATTGCCGAAGCGCGTAGCGGTCGGCGACCTCCTCCGCCGCACGCTCGGCGATGGCCGCGGTGCGAGACGCGATAAGCTCCTCGAGCGCGTGGATCGAACGGATGTAATTGAAGAGGCCGAGCGCAACGATGGGCGCTACGCCCAGGACGGCAAAGAGCGCGATCAGCTTGGCACGGAGTGTCATGCTTGGGCCCGCTAGCGGTCGGGGCAACCACCCCATTCTACTGAACTGCCGATAAGTCCGCTACCGAACTGAACGAGAAAACCTCTCCTGGCCTTCCTGGCCGTTCACGTTCACCTGCTTGGCGACCTGCTGGGCTCGAGCGCTCTGGATGGGTACCCGTGGCCCATCCCCTACCTGGTGCCCTTTTCAGATTCGTGGCAATTGGTGTGGTCGGGTCAGTGGGCCCTGAGCTCGTGGCAGAACAATCTGATCACCGTGCTGCTCATGGCGGTGACCCTCTACCTGGCCTGGCGTCGCGGGTTCTCGCCCTTGAGCCTGATATGGCCGCGCGGCGATCGCGTCTTCGTGGAAACGTTGCAGGCGCGCTTCGGGGTGCCGGCGACTGAGTGTTAGCCCGTTACCCCTGCCACACTCCAGCGAAATCGGCGGCGAACTGTTCGAAACTACGTGGTGCGTGGCCTGCAAGCTTCTCCACGCCGTCAGTCGTCGTGTTGGCGAAGTTGTTTTCGAAGCCGACGCTCAGCTCGACGTATCCGTCCACGATCCATTCCGGCACGCCCATGCCGATCATGGCCTCTTTCGCTGCCTCGTGGGGAACCGGCACGTACTTCACGTCTTTACCGATGGCCTTCCCGATGGCCGCGGCGACCTCAGCAAAGCCGATCGGCTGTGGCCCGGTGAGTACGAACGCCTGACCGTCGAACCGTCCGTCGGTGGCCGTGAGGACACCGATTGCCGAATCCACGATGTCCCGTACGTCGATCGTTCCCGCCTTGCCTTCGCCCCAATCGAAGTAAACCGCGCCCTGTTCCTTGACCGTCTGCGCGGTCATCATCGTGTTTTGCATGAAGAACGTGGGCTGCAGAATCGTCCAGGTGAGCCCGGACTCCTTCAGATCCTCGTCGGCTGCCGCGATCTGCTGAATGATGCGGCTCTCCGGTGTGCCGAACGCGGACAAGCGCACGATCCGGGGCGACGCCCCGGCGGACTTGAGCGCCGCGTGGAAGTTCTTCCAATGGTCGAGTGCCGTCGGTCCGTTCCAGGTGCAAAAGTACACGTCTGTCACGCCATCGAAGATGCTGGCCGCGAGGCTGCCTGCGTCGTCGAGGTCGCCCACCGCTAGCTCCGCCCCCTGAGATCTCAGCCCTTCGGCCTTCGCTGCGTTCCGAACCAGGGCGCGAACCCTGACGCCCTTGGCCAAGAGCCCCGCGACGACACCGGAGCCGGTGTTGCCTGTCGCACCGATTACTAGTACCAGAGGTTCCGTCATTGCCATCGCCTCCGTCTCGGAAATGAGCGTCCCCCGCGCCGCATGTGGTCAGGTGAATGAGAAACGCGGGACGCCCGGCTGTGGGTTCCCGCGTTTCAAGAAGGCGGCGAGCAGCGATCAGACGGCTTGGCGCCCGGTGGGCTCCGATCAGGTGGCGCCGGTGCCCAGATCACCTACGATACGAAGTCGCACCATGTACTGGACGTCGAGCTCATCGCGCCAGACGCCGTAGATCTTGTCGTCCCGGAATACCCGGGGAGTGAACCGCTTGGGAAACGTGACCGCTCCCAGGAAGCGCCCGTCGGAGTCGAACACGTCCCATACCGAAGCGCCCTGGTCCTGGAAGAGATCGAAGGACTCGAAGTCCTCCTCGCTAAGCTCGGACGCCGGCTGCACGTGCTGCACCCACGTGGTGCCTTCCGGACCGATCGCCACCTCCTGAAACGCCGGGAAGACGTCGGCAAACTTGATCCTGTTTCTTAGTCGTTGTTTTTGCTCTTCGGAGGCTCCGTACTGAGCCCAGGCCCGTTCCGCGTAAGCCCACACGACCTCTTTGTCGCGATCGCCTACGGGTGCGCGCTCGAAGGGTTTGGCGATGATTCGCTCCAGTCGACCGCCAGAATGAAAGTCGATTCGGTACTCGTCGCCCCAGCCTATTACCAGTTCAAGGCTGTCCGTCAGGTCCCACGCCGCTTCGGCTGCGTAGATCAGGATGCGGTCCGGGCTGAACGATGCGCCTGAGGGAAAGGTGATCAATGTGTCGGTGACGACCCCGTCAGGCGTCACGAGCACTATCGCGTCCGTTCGCACCTCTGTCGCAGGCTGGTCGGGCCGTACCATGGGTCGGATCTGTTCTGCTATCACGCCAGAGCTCGATACCTTGAAACCCAACGGGATTCCGTCTTCGATCACCATTCTGAAACTGCCGGCGCTCGATCCGTCGGGGGCATAGCGGTTGAACCTCAGGTTCTGACCGTCCGGAACGATGAGCGTGTCACCCGGTCCCATCAGCAGGGCCATGCCGGCTCTCAGTTCGCCGGGTCCGCTGCCGGGACCGCCGACCGTCTGCAGATAGACGCCATCCGGCGAATAGACCTGGATGTGTTGCGCCTGTCCGTCGAGCACGAATATCCGGTCCTCCGAGTCGATGGCGATGTGGCTCACGCTACCGAACTGGTAGTCTGGAGAGCCCTCCAGGGCGCCGATCCGAAGCTCTTCTGCAAACGTCCATTCTTCGCCCACAGCCCATAGGCCGACGTCTGTGTTCGAGACGATCGTCACACCGGCGCTGTCAGTTGTGGTTCCGGACCAG
>JBDHHX010000248.1:0-5503 GCA_039589155.1 Gemmatimonadota bacterium | reverse complement strand
ACACCAGCACCATCACGCGGACCGGGCTGCGGCTCATGACGCCGGCCTATGCCAGCCCCGAGCAGATCTCCGGCGATTCGGTCACCACCGCCACCGACGTCTATGGCCTGGGCGTCGTTCTCTACGAGCTGCTCACCGATCGGCTGCCGTTCAGCCTCGACGGATGTTCGCCCGCTGAGTGCGAGCGGATCATCATCAGTCAGGAACCGCGGCGACCCAGCTCGGTCGTCGCCGAGGCGGCGAACGCGGCTCGACTGCCGGCGCGACGCTTCGACGGGCAGCGCTGGCTCCGACGCCTGCGGGGCGATCTCGACCGCATCGTGTTGACGGCGCTTCGCAAGGAACCAGGGCGCCGCTACGCGTCGGCAGAGCAACTGGCCGAGGATATCGAGCGCCACATCAAGGGCCTACCGGTCATGGCGCGGTCCGATTCCGCCGCCTATCGCGCACGCAAGTTCGTGGCGCGTCATCGCTGGGGAGTTGTAGCGGCCGTGCTGGTCCTCGCCTCCCTGGTCTCCGGCGCCCTCGCCACCGCCTGGCAGGCTCGACGCGCGTCCAGACAGGCGGCCATCGCTTCCGCCCAGCGCGACCGCGCTGCCGGCGAGGCCGACAAGGCGGCCCGCGTGGCCGGGCTCATGCTCGATCTCTTCCGGCTCTCCGATCCCAACCAGACGCTTGGCGATACCATCACCGCCCGCCAGGTGTTGGACCGCGGAGCGGAGCGCATCGAGCGCGAGTTCAGCGATCAGCCCGAAATCCAGGCCGAGCTGCTTTTGGAGGTGGCGCGCGTCTATTCACACCTCGGTCTGCTGGACCGCGCCGAGACGCTGGTTCGTCGCTCGCTAGAGCTTCGAGAGGCCCGCTACGGACCGTCCGACCTCGAAGTCTCGGCCAGCTTGTGCGAGCTGGGTGAGGTACTGGCGGCATTGGGACGACGCCGGGAGGCGATCGGAGCGTTTCGCCGCGCCATCGTGATTCGCGAGGCAATCCTGGATGCGCCGGATACCACCCTAGCCCGCGCGCAGGCCAGCCTGGCGTGGCAGGTCCGCGCCGAGGGGCAGCATGACCGGGCCGCCGAGCTCTTCAGGCGGGCGCTGGACACCCAGATCAACTTGCTAGGCGATGAGTCGCCTCAGGTCGCCTCGACCATGTTGGGTCTAGCCTCCGCCTACCACGACCGCGGCAGCTTCGACGAAGCGGAGGCGTTGTTCGAGAGCGCACTGGCCCGCTACGACGCAGGCTCGGCGAAGCCACACCCGTTGGCCGCCACTGCGCTCCTTAATATCGGAATGCTGCGCCGGCTGAAGGAAGAGTACCGTACGGCGGAGCCGATCCTGGAATCGGCCGTCAAGATGCACGCGGCCCTCTACGACCCGGATCACCACCAGGTGATCGAGGCGCAGAAAGAGTGGGGGCAGCTGCTCTACTACCTAGGTAGGTACGGAGAAGCGGAGCGTGTGCTGGCGGATGCGCTCGAGCGCGCCAGTCGGACGCTCGGCCCTGACCACGATAACACGGTCACATTGCGAGAAGCACTCGCGATTACGCTGACGCTGACCGGACGCTACGGCGCGGCGATGGCGCGTCACGACTCGGCCCTCGTCATCAAGCGCGCCAAGGGACCCGGCATGAGCCTGCTGGCCACCGAGACCCGCTATGGCCAGGCTCTGCTCGAGTCGGGCCGCCTGGACGAAGCCAACGCTCGCTTCGCCGCGGCACTTGAGATGACCTCAGCTAACAGCGTCTATCGTATCATCGCACTCCGTGGCACAGCGATGGCTGCCCAGCGCCAGCGCCGCTACGAGGATGCGGCACGCCAGTTCGAGGAGGCTCTGGCCATTGCCGCAGAGCGCCTGCGGCCGAGCCACCGCTACACACTCGCCACCCAGCGGGCCTACGCCTGCTTGCTCATCGAGACCGGCCGTTACGACGAGGCCGCCAGCCTGCTGGAACAGGTGCTGGCCCACGAACGCCGCAAGTTCCGCGAACCGCACCCCGACATCGGCTACACGCTGCACTATCTTGGCGAGGCCTACCTGCTGCAGGGCAATCCATTCGCCGCCGAGACGACACTGCGGCTTGCCCTCAGAAATTACGCAGAGCTTCCCGCCAGCCACTGGCAGGTTGGAGATGCCACCAGCCTTTTGGGCTCTGCGCTGCGGGCGCAGGGGCAGTCGTCAGCCAACGTGTTGCTAGAAGACGGGCTCCGCATTGTCAGAGGTCATGTCGGCCTCGGCACCTGGCAGGCGAGGCGAGCTGAGGGGCGCCTTTAGGTTTGGTTTAGTTCAACAGCCAACAGCCGACAGCCGACTCTCAGCGTCCAGCTTTCCTTCAACTATCTACGTCCGACGTTCAACGTTCGACGTCCAGGAACGTTGAGCGTCGAAGGTCGGACGTCGAACGTTGGCAGTCGAAGACCAAGCTGAACGTCGATCGTTGGCTGTCGGCTGTTGGCTGTTGAGTTTCAACATGTCCGCTCGGCACTCCTTCCTGCGCATCCCAATACGAAGGCAACTAGCGCCCCAACCATCGCCGGAAGGTCGATATGGCTGTTCTCAATGCGATGCCCGACAGCGCGTCCACGGCCGCCCTGGTCGCTGAACTCAGCAGCCCCGACGCTGCCGCCACGCTCCGCCTAGGCATCCTGCGCCACCTGGACCAGTTCGGCCCCCAGGCCGCCGCCGAGATTCCCCGCGCCTGGCCGGTCACCCGTGGGCATATGCGGGCGGCGGCCCGCCGGCTGGCGGCGGACGGTCTGGTCGAGGTCCTCGAGAACGGGGCCGGACCGGTGGCCATCAGCGAGGGCGGCCGCCGCGTTCTGGACGAAATCGACTGGACCGAGACCGTGAGCTCGATGCAACGCGATGGGGAGCTTTGAGCCGATGAGTAACGAGATCAAGACGAAGCTAGAGCGGAACATGAAAGCGCTGGAGTTGAGGCCTTCCGTCGGACAGGGCACCGCGGTGACGACGGTGCGGCTCGACCAGGGTCTGGCCTTCGATATCGAGGAAGGTCCTTGGAAGCTCCGCAGCGATATGGGCGAGAAGCACGGCGGCACCAACTCGGGACCCAACCCGGGGGTCCTCGGGCGCGCCGCTCTGGGATCGTGCCTGGCCACTAGCTACGCGCTATGGGCGGCACATTTCGGCGTGGGCCTTAACCTCCTCGAGATCGAGGTCCAGGCCGACTTCGATTCACGTGGCATGTACGGTCTCGACGACGTGCCGCCCGGCTACACGCAGATCCGCTACGTCGTCACCGTCGAGAGCGACTCCTCCGAGGATGAGGTCAGGCGCATGCTCGATCACGCCGACGCTTGTTGCGATAACCTCTGGGTATTCCGCGAGCCAAACGACGTGCGCCGCGAGGTTCGGATTCTCGAACCCAAGAGCTAACTGACGGAGATAGAGCGATGGACGCGAGGCTCCAGCGGAGAGTCCAGCGATACGGTTGGGACAAGTCATCAGAGCACTACGAACGATACTGGGCCGATCAGCTCGAGCCCTCGCAAACGTTGTTGCTCGAGATGGCCAACCTCACTCGTGGCGAGCGCGTCGTCGACGTGGCGTGTGGGACGGGACTGGTGACGCTGCCCGCCGCTGCGGCTGTGGGCGACAGCGGCGTCGTCGTCGGGACCGACATCTCGGACAGAATGGTCGAGATGCTCAGCGACGCTGCCCAGGCTCAGAACCTTCTCAACATCACGGCGGAGCGTATGGACGCGGAGACGCTCAAGCTCGATGACGGCTCGTTCGACGCCGCGCTCTGCGCCCTCGGCCTCATGTACGTGCCGGATCCCGTTCGCTCGCTTAGCGAGATGCATCGCGTTCTCAAGCCGGGCGGCCGCGCCGTCGCTGCCGTCTGGGGCCACCGCGATCGATGTGGCTGGGCCGAGATCTTCCCTATCGTCGACAGTCGCGTCGAGACCGAAGTTTGCCCGCTCTTCTTCCAGTTGGGTACCGGCGACGCCCTGCAGTACGCCTTCGAGGCTGCCGGGCTAGAGGAGATCGAGTCCGAGCGGATCTCGACCCTGTTGCATTACGAGACCGCAGAGCAGGCGCTGGGCGCCGCCTTCGCCGGCGGCCCCGTGGCGATGGCCTACGCGCGCTTTGACGACGTGACCCGAGACGCGGCCCACGCCGAGTATCTCGAGTCGATAGAGCCCTACCGCAATGGCAACGGTTACAACATCCCCGGCGAGTTCGTCGTCACACGCGGGTTCAGCCGATGAAATTGCGCAATGCCTCGCCCAGGTTCATCGCTTCACGGCTGGACGCCGCGGTTCAGCTCCCGAAAGGGCAGCAGGAGCGCTTCAGCGGCTACGGCGTGTTGGGCCTTCCCTTCGACACCGGTCACGTGCTGGCGCTGCGCAAGTTCGCCTCGTCGTCCGTGGGGCCAGGCTATGTTTCTGTCTGGCATCGAACGCCCGAAGGATCCTGGACGTTCTACTCCGACATCGAGCCTAGCCAGGCGTGTACGCGTTACTTCGGCTCGCAGGTCGACAAAGTCCTGGTCTCCCACATCGGCGTCGACTGGACCGGTCCACAGGCGGTCAACGTCAGCGTCCCGGAAGTATCGCTGGAATGGGCCATGCAACTGTCGGCCACTCCGGTGACTCGCGCGCTCAACTTGGCCGGCGCTGCGATGCCCGATTGGCTCTGGCGTCGCACGAGCGTGCTGTCGCTGATGAGTCGGATGGCAGGGTGGGCGCTGGACGTGGGCAACGTGAGCCTCCACGGCTGCGCGCCCAACGGGCAGTCCTTCATCGCCAACCCGCGGATCCTCTGGTCGGTCGCTTCCAGTTCCGCGGTCCTGCGCGGCGAGTCGCTCGGCTACCCGGCCCCGCTGGAGAAGCAGGCGCAGCTGGGTGACTTCTGGATACCCAACCGTGGCGTCTTCGCCTTCGGCCAGGCCTACTTCGAGCGTTTCGACGAAGCTCGGCACCAGGCCGCGACATCGCGGACTGACCAGGTCGCGCTGGCGAATGTCGGAGACTAGTCGCCGAACGTGATGCCCTGGGCCAGCGGCAACTCGTTGCTCCAGTTGACCGTGTTGGTCTGCCGCCTCATGTAGGCCTTCCACGAGTCGGACCCGGACTCGCGGCCGCCGCCCGTCTCCTTTTCACCGCCGAACGCGCCGCCAATCTCGGCGCCGCTCGTCCCGATGTTCACGTTCGCGATCCCGCAGTCACTGCCGCGCGGAGACAAGAACAGCTCCGCCTCGCGCACGCTCTGTGTGAAGATGGACGAGGAAAGGCCCTGCGGGACACCGTTGTGCAGCGCGATCGCTTCTTCGATCTCCGCCACCGCCTGTTGCGGCGATGACGATGCCTTGCCGTACCCTATGATATAGAGGATTGGCGCAAACGTCTCTTCCTGGACGATGTCGTACTCGTTCTTCGCCGACGCGATGCACGGCTTCACGTAGTGGCCGCCCGGATAGTCGGGCCCGTCCAGCAGCTCGCCTCCGTAGAGTATCTCGCCGCCTTCCTTCTGCACGCGCT
>JBDHHX010000247.1:0-5588 GCA_039589155.1 Gemmatimonadota bacterium | reverse complement strand
GAGCCCGCTGGGCGACGTTGCCCTTTCGCACCTCCCGGTAGTGCAATATGTCGTAGCCTTCTTGTTCCTCAGTGATCACATCTGTGTCCTTGCCATACCGCTTCCTGCCGAAGTGCCCCATCAGCCTGACGCTGACGATGCCACCGAGAATGGCGCCGATGTTTCCCAGCAAGACGGCCCTGCCCAAGCGACCGGTCTCTGATGACTGCGCCAGCATGAACGTCGTCACGATGAGGCCCATTCCGAAGACTGTCCCCAGGTTCACCAACGTCGTCACCTGCCACCTCTTGAAGTACTTCAAGAACCCTTTGTCTGCGGCCAACGGCATGATGGCGGGATTGTCCGACAGATACGTGGTGACGGCACCGATGGATGATGCGCCGGGCAGTCCGAAAAGCGGCCGCATAAGAGGAGACACTGCACGGTTGGCGATGCTCACGATGCCGAACTCGGAGATAAGGGATGTAAAGGCCCCCGCAATGATGATCACTCCCATCAAGAAGAAGACGGTGTTCAGTATCAGGTCATGAGCCGTTCCCATCATCGTGCCAAACATGTTCGCGAGACCCATTCGCCATGCGAAGATCGCGAAAATGGCCGAGACAACGGCCAACGAGACGATGGTTTCGGTGGTGATGGCCTTGACGATCTTCTTCTCACCCTTCACCTCGTCGACCGCATCATCTCTCTTCACCCCAAATGCCATGATTCCTCTATTGTCTGCGGCTCGATTGCCCTCTTCTGAATCGTGACAACAAGATCTTGCGTATGTACCTTTGGCAACGTGGTACGTATGGTAAGCGGTTAGCCTTACACGGTAAACAGTTCAGATTGGTCCCAACTCAGGGGGTCGACATGCTCAGCCATAGGCTACCGCTCAGCAACCCAATTTCACAGTTTCTTTTGCTCGCCGTTCTCCTTGGATGCTCATCTCAGGAGAGCACGCGAGATCTGCAATTCTCCAAGAGCGACCAGACATTTCCGGGGGCCGCCACCAATCAGATCGCGCTGGCTGACCTGGATGACGACGGCGACCTCGACGCCGTCTTTTCGATTATGCAACTGGATTATTCCCGAGTCTTGATGAATGACGGCACGGGTCAGTTCGTGGATTCGGGTCAGGAGCTCACCCAGCAGGGGCATGGTCTGGGGGTCGGCGACCTGGATGGCGACGGCGATCTCGATCTGTTCATGACCTGTGCCGGCTGGGGAGACGGCGGTGTCGAGTACTCCAAGCCGTCAAAGATCTACTTCAACGATGGGGCAGGCCGGTTCGAGGATTCGGGGCAGGATCTCGGAGACACGGAGCCTAGCGGTAACTCCGTCGATTTGTTCGACTATGATTCCGACGGCGACCTGGACGCGTACGTAACGTACTACCAGCTTCCCGACGCGATCTACCTGAATGACGGGCACGGTCGCTTCTCGGACAGCGGCATCAGCGTTCCCGAGAACGTGAGCTGGGTGGACCTGGACTCAGACGGTGATGTAGACATGTTCGTGCGCGAACGCGGCGCGGGCTTCAAGACCGCGATCAACGATGGGTACGGTTCGTTCGAGGACTACTGGGCCTTTCCCGATACTACCTTCACCTACGTTCTCGCCCATCCAGGCGATCTCGACGGCGATGGGGATGTTGATATTGTCATCACGCACGGACCGCGTAGCGGCAGCTACCCTACGCGGCTGTTCATGAACGACGGCACGGGTCGATTCTCCCTTTCCACCGTTGCACTACCATCTGTCACTGCCGGACGCATCGGCATTGGCGACGTGAACGGGGACGGAGACGTGGACATCCTCCTCACGAGCCTGGGGGAACCACATAGAATCTGGCTCGGCGACGGAGACGGTGGATTCGTGGACAGCGGTCTCCGCCTCGAGAACCAGGGCGGTTTTCACAGTCCGCTCATTCGAGACCTGGACGACGACGGCCGGCCGGACTTGTTCGTGGCCCACTACGCACGTGAGCGCGGACCGAACGAGATCTGGTTCAATCAAACGCGGTGAGCTTCATTCGATGCTATCTACGGACATCTCATTCTCGGCGCTCTGCGTGGCCTTTCAGAGACCGCTCCACCCGCGACTTTCTGGACTCCATTGTCCGCTGGGCAGCGACAATCCAAACGCAGCTTGGCCTCACGAGGATTCCGCAGGGCTACGTCCATCCGACGGGTCGCCAGTGGGCGCTGCCTTGTCCGCGAGGAGGCTGACGCAGAACTCTGTCAGGCCCGGGCGGGATTCGACGGAAATGTCACCGTGATACCGGCGTACGAGCCGTCGCGCCATGTCGAGCCCGAGGCCCGTACCCTGTCCGGGCGGCTTGGTCGTGAAGAACGGGTCAAAGATCCGCTCTAACATCTCTGCGGAGATACCCGGTCCATTGTCCACAACGCGGATCAGGACCCGGTCCAATTCGCTATGTGCACTGATGTCGATGCGTCCGGACTCTGGTACAGCGTCGAGCGCGTTATCGATAAGTGTCATCCAGACCTGGTTGAGCTCGGCGCCGGTCGCGCGCACGCGCTGCAGACCCGCCTCGACATCGAGCGCGATGACAGCGCTCTTCGACATCGCCTTCGAATCCAGCACCCTCATCGTGTCGCGGATTCCAGCCTCCACCTCCACGGACTCGGGCCCGGCCAGGTTATCCATGTACGTGAATTTCTTGACGGCGGCCACCAGCTCATAGATCCGGGTCGCCGCCTGCTCGATGTCGGTGGCGAGCGCGTGCGTCGCGCTCCGCGCGCTAAGCCAGCGAAGCGCCGCCTCGAGTGTGTCGCCCGAAGTTGCGCTCGCCAGGTTATCGAGCGCGTCCATAGTGACGGCCGTGTCGGCGAGTGACGCCGCAAGCGCGGGATCGGCCTCGTGGCGCACGAGCCACTCGGCGATCTCATCCTCACGGTCCCCCTGGTCGATTGGGGACCGCACACCACCGTCGGGCCTCTCCAGGCAGAGCGGGCGCACCTCGTCAATCGCATCGAACTGCTCGTTGGTCAGGCCGGGGGCGCTCAGCGCACGCAACGCGCCATCCAACTGGGAAAGGTCTTGCAGCATCAGGCTGGCGCCGCGCTTGGTCGCCGAGGCCGGGTTGTTGAGTTCGTGCGCGAGACCCGCCGCCAGCTTTCCGAGTGATACCATCTTTTCATCCTGCAAGGCACTCGTGTTGAAGTTGCGTGCGCGGTCTACCATGGTGTGGACCGTGTATGCGGTGAACAGCGGGCATTGGTGAACCAACTCCGGAAAGTGTCGCTCGTGAATGCCGAGGAGCTCGGTCTTCTCGGCACAGTAGTTGTCACCCGGCGGCCCTTTCATTCGGGAGTACGGCAGCATCCCGGTGACTTCACCCGCGTGCCACTCCGTGACCAGCCTTGGCCCGGCCCCCCGGTCCACCCGGATCGCGACGAGCCCGGAGACGATCAACCAGAGCTTCTCGATGCGCGCGCCCTTCGGGCCAACCACGTAGCCTGCCTCGTGGACCTCGAACGTGCCGTGCGCGACAAGCCACTCCAGTTCTTCGCGCGGAACCTCACCCAAGCCCGGCAGGGCTGCCAGGCGGTCAACCAGATCGGTATCAGACATAGTTTTGGAAGATAGTATCGGACGCGCCGACCGGCGAGGCGGTCAGCCGCCGCATCGCTTGTGGCCGGGCGTTCTCCGCGACATCTTCTTACGATCGCCCTTGTGCAACGACTCAGCGGAGAGAACCGTGGTCACCTGGACGCCCCAACCCAGTTGGCAGACCCTTCGCCGGGCTGTCCCCGCCGGCTGCGCCTGTAAGGCACAGGCGCCTCGCCAATCCCGGCAAACGTTCCTATGCACACATCGACCCACGACATCCTCGTCATAGGCGGTGGAGGCGCGGGGCTACGCGCCGCGATCGCCGTCGCGGAGGCGCGACCGCAGCTTAGCGTCGCCGTCATCTCGAAGGTTTATCCGATGCGCAGCCACACCGTCTCCGCGGAAGGCGGGGCGGCGGCGGCGATCAGGCCGGATGACAGCCTCGATGCGCATGCCTACGACACGATCAGCGGCGGCGACTGGCTATGCGACCAGGACGCCGTCGAGGCGTTCGTGCGCGAGGCGCCCGAAGAGATGCTCCGTTTGGAGCACTGGGGCTGTCCCTGGAGTCGCGAGTCCGACGGCCACATCGCCGTTCGACCGTTTGGCGGAATGAAGAACCAGCGGACATGGTTCGCCGCCGACAAGACGGGCTTCCACATGCTCCATACCCTGTTCCAGACCTCGCTCAAGTTCCCAACGATAACACGCTACGACGAGTGGTTCGTCACCCGACTTCTGGTCGACGAAGGGCACTGCCATGGCGTCGTGGCGATCGAGCTGGCGACGGGCAAGGTAGCGGCGCTTCTTGCGAACGCGGTGATCCTGGCGACGGGCGGCGCAGGACGGATCTATCCGTTCACCACCAACGCCAACATCAAGACCGGCGACGGCTTGTCCCTCGCCTACCGCGCCGGCGCGCCGCTAAAGGACATGGAGTTCGTCCAGTACCATCCCACCGGCCTACCCTTCACCGGGATCCTGATCACCGAGGCGGCGCGGGCGGAGGGCGGTTGGCTGCTCAACAAGGACGGATACCGCTATCTCCAGGACTACGACCTGGGCGAGCCTCAACCGGAGCCGGTGCTCCGATCGATGGAGCTGGGCCCCAGGGATCGGCTTTCTCAGGCGTTCGTGCACGAGGTAGACAAAGGACGGACGATCGAGACCTCGCACGGACACGTCGTTCACTTGGACATCCGTCATCTGGGCGCTAAGCTGATCGACGCCAAGCTGCCGTTCGTGAGGGAGCTCTGCCTCAAGTACCAGGACCTCGATCCCGTCACAGAACTAATTCCCGTCCGCCCGGTCGTTCACTACATGATGGGCGGAGTGCACACCGACCCGAGCGGCGCCACGCCGTTTCCCGGACTCTATGCCGCCGGCGAGGCGGCATGTGTAAGCATCAACGGGGCGAACCGGCTGGGTTCGAACTCGCTGACCGAGCTGCTCGTCTTCGGCACTCGCGCAGGTCTCAAGGCGGCAGATTACGCGATGGGCCGGGCAGGGCCGCCGGCCGTGGTCGAAGCGCAGGCTGAAGACGAGGAGGGTCGACTGCGTCGCTTATTGGAGAAGTCAGACGGCTCGGAACGGGTCGCCACGGTTCGTGAGGAGATGCAGCAGGCGATGGAAACCGGGGTTGGCATATACCGCGATAGAGCCGGGCTGGAGAAGGCGGCGGACCGGCTGGGCGAGTTGCGAGAGCGATTCGAGCGGGTCACGCTGGACGACCGCAGCCTCACTTTCAACACGGAGCTGGTCTCCGCCCTCGAGCTGGGCAACATGCTCGATGTGGCCGAGAGCGTGGTCCATTCGGCGCTCGAGCGACGTGAATCGCGCGGCGCTCACCAGCGGACCGACCATCCGGAACGGAACGATGAGGACTACCTGGCCCATTCGCTGGCGTATCGATCGGAAAGCGGCCGGCCACGCATCGAGCTCTTGCCCGTTACCGTCACCCGCTGGCCGCCGGGCGAACGCGTCTACGGAAGGTGAACCTGCATGGCCGATACCATAGCAATCGAAGT
>JBDHHX010000246.1:0-5593 GCA_039589155.1 Gemmatimonadota bacterium | reverse complement strand
CTGGCGCAGCAGGCGATGCCGCAGGGATATGTGAACGAGATGGCCGCTGCCGAAGGGTACTACGAGCAGGCGGGCGCGATCTACGATGCCGCTCACCCGCAGGACCCGGCGGACTCGCTCTACCGGGCGGCCCGGGAGCGGCTGAACCGGAACGCCTACCGTGAGGCGGCTCGCATGTTCCAGCAGCTGTACGACAGCTACCCGCGCTCGTCGTACGCCGCGCAGTCGGTGTACTACCAGGCGTTCTCGCTCTACCGGATGGGCGGCACGTCCGATCTGCGCGCGGCGCGGGCCGCGCTGCGCTACATGGAAAGCGAATACTCCGATGCGGAGGGCGCCTACCGCGAGGCGCAGCAGTTGCTGGCACGTGTGCAGGCCGAGCTGGCGCAGCGCGGCGACGAGGAAGCGGCGCGCGACGTCTCGAGGCGAGCCCGCGAGCTGGACGAGGAGCGGGCGTACGCGGAAAGACGGCAGAGAGAGCTAGACGAGGAGAACAGCTGCTCGTCGGAGGACGAGCTCCGCATGGCGGCGCTTAACGGGCTGATCAACATGGATCCGGAGTCGGCGAAGCCGATCCTCAGGAGAGTGTTGGAGCGGACCGACGATTGCGCCGAGATCCGCATGCACGCGTTGATGGTTCTGAGCCAGCATGCGTCGGAAGAAGAGCTGCCGACCATGCTGCACGTCGCTCAGAACGACCCCAGCCGCGACGTCCGTGCCCAGGCGGTGATGTGGATGATGAACATCCCGGGCGACGCTGCGATCGGGGCGCTGCAGGAAATTTTGCTGGAGTCAGACGACCAGGAGATTCAGCAGGCCGCGATGATGGCGTTGGCGCAGCACCGGGACGAGCGGGCGCAGCAGGCGCTGCGCGACTACGCGCTGCGCGATGATGTCGAGCCAGAGCTTCGGGCGCAGGCGATCATGTGGGTCGGTCACCATGGCACGCCGGAATCGAAAGCGTTCCTTCGCGAGGTCTACGAGAGCACCGAGGATCGTGAGATCAAGGAAGGGATCTTCATGACGCTGGCGACGCAGTACGGCCACGAGGATTCGGAGACCGCTCAGTGGATGATCGGGATCGCGCTGGACGAGAACGAGGACCGTGAGATCCGCCAGCAGGCGATGTTCTGGGCGGCGCAGGCCGGGGTGCCGGCGGCCCAGCTGGCCGAGCTGTATGACACGGTGGAGGACCGCGAGATGAAGGAGGCGATCCTCTTCTCGCTGATCCAGAGCGACGACGAGGGTACGGTGGACGTGCTGCTGCGGATCGCGCGGGAAGAGGAGGACCCGGAGCTTCGCGCCAACGTGGTCTTCTGGCTGTCGCAGAAGGATGATGAGCGGGTGAAGGAATTCCTGATCGAGCTGATCGAAGGTGGTGGCGGATCATGAGGACGCTGATCGCGCTGATCGTCGGGGCCGGCATGCTGTTGCCGGCCCCGACGCTTTTCGGCCAGACGATAGCCGGACGTGTTGCCGCGGTGCGCGACGGCAAAGTACGGATGAGCTTCACAGCCCGGGCCGGAGTCTGCGGCAACGGCCACAATATCTCAATCGACGGGCACACTCACATTACGACTCGGGACGACGACGACGACTGGGAGACCGATTGCGAACCCGGACCCGTGAGGGTCCAACTGCGGATCGGTGACAGTGAGATCACCGACGTCGACATGTACGTGGGTGGCCGCTGGCGTTCGGCCGGCGAGTCGACGATTGACCTGGGCACGGTTTCGGCAGCGGAGGCGGCGGACTACCTGCTCGACGTGGCACGCGGCCACGACGATGTAGGAGGGGAAGCGCTGTTCGCCGCCTCTCTTGCCGATGGAGGAGTTCTCTGGCCCGAGCTGTTGGAGATGGCGAAGGACGAATCGCTGCCTCGCGATACACGATCGACGGCGCTGTTGGTCCTGGGGCAGGAGGCCGCCGAAGCCGCCACCGAGGGGCTGACCGAAATCATCTACGATGATGAAGGCGACCGCGAGGTCCGCGAGATGGCGGTGTTCGCGCTCTCGCAGCGGCCGGCGGACGAGGCGGTTCCGATTCTCATCCGCATCGTGCGCACCAACGAGGATCCGGAGCTGGTGCGGAGCGCGCTGTTCTGGCTGGGACAATCGGGCGATCCGCGTGCAATCAAGCTTTACGAGGAGATTCTGACGGGCGGTTAGAACTACTTCAACAGCCAACAGCCGACAGCCGACGCACGACTCTCAAGTTTAGCTGCAACTCTCGACGAACGACTCCCAACGTTCGCTGGAAGTAGAAAGTCGAGAGTCGGAAGTCGATCGTTGAAAACAAACTTGAGCGTCGAGCGATGGCTGTCGGCTGTCGGCTGTTGAAAACCCCGCTAGCCAGCCCGCGATCTTTCGGCAGCCAGCAGCCTCTGTTTGCGCCCCAGCCCCCAGCGGTACCCGCCCAGTCCGCCATCGGCGCGGATCGCCCGGTGGCAGGGGATGACCAGCGATACCGGGTTGGTGGCGCAAGCGCGGCCGACGGCCCGGGCGGCTTTCGGCGAGCCGAGCTCTCTAGCCATTTCGGAGTAGGTGCGGGTCTCACCGTAGGGTATCGAACGCAGCAGCTCCCAGACTCTCAGCTGGAACGCGGTCGCCACGACGTCGAGCGGGAGATCCAGCGCCCGCTGCCTACCGCTCAGGTAGTCGAGGATCGCTCCCATCCACCGTCCGAGGACGGAGGGGTCGGCTTCGATCTGCGCCGCCGGGTACTCGGCGTCGAGTTCGGCGGCCAGGCGGTCATCGTCGTCGCCGATATAGACGGCGCAGACCCCGCGCCCGGTGGCGGCGACCAGCACCCGTCCCAGCGGCGAGTCGGCGATGGCGTAATGCATCTGGGCACCGCGGCCGCCCTTCTTGTACGTGGCCGGCGTCATGCCGAGCTGCTCGGAGGCGCGCTCGTACAGCCGGCTGGTCGACGAATACCCCGCGCCGTACATGGCGCCGCTGATGCTGGCGCCGTTACCGATTTCGCGCTTGAACTTGTCGAGTCGCCGGGCGTCGGCGTACTGGCGTGGCGTGATGCCGAGCACGGCCTTGAAGGTGCGCTGTAAGTGGTGCAAGCTGAGCCCGGCATGCTCGGCGAGCTCGGCCAGCGTCGGGGCCGATCCGGGCCTGTCATCTATATATTGGCAGACTCGGCGCACCATCTCGGTCCGCGCGTCGTTGCCGTTCGTTTCCCAGCGTTCCCTGTCTTCCACGATCTCCGACCTCACATCCACGGGTGTTTCGCGCTCTTTTCATCGTGCATCGCCACCAATGATGGCGATCAGCGCCCTTAGGGTCTATCCGGAATTTGCGGTCGAACGGGGAAGCTACATCGGCCGCCGAACGGACGCCAACCGGCGGCGCTACGGCTCGACGAAGAGTGCGGGCGGCGAAGAGATCCGCCGGCTGAGCTGGGTGAAATCGGGATCGAGCAGCGCTCGCGGGTCGATGGAAAATCCCTGGAGGTACATGTGCCAGTGTAGATGGGGTCCGGTCACTCGCCCGGTGGCGCCGACCCGGCCGATGATCTGGCCCTTTTCGATCCACTGGCCATCGACCACCTCGCGCTTCGACAGGTGGAAGTATCCGGTATAGAGTCCGAGCCCGTGATCGATGAAGACGGCGCCGCCGTTGTAGAACAGGTCGGCGGACATGGCGATGCGGCCCGAGTTGGTCGAGAAGACCGGATCACCGGTGTCGCCGTCGATGTCGAGTCCGGTGTGGCGGCTTCTCAACTCGTCGTTGAAGAGGCGGCGCTGGCCGTAGGGACTCGTAGTAACCCCGCGCAGCGGCAGCTCGAACGGCCCGGTCCAGAGCGGTAGTGGCGTGACGGTCATGCGCATCGCCTGTATCGCCTCGCGCTCCCTGGCGACGCGCACCAGTGTCGCCGAGTCGGGACTGGTATAGCGTGGCGCGACGCGCAGGCGGGTCGCCGGAAAGTCGCGCGGAACGACGAGCAGAGAGAGCGTATGGCTCAAGCGAGTGCCGTCTATGTAGGTGACGGTCACCTCCACCGGAACTTCCTTGGCACCTAACGGCGTGGCGACCAGCCCCAAGAAGGCGCCGCCGCTAATCGGCACCAGCTCGAGCTCCCGGCCCGATGCGCTGCCCTCGATCTCGAACACCGGCAGGCTCCGGGTTACCGGCTCCAACGTCAGGACCACGAACTGCCCTTCCCCGGGTCGGCCCGGCGTCCATCGCAGGTGAGGGGACAGGGCCTGCAGTACCGGGAGCTGCGGCCGCGCGTCCTCGAGGTCGAAGCGGACCGTTTCCACCTGGGGTAGCCGCGGCTCGGGTACAGGCTGCGGCGGCTTCGGCATACCGGCGCAGGCGGCGCAGAGTCCAAGCATCAGGACAATCGTCGCACGCCACGAAGTCATCAACCGGCCGCTCCCGGCAGAGAATCGAGGAAGTCGAACAGGATCGCGTCGAACGTCTCGGGTTGTTCCAGGTTGGACACGTGGCCGGCGCCGGCGATCACCGCCAACCCGGCGTCGGGGATGCGGACCGCCCACTCCCGGGTATCGGCGGCGTCTGCGATGGCGTCGTCGCTGCCGACGATCACCATGGCAGGCGCGTCGATCTCCGCCAACAGCGGCACCGAGTCGTCGCGGGCCGCCATCGCCATCAGCGCGTCGGCGATCGCCTGCGGTCGCGCTGCCATCATCATTTCGCGCAGTTGCTCGACGACCTCTGGCCGCCGTTGGCGGGTGACGGGCGCGACTAGCATCGGTAAGAGTTCTTCGACCACGGGCCCGCTCCCCTCGCTTCTGGCGATGCCGGCCAACCGCGCCCTGTTCAATCTTCCCGCATCGCTATCGGGTTGCGGTCGCGTATCGGCGAGGACGAGGCCGGCGAGGCACTCGCGGTGGCGGCGGAACATCTCGAAGGCGACGTAACCACCCATCGATAGTCCGCAGACAACGGCCCGGCCGATGCCCAGCGCGGCCATCAGTTCGGCGATGTCGTCGGCGAGGCGGATGACGGTGTAGGGCACCGGCGAGAGGGGGGAGTCGCCAAAGCCGCGCAAGTCGGGGACGATGACGCGGCAGCGCTCAGCCAGGCTTTCGAGCTGTGGCCGCCATTGTCCGGAGTTGAACGGGAAACCGTGTATGAGCACGACGTTCGGGTCGCCAGTCCCGGCGTCGTGGTAGTGCAGGCTCACCTGCCCGTCATCGACTTGGATCGTCGGCATCGCTCAACTGTACTCGGAGGGCGGTGGGGCCACAAGGCTGGGGCTCGGTTGATGGGGCGACGGATCCTATCTAGGTTCTCATTTGTTACATGGTAAACACCCCAACCAGACCCGAGGACGAGCGATGGTGACCGAAGAACAGGCACGCGAAGCGCTGAAGCGGATCGAGGATCCTGAGGTCGGGCTGAACATCGTCGACCTGGGCCTCATCTACGATATCGACGTCGACGGCAGCACGGTCAACGTCAAGATGACGCTGACCAGCCCCGGCTGCCCGGTCGGCCCCCAGCTGCTTGGTGGCGCGAAGCTGGTACTGATCGAGCTGGACGAAGTGGAGGAGGCGAACATCGAGTTGGTCTGGGAGCCGTACTGGTCGCCGGATCGGATCAACCCGGAGTAC
>JBDHHX010000245.1:0-5623 GCA_039589155.1 Gemmatimonadota bacterium | reverse complement strand
ATCGGTTGCGTGGCCTGCCATGGCGGCGACGCCGAGATCGCGGGAATGGCGGCGATGGATCCGGCCAAGGGGTACATCGGCGTTCCTCAGCGAGGCGAGATCCCGCGACTGTGTGGCCGCTGCCACTCCGACGCGGCGTTCATGAGACGTTACAATCCCTCACTGCGTGTCGACCAGGTGGCGGAGTATCGCACTTCCGTCCACGGTCACTTGTTGCTCGAGGAGGGCGACGCACGCGTGGCAACCTGCTCGAGCTGTCATCCGGCCCACTCGATCAAGCCGCCGACGGACCCGACCTCGAGCGTTCACCCGCTCAACGTCGTTGAAACCTGCGGCGCCTGCCATGCCGATCCGGAATACATGGCTCCGTACGACATAGCCACCGACCAACACGACAAGTACCAGCAGAGCATCCACTGGCAGAAGCTGTCCGAGGATGGCGATCTGTCCGCCCCGACATGCAACGACTGCCACGGCAATCACGGCGCCGCGCCCCCGGGAGTCTCGTGGGTCGGCAACGTGTGCGGGCAGTGCCACTCGGTGATGGCGCAGCTGTTCACCGAGAGCTTTCACTCGCAAATCTTCGCTATGCTGGGACGGCCGGGATGCGCGACCTGTCACACCAACCACGAGATCATCGAGGCCAGTGATGAGCTCCTGGGGCTCGGCGAAGGCGCGGCCTGCGCGATGTGCCACAGTGAGGAGTCGGGCGGTGGTCGGGTGGCCACCGAGATGCGAGCGTTGATCGATTCGCTGAGCGCGACCCATGAGCAGGCCGACTCGATTCTACATCAGGCCGAGAACGCCGGCATGGAGGTCAGCCAGGCGCAGTTCGACCTCAGCTTGGCGACGACGGCGCTGATCAACGCCCGCACTGCGGTGCACAGCTTCTCGGTCGATTCGGTCGGCACGGCTGTAGACGAGGGACTGGAAGTCGCCGGACAGGCCTATGCGCGGGGCGGCGATGCACTCGATGAGCTGCAGTTCCGCCGTATGGGTCTGGCAGTTTCCGTGGGGATCATCTTGCTGCTCATCGTGGGTCTCGTGATGAAGATCAGGCAGCTCGAGCTGTGAGCCGGTCGAGCGAAAAATACCGAGCGGGAGGCTAAGTGATGACGGAGAACGCGACCGGGGCCAAACAGAGCCGCCGCGGTTTCATCAACTGGATTCTCGGCACGAGCGTGGGCGCGTTCGTTCTCGCCGTGCTCTATCCCGTGAGCCGCTACCTGATACCTCCGGAGTCGGAAGAATCGGCGGCGGCGACGGTAACCCTATCGGTCAGGCCGGAGGAGATCACGCAGAACTCGGGCCAGATCTTCAAGTTCGGTAATCAACCCGGGATCCTGGTCAGAACGCCGTCGGGCGAACTGCGGGCGTTCTCGGCAAGCTGTCCCCACCTCGGCTGTATCGTGCAGTACCGGGGTGATCTTAGCCGAATCTGGTGCGCCTGCCACAACGGTCACTTCGACCTCAATGGCCAGAACGTGCAGGGTCCGCCGCCCGGCCCGCTCGAGACTTTCGCGGTGAATGTCAGGGGCGACCAGATCGTCGTCAGCAGGGACGGCTGAGCCATGGGGAAAGTTCGAGAGCGGTTCGCGGTGCTTTTTGTTTGGCTGGACGAACGGCTGGGACTCGCGGACGTACAGAAGATCGCCAAGAAGAAGGAAGTCCCGGTTCACCGACACTCGATCTGGTACTACCTGGGCGGGATGACCCTGTTTCTCTTCCTCATCCAGGTGGCCACCGGGATCCTTCTGCTATTCTACTATCGGCCCAGCGCTGAGGACGCGTACGAGTCTGTGAAGTTCCTGATGGCCGAGGTCGAGTTCGGCTGGCTGATCCGGTCGATCCATTCCTGGTCAGCGAACCTGATGATCTTCACGGCCTTCCTGCACCTCTTCAGCGTCTTGCTGATGAGGGCCTATCGGAAGCCGCGTGAGATGACGTGGATATCCGGCGTCATGCTGCTCGGGCTGGCGATGGCCTTCGGCTTCACCGGCTACCTGTTACCCTGGAACGAGCTGGCGTACTTCGCCACCAGGGTCGGCACGCAGATCATGGAAGCGGTTCCGCTCGTCGGGTCGTTCATGGCCACCGTGCTACGCGGCGGTGACGACGTATCCGGTGCGACCTTGACGCGGTTCTACGCCATCCACGTGGCGGTTCTACCGATGATTACGACGATGTTGCTGGGCCTGCACCTGTTCATGGTCCAGAAGCACGGGATGAGCGTGCCGCCCGACGTGCAGCGCGAGGGTGGCGCCAGGCGGAACATGTCCTTCGTCCCCAACTTCCTGCTTCGTGACCTCGTCGGCTGGCTTGTTGCCCTGGCGGTCCTTGCCGCGCTCGCCGCCTACTTCCCGGCGCACCTCGGGGCCAAGGCGGACCCGTTCGCCCCCGCACCGATCGGGATCAAGCCCGAGTGGTACTTCATGTTCATGTTCCAGACGCTGAAGTACCTGCCGGCTCACATCTTGTGGATCGAGGGCGAGGTGCTGGGGATCCTGGGATTCACGTTGGCCGGAATGCTGGTGTTGATCGTACCATTCCTCGACCGACGCGGAACGTTCGGGACGTCGAGTCGCTGGGTCACCTGGCTCACGGTGGCGGCGATTGCCTACATACTATTGTTGACTTACCTCGGCTACACCGTAGACCCGACGCAGTAGCTGCAGCTTGAACAAACGAGCCGGCGAGACGCCCAGAAACCGCGTCTCGCCGGCTCGTTTCGTTGCGCTCAGATGCTGGCGTCGCTTGAGCCCGGCAGCTGTGCGTCCGACTCCTCCCACGGCGGCAATATCTTGACCAGTATCCATAGTATGACGAAGGGCATAACCAGCAGCGCCGCCGACACCAGCAGACCCTCGATCCCCAGCAGCTCGAGCTTGTAGACCGTCAGCCCGCGAAGGCTCTTGGAGAAGAGCTGGCCGCCGATGACCACGTTCCAGCGTATGCTGAAGATCCCTATTTGTACCAGGATCGCAGCGCCCAGATACAGCAGTCGCCGCAATTCGTCCGGAACCTTCAGTACCGCATCTTTGCTGAGGGCCGGTGAAGTCAGGCCCAGCACCGTCAAGGGCAGCAAGGTTCCGAGGACCAGCTGCAGAACGATCAGGCTGATGAACAGCCGGCTCTCGATCAATTGCGTGAGAATCCCGATCGATTCCTCCGACTCGTAGAGTCGGTGGATGAAGTCGAGCATCTCGAGAGAGACATCGACGACCATCGCGTAGAACAGGAACGCCGCCAGTTTGTCCGCACAGCGCATGTCCACCGGCTTCCAGCGAACCATGCTCGAGATCATGTAGATGACCAGCACCAGCGCTATGCCGGAAACGATGGCCGAGAACAGGAAGACCACCGGCATCAGCACGCTGCTCCACCACGGGTTCGCCTTCACCGAGCCGAAGATGAAGCCCACGTACCCGTGCAGAAGGAAGGCCGATGGGATGCCGATCACCGTAATCCAGCGGCCCATCTTGTCATCGAATCGCAACGCCTTGGGCGACAGGTCGGTGGCGCCCAGCGTCAGCGCGTAGTGGATCCAGCGCTTGAATCCCTTCTCCTGCTGGTACCAGAGCACCAGGTCCTTTCGATAGTCGAACCAGATCTCCAACAGCAGCACGACCATCAGGTACCAGGCGTACACGAAACCGAACATCGCCATCGCCGATTGGCTGTTCGGCGTGAGGAAGATCTCGAACGAGCGCTCGGGGTGACCCAGGTGCGCCAGCAGCGGCAGAGGAGCGATCAGCAAGAAGGCCAGCGCCGTGAGCAGGGCCAACCGATACGTCGGCTGGACCTCCTTCACGTTGAAGACCCGCTCCAGCGATGCGAGGATGAATGCGCCCGCTACCAGACCTGTCAGGTATGGGTAGAGCACGATCAGCAGGCTCCAGTGGAGCTCGAATTCGTTCGGGTAGATGAAACCCTGCATCGTGGCTACCTCACCTCACCGTCTAGGTTGGCGTAGTAGACCTTCGGCTTCGTGTTGAGATGGTGCTTTAGCACCTGGATGTTGTTGAACCGCATGAAGCGGGCAAGTGGCGTGGCACGGTGCTCCACTTCGCCGAAGATCCGCGCGCCGGTCGGGCAGACTTCGACGCAGGCAGGTACCAATCCGTCCACCAACCGGTGATAGCACCAGGTGCACTTGGCCGCCACGTGTTTCTCTGGATGCATCCAGCGCGCGCCGTATGGACATGCCTGTATGCAGTAGCGGCAACCGATGCAGTAGTCTTCATCGACGAGAACGACCCCGTCCTCGGTCGTGAACGTCGCGCCGACCGGGCACACCTGCACGCAGGGAGCCGCAGTGCAGTGGTTGCAGAGCTTCGGTACGAAGAAGCTCTTCATCGATCCGCTCGCGGCTTCCGTCGGCGGAAATCCGTCCATTCCTCCGTTCGGGCTATCGACCTCGACCTCGCCGTCCGCCCCGACCACGTAGCGCTCGACCCAGGTGTTGAAGTGATGTGCGTCGAGCGGTACATCGTTCTCGATCTTGCAGGCCGCTACACAATTACCGCAGCCGATACACTTGCTGACGTCGATGCCCATCCCGTAGAGATGCTCGGTCGCATCATATCTGAGAACGCCGGACTGAAAGGCTTCCAGCGTCGGCAGGCGCACCAGGCCGAAGATGACCGGCGCCGCAAGTCCGCACTTCTTCAAGAACTCGCGCCGGTCCACCGACCCCTGTTCGGCGGATTCCGCAGCAGCGTTCCTGGTCTCGACTTCTTTCGGCATCAGGAAGTCTCCGGGTGGTGGGGATAATGGCATTGCCAGCACAGGTACTGCGGGTTGTGCGTCCTCAGGTTGATCCGCGGTATCTGCGACGGACTGGCTGCGCCCTCGGCGTGGCAGGTCCCGCAGAATGCCCGTTCCACCGGCTTGCTCGGGCGGAGCGACCGCGGCGCCGCGCGGTGCTGCTCAGGGGCATCATGACACGTCGTGCACGTCAGCACCGCGTGATGCGAAACCGCTTTTTGACTGGCAATCTGACGGTGGCAGGCACTGCATTCGCCGGGGACGATCGGCGGCTCCGGTGAATGGGGCCGATGACAGGTCACGCACGGAACCATCGGGTTGTGAGACACCGGATCGATCTGTGGGAATCCGGTCGGCCGCGACAGGTTGTAACCGTGGCAACGAGGGCAGGAATCGCGCTCCCGCGGGATCACCGGCTTGGTCTCCATTGGGTTCGACACGTGCGTCGCTGCCGGTCCGTGGCAATTCTCGCACGCGACACCCCGGTGGTTCCCGGCTAGACGCTCCTGCATGATCGCTCCGTGACACGTCGCGCATGCCTGCTGCCCGGCGTACTTCTTTTCGTGCGCGGCAATCGTGTCGATCGCCGCCGCACGGTAGTGCCCGATATCGCCGAACGTGTCAGGTATCAAGAACTGCCGGGCCAGGACCAGCGCCGCGATCGCTACGGCGAACACTACCACAAGCCTCGGAACCTGTTGGGGCAGTCCCCCCCAAAACGAATCAAACTTGGCCATGGGCGTGCTGTGTTGGTGAAACCTGGTGTGAGTTCGAGCCAGAAGCGGCTCTGGAACGCTTATCTAGGGGCAAGAAGGATGCCGAGGCCGGCGGCCTCCTATTCCTGACCTAGGAGTCC
>JBDHHX010000244.1:0-5625 GCA_039589155.1 Gemmatimonadota bacterium | reverse complement strand
GCCGATGCAGGAGTGCACCTCTACGTTCCGTACTCTACGTTCGCCAACTGGATCGGGTATCTCGACGTGGCCGCTCGTTATGAAGGGCCGGCTGGCAGCATGAGCTCCGCTATGCAACGCGCGGTTCGGCGGCTCGACCCCAACCTACCCCTGGGCGAAATCGCGACGATGGAGCAGCGGATATCACGTTCGATCACGACACCTCGCTTCTACACCGCGTTGCTGATGACCTTCGCGATCATCGCCTTCGCGCTGGCCGCGGGCGGCATATACAGCTCGATGCTCTATACGGTAGGTCAACGACAGCGCGAGGTGGGGATCCGCCTGGCGCTCGGAGCCCAGGCCGGCGACGTGGCCTGGATGGTTGTGCGGCACGGCACCCTATTGACTGGAATCGGCATCGCTATCGGCCTGGCGGCCGCGCTCCTGTTCTCGCGGATACTCGAGAGCTTCGTCTTCGGCATCACCACGACAGACACCGCGACCTTTGCGGCTGTATCGTTCGCACTGGCCATCGTAGCCCTCACCGCGTGCTACTTCCCGGCCCGGAGAGCCGCGGCGACCGACCCGATACAGACTCTGAGGATGGAGTAAGGGGCGGCGCAGATTCACCCGCACCGCCCCATTCGTGGCTCGATGGAGCGCAGCTCTCAGCCTCTTTTGCCCGAGCGACTAGCGCCTTCCGCCGCCGTTCCCGTACTGGTAGGCCGGTTGTGCGCCCCGCAGGGCCCAGACCGCCACCGGCGTCAGCATCCAGCGGATGCCCCAGACCACACCCTGCGCCGCGTAAACGAGGGATCGGCCGGCCGCCGGGATACCGTAGCGGAGGCCCAAGTAGGCCGCACCGATGATGGCGAAAGGTAGGAGGGGAAAGACCGCCCAAACCATGAAGGCACCGAAAACGCTCATCACGATGAGAGCGCCGCCGGCCAACTCGAAAAGCCCGATTCCTGCAAGCATCGTCCTCACTCCTAAGCGAGGGTCAGGGCTACACTATTAAGATAGCCTGCTGCCCAATCGAGAGCCAGTCTTGGTATCACTGATGCGCCAAGCCCGGAGGAGATCCCTCCGGGCTGTTTCTCCGTGACGGAACGTCACGCTCTGACAAGCGGTCCTCTAAGCTACACGATCTTGCTCACACACGTCAACACCGATTCCCATTTTCACGCGTGCCCCCGGTGGGACTCGCGTTGAAGGCGCGCCGCTTGCGGGCGCCTTCATACCGAGCACCGCTGTGCGGTGCGACGCTCCACCCACATGGCCTTTCGGCCACCCGCTTGTCAGACGAGCGCGTCTTCCGTTTCCGCCACGGGGGCACCTTAGCTGCGAGATGACGGTTCCGACTCCAGCGACGCGCTACCTGCGAACGGCCCCGCAGACATCGCGCACGCTAGCAGACTCATCTCAACAGATTGTCAAAGGATAGGAAGGAGAGGGCTCAGGCCGGATATCAGGGGGAGGCGAGGCGAGCGAACCGACGACGGGAGCCCGGGAAGTCCACGCCCATGGCGAAGCCGACCAGCGTGCCGTACAGAACACCGGTGACGAGTACTCTCGAATCGAGGACGACGGCCAGGCCCGGCGCGCCCGCGCCGGGGATCATCGTGAGGGCGATTCCGCAGGCGACGGACAGCACGGCCATCCACTGGTAGATCCGCAGGCTACCGACGATGGCCGTCTGCGGCTCGCCGCGATACGACTCCTCGACGAAGCGGGCGACCCCGGCCAGAATAAAGTAGGCACCAGCCACAAGACCATACGTAGCTCCCAGCGACCAGAGCCGGAGGAGAAGGACCCCGGCGACGACGTTGGCCAGGATCGAGTAGAGCGGCGTGGGGTGAAGGGGTACGCCGCCGAGGCCGGCCAGCGTGTTGACGCGGGAACAGGGCATCCGGTATCGGATGCCAACCGCATCGGTGGCCTGGGACCCGTGGCAGCATCCCTGGACCAGACAGCGTAGCCGGCCGATCGCCTGCAGCCAGGGCGCCTCCATGGCGACGAGGGCGAAGAGCAGGATCGTGTTGCCGCCTACGATACCGGCGAGCATGGCACCGGCGATGCTGCCGATCACGCCGCCGTAGTAGCCGAACGGACGGGAGAGCTTCTCCGACCCCTCCAGCTCTTGAGCCCAGAGTCCGGCACCCATCAGGCCGCACAGGTGCACGAACACCAGCTGCCAGTATACCTGCGCCCCACCGATCGATGCAGCGATCCAGAACCCGACGGCCCCAGCCAGGCCGGCGTAGAATCCGTGGTTGATGAGTCGCACGCCGTCCCAGCGCCACTCGCGCCACGAGTTGGCGACCGCTTCCGCCCCCCGCCGCATCAGCTCCCAGATCCTGCGCCGCTGTAGCAGTAGAACGAAAACGACGCCAGCCGCCATGATGTCCGCCAGCGCGTGCATGCCGGTGGTGATGCAGCTGACGGCGATGAGGATCGCCCAGCTCCAGCCCACGACGGCCCAGGCCCGCGATCTCGATGCCCACGCGTCAGCGGCGATGAATGCCCAGACCACGTGAAAGGCTGGAAATGCGGCGACCGTGTGAGACATCGAGCGCTCGAACATCAGGGCGTGGCCGAGGATTGTCTGCGGCTCAAACGGGCGCGGCGGCGCGATCAGCGGCACGGTCAGGTAGATGAGCGTTACCACAGCCGTCGCCACCAGTCCCAGCATCGCTAAACGGCGGAGATCGCGTTGAGTGCGAACAAGGAGCGGTGCGCAGAGGACGAAGAGATAGATGCTGCCGTAGATCAACTCCGTCCATTCCAGAACCGGCCAGCCGCGCTCGAACGGCAGGTGGGCGATGATCGCGTCGACGGGCACGCCCAAACGGTACACGGCTTCGTAGGCCACCGCCCAAGGGACGAGAACCAGTATATATATAGACGCCCGGTCCCACGCCGTGGCCGGCTGCTGCCGATCGCGTGGTAGCGAGGCGAGCGGTCTGTGTATCGCCTCCTGCCCGAAGCGCCGGCGGAGATCATGCCGCTCGTATCCCAGCACCAGAGCGGCAGCAGCCAGCGCTACGGCCGGCGTGACCAACCAGGTGCCGCTGGGTGACTCGAACAGTACCGCAACGCCCAGGCACGCGATGACGAAGCCAACGTAAATCGGGTGAGCCGTGTACCTGTAAATGCCGCGCGCTACGTACTCGGAGGGCGGATAAGGATTCATCGGAAGCCCCCGACCGTACATCAGGAGGGCGACGATCCCAGCGACCATCAAGACCACACCGACGAAGGCGAAGATGTATCCGGCCCAGGCGTAGGGAATGGTGGGCAGCGGTACGAACGGGGAGGTGGCGATCGCCCACCCCACCAGTGCGGCGGGAACAACGACGACGAACAGGAGCCCGTAGAGAACCTTCCCTACCGTCGACCCGCTCATCTCAATCTGACGACCTCGTGGATGGCCCAACCCGTGCTGGAACGCGTTCCAGAGGTGAGCAAACCACGCGAGAGCCGCTTCGTCTCATGCGCGCGCCTGATCCGCCCTGGCAGCCACAGCGCCGCGGCCGGAAGCCCGCCCGTTGCAGTGGACGCCAGGCGTCCCTCGCGGATCACGGCACCGTCCTCGAGCTCGACGATGCCCTGGCCCCCCTCCAATTCCACCCGTCCCGCCTGCAACGACGAGCCCGGCAGTTCCGTATCGTTATGAAAGATCCAGCGGCGCGACTCTTCGCCTCGCCATTCGATCCAGATCACGGCGTCTTCCGGGGACAGAAATCGACCCCAATGCAGCTCGTCGAAGGGTAGCCGCCACGGCTTGATCGACAGATCGAGCCGCTCAGCGTAGCCCAGACCCGAAATCCGGCCCAGCCCGGCCAGCTCGATCCGTACCCGGGCACTGGGGACGTGGCATCGCCAGGTGATCGCGCCCTGGGCGGTGTCGAGCAACCTGCGCTCGAGCGCGGGCATCTGGGGCTTCCACATACCTCGAAGCCCCAGGCGTTCGCAGTGCCAGAGCAGCTCGTCTTCGGTGAGGGCTGGAGCGGCGCAACGACGTATGGAGTACCGCTCGCGCGTGGGATCGCCGGCTGGCTTGTAGAGGGTTGCCGCGTAGGCGATGGCGACCGGCCCCCACCGCATCCGGGCCCAGTAGCCGATGAAGGCGTCGCCGTCATCGCTCACGCAGTCGCAGTACCACTTGGTGAGGTAGAACATCCCCGATCCAGTCCGCACGGTGGCAAGTTTGCACCACGGTGCAAGCCTGGCGCGCGGAGGTCAAGTAGCGATGACCGCGTCTTCAGGAACCGGGGGCGCTGGTTGTGCTGAAGCTCCCCACGACATCCACGACTCTACTGGTGTCCGTCTCTGCTAGTGCCGCGTAGTACCCACTCATCTCGAACTCTCCACGTACCCTGTTGTCCGCAACCTCAGTGAATGTCACGGAGCCACTGGTCACGACATATCCGGCGAAGTCACTTGCATTCCGACCGCTGAACCCCCCACCGAACTCCCCCGCAGGTATGGTGTCACCAAGCGCATATTCACCGAAGCTGTAAGTGCCGACTTCCGGAGCCTCTGCACCAAACTTGTACAGCACAGCACCGGCCAGCAGGTTCGTACCGGGGGACTGCGGTAGCAGAATGACAGAGAAGTACTCTAGTTCGTTACTAGACGAGCCCCACGTCGATATGCCGTGGTAAGCGGTTGCGTCCCAGGATTCTGTGAGGTCGCCCGTAACGGACACATGCGAGCCCGATGGCTCTGGCCCTGTTGAATCGCTGCAGCCCATCGCAGCGATAATCGTGACCAGAACGATCATGCTGGCGCGCGAGATCGACACGTTCATCATCTACCTCCCATCAGACAGGGCGACAAGTCGGTTGGCTCAATAGGTCCGGCCCTATCCACCACCGGTGAAGCGGATCGCAGTTGCCATGCCGTAGGCCAGGGTGCAGTCTCTTTCTTCCCCCTCCCTCCGGCAGGTACCGGAATATGAGTCTACCGATACGTCGACGATCCCGTCCGCTCCGAGCTTTCTCGCCTCTCCACTCAGCTTTTCCCTTACTTTATTCTCGACGGCACTTGTCTTTACTTCCACGACATTCAGACAACCGATTTTAGTGGGTTTCTCCTCGGTCCGAGCATCCGCGAATACCAGGCCGATGACTTCGTATCCTTCTCTTTGCGTATCGTCGACGTACCACTCCACTTCGGCCTTATCACGAAAGACATGCACCTCATGATTATCTGGCTTGGCCGGGTAGACCTCGTACCCGCTCCTGATGGATTCAGATGAGCTCGAAACGATGCTGGAGCTGCAGCTAAGTGCCAGTCCGATACAGACGACTACTACGCACGTTCTCATGATGCTAAGCCGCCTACTCGAAAACCACCGCTTTCGCCCGACCAACGGCATACAGTCTGCCCCAGGTCAGAGTGAAGTCGACCAACGCATCAGCGCCACGCGCCCTGGCTTCTTGCTTGAGCACGTCAAGTACCGCCACGCTCACATCCGCTCCGTCGGCCAGGCCAATCAACATCGGCTCGACGCGCGTATCGAGAGACACAACGCCGACCACCCGGTACTCCCTATCTGGCTCATCGCCCCGCACGAAGACCGCGACTTCGTAGTCCTCGGACTTCGGCGCAAGCGTTTGTTCGCCTTCGGGAACGTAC
>JBDHHX010000243.1:0-5647 GCA_039589155.1 Gemmatimonadota bacterium | reverse complement strand
CAGCGCCAGTCGCAGCAGCGCCAGTCGTGGCGGTCGCTCCACGGCAGCCCGGCGCAGCGGGGCGGGACGCTCCGCACGGCATCGTTCAGCCCATCGCACGCGTCACGCTTATCGCGCCGGCCGCAGGCATGGTTATCGGCGTGGCCGCTGGGCGCACCATCGTTACTGGCATCACCGCCGCTGGTACTGGGGCTGGTGGGTCGGCGCGCTGTTTGTGACTGCGGCCGCTTTCACGGTGATCGTGAGTAGCTCCAGCAGCTCGCAGGAAGTGCAAGCCTCGGGCACGACCTACTACTACATCGACGGGAAGTGGTACAAGCAGACGATTCATGAAGGCGAGACCGGATACGTCGAGTGTGTGGGACCGCCGGGCTTCGAGGTCGAGAGCATCTCCGATGACGCTGTTGTCGTCGTCTACGAGGATCAGACCTACTACAGCGCCAACGGCACCTTCTACGTGAAACAGCAGAAGGACGGCAAGGAAGTCTATGTCGTGGTCGAGGCACCGGCCGGCGCCGTGGTCCCCGATGTCCCGGACGCCGCCGCCGCCCATGACGAGGGCGATGAGAAGCTCTACCAGTACGACGAGACTTTCTACAAGGAAGCCGACGATAGCGATGGTTATATCGTCCAGCCGGCGCCTCCGCAGGAAGAAGTGTCGGAGATACCCGACGAAGCTGTCTCCTTCGTTGCCGACGGCGAAACGTTCTACTATTTCGAGAACGCCTTCTACGTCCAGTACGAGGAGGAGGACGGCTCCACCGGCTATGTGAACACGGAGCCGGAGCTCGGCGCAGGAGCTGACCAGCTGCCTGACGGTGCCACCGTCATCAACGAGGACAGCGGAACCTACTACCAGTTCGACACCGTCTTCTTCCAGGAAGCCACCGATGAAGAGGGGATTCGATACTACGAGGTTGTCGCTCCGCCGGACGGCTCGGAGGTCGTCGCGTTGGAGGAGTAGACAGAGCTGAAAACGGCACGGGTGCTTTGAGGCCCGGTACCTGCCGGGTCCCGGGCCTCGCGCCTAGTCGCCGTTGGAGTTCGGCAGTGGAACCGCCGATGTCTCCTTCGCTGTCGTCAGGACGATCGAGGAGTTCGTCCGCACGACCCCCGGGACCAGGCGCAGCCCTCGGTTCAGCACCCGCTCAAGGTCCTTGCTGTCTTGGCAACGCACCTTGAGCAGGTAGTCATGGGCGCCGGCGACGACATGGCACTCCTGCACCTCGACGGCCGATTCCGCCCAACCCAACAGATCCTCTTGATGAGTCGGGCCCGATATGCTGACCGCCACGAAGGCCAGCAGGCCGTATCCCACCGACTCCGGGCTCACCTTTGCTGTGAACCCCTCCAGCACCCCCAGCCGTTCGAGCTTCCGGACTCGCTCCGTAACCGACGGCCCGGACAGGCCGACCTCGGAGGCGAGCTGAGCCCAGGTCACCCGGCCATCGGCCATGAGGCGGGCGAGTAACTTGAGATCCAAGTCATCCAGCTCTGTTTTCCGTAGTATTGTAGTCATGCCTGAAGATATTCCTTGCTGTTGTAAGTAGCAAGGGTGTGTTCCCGCCTTTTCACTCGCTATCCGCTTACGGCAAAGGAACCGCGCACGTCTCCTTCGGTGTGAGCATTACGATCGTCGAATTGGTGCGGGCCACGCCGGCGATCGAACGCACCGTCTCCCTCAGAAGCCGCTCCAGCTCTCTCGAGTCCCGGCAGCGAAGCTTCAACAGATAGTCGTAGTCGCCCGCCACTATGTGGTATTCCTGAATCTCGGGTGTGGCCTGCGCCTCGCGTAGCATCTCTGCGTGGTGGTTCGGGTCGGTCAGCTCCACCGCCACGAACGCCAGCATTCCGCAGCCGACCACCTCGGGATTGACCAGGGCGGCGTATCCCTCTATCACCCCGAGCTTTTCCAACTTGCGAACCCGCTCGGTCACCGATGGCGCCGACAGCCCGACTTCTGCGGCCAACTGTGCCCAGGTGATCCGTCCGTCCTCCATCAGCCGGGTGAGGATCTTGCGATCCAAGTCGTCCAGCCTAATATTCTGTTCTGTCATAGCCATGAAACACCATTATCCTTGGAATCGTAAGTGTTTTGGGGGAAATGGCAGCCTGGGCACAGGCTGCCTCCACACGGTCCCGACCTCTGTAGACGCGGGTTGGGCGGCAGACTAAAGGAGCGTCAAAGATGCAGCGCACGTCGCGTCCTACCCGACCCGAGGTGTTGGAGAGCGTACGCCGGGCTCCCAAGGCCTCCATCGCCGTCGTCCTCGCAATCATAGTCTCAGTCCTCTCGTGCGGCGAGGCGCCCCGCCCGGGTCCGGGCGGGATGTTTCGTGGTGGACCCGACCACCAGGGTGTGTACCCACCGGTGCCGGCAGCAGGGAGGGGTGTGATCGATTGGAGCTTCAAGACGGCGGGTCCGGTGCGGGCATCGGCGCTCATCGATTCCGCCACGATCTACATCGGGAGCGGCGACGGTGACTTCTACGCCATCGACCGGGAGACGGGTACGGAGCGTTGGCGCTATCGTGCCGGCAGTCCAATCCACTCATCGGCAGCCGCATACGGTGACCTCATCTATTTCGGCGACCGTTCCAACGTGATCCACGCATTGGATCGGAGAACGGGAAGCGAGCGCTGGCGAGTGGAGACGGGAAGCGATCGCTCCTTCGAATGGGGCCACGAAGGTTGGGACTACTTCAACTCATCGCCGGTGATCTCGGGCGAAACAGTGATTATCGGTTCGGGAGATGGATACGTCTACGCGTTTGAAGCGGCCACCGGTGCCGAGCGATGGCGTGTTGAAACGAATGGCAGGGTCCGCGGGTCACCGGCCGCCGACGATGGCGGGGTCTTCGTGGGCAGCGCCGATGGTGTTCTCTATGCTATCGATCTCGAGACGGGTGGCGTCGAGTGGCGCTTCGAGACCGAAGGCGCGTCGAACAGCAGCGAGGAGTTCGGTTTCGATCGCAAGACGATACAATCGTCGCCGGTGCTGGCTGCGGGTATCGCGCTATTCGGTTCCCGCGACGGGAAGTTCTACGCTGTAGACCTGTCGAGCGGCGAGCAGCGCTGGCGTTACGACCATTCGACGCCGTGGGTGATCTCGTCGGCAGCGATCCACGATGACTTGGCCGTCGTCGGCACCTCGGACGGGCTCTACATACACGCGCTGAATATCGAAACGGGCGAAGAGGTCTGGAGGTATGAAACCGGCGACCGCGTCTTCAGTTCGCCGGCGGTCTCGGGGGGTGCGGCTTATGTCGGAGTTCACGACGGACGACTCCTGGCGCTCGATGCGAGCAGCGGGGAGTATCTCTGGGCTCTGCACTTCGATGGCGCCGTCATGTCCTCTCCCGTAGTCGATGGCGGTCGCATCTACGTCGGCAGCGATGATGGAGCCCTGCACTCCATCCGTTTGGAGGCGGGTTCGCCTCCGCGGCGCGCTGTCTTTTGGGACGAAGAGCGGGTCGGCTGGAACACCCTGTCTGGCCACGAGAACGTTCGCGACTACTTCGAGTCGTTCGGGTACCAGGTCGTCGATCGATTCCAACTATCGGAGTTCATGGAGCCATCCAACCATGATGAAGCTCGGAGCGTGGTCGTGTTTGCGATGGACCACATTCCCGAAACCGTGGCCGCCCTTCCGTCTGACACTGTCTTGGCACGCCGGTACCTGGAGGCCGGCGGCAAGATCGTTTGGCTCGGACTGCCGCCCATGGCCATCTCACGGGATGACGAAGGTGCTTTCGTGTCATACAGTCGCGAGCCGACACAGGCGTTTCTGGGAGTGTCCTACGACCGCTATGACGTGGACCAATACGGGGCGTACCCCACGCCGGAGGGAGAGCGCTGGGGATTCACCGATTGGTGGGTGAGTACTTCGGGAGTCGATGTTGCGGAGATCACGACAGCGCTGGCGCTGGACGATAACGGCGGCGCGCCCGCCTGGGTGAAGGACTTCGGCGGGCCGCCCGGTACCGGTTTCGTCGCTGCCTGGGGGACCTACAGGCCAGTACCGGTGGAGTATCTGGAGCAGATCCGTCGAGTCGCGGAGTACGGCATCGGCGTAGCGGTGGATCCGACCGAATAGGCCAAACTGAGGGGTCGAGACATGAAGAGCGTGGGGCAGGATGTAAGGCTGAGCCTTCGGATGCTGCGTCGCAGCCCGGGCTTCGCGATCGTGGCGGTTCTGACGCTCGCTCTGGGTATCGGGGCGACAAGCGCGATCTTCTCTGTGGTGAATGGCGTGCTCTTGAGACCATTCCCGTACAGCGATCCGGATCGGCTGGTCGTCGTGTGGGAGAGCAATCCGACTCGAGGTATGCCCTACATGGTCGTCTCGCCGCCGAACTATGCCGACTGGCGCGACCAGAACAACGTGTTCGAAGAGATGGGGGCGTTCTCGTTCAGACGCTTCATCCTCGAGGGCGATGAGGAGTCGACCGCGGTTCGCGGCGCTAGGGTGACCGCTGGAATGTTCTCGATGGTGGGTGCGGCGCCAATCATCGGGCGGGACTTCGCGCCGGGAGATGACCGTGAAGGAAGCGATCCCGTCGTTATGTTGAGCTACGGCGCCTGGCAAAACCGATTCGGTGGGGACGCCGGAGTTGTGGGTCGGTCGATTCAGCTCGGCGGTAGGAGCCGCGAGATCATCGGCGTGATGCCACCAGACTTTTCGTTTCCACCCCCGGTCGTACTCGAGGGCGCGATCCCCACCGAACAGACGGAACTCTGGGTCCCGTTTGCCGTCGACATGGCAGGCGGCAACCGCGGCCAGCACTTCATGACCGTTCTTGCGCGCCTGAAGGAGGATGTGGACGTGGGGGCGGCACAGGCCGAAATGGGCACCATCGCTAGTCGGCTGCAACAGGAATACCCGAGCAATGCTGGCTGGGAGGTTACCTTGACCCCGCTTGATCGACAGGTGCTGGGAGATGTGAGCGTTCAGCTGCTGATTCTGATGGGGGCCGTCGGTCTCGTCTTGCTCATCGCCTGCGTGAACGTGGCCAACCTGCTGCTGGCTCGGGGCACGACTCGGATCAAAGAGTTTGCGCTGCGGGCGTCGCTGGGCGCGGGACGTGCCCGGCTGATTCGGCAGCTACTCACCGAGAGCTTGGGCCTGTCGTTGCTGGGCGGCCTCGCCGGCCTCGGCCTGGCCGCGTGGGGAGCCAGGGCCCTGGTCCAGCTGGCGCCGCAGGACATACCGCGATTGGGCGAGGTGGGTTTGGACTTTCGAGTCGTAGGCTTCACGCTGCTCGTTTCCCTTCTCACGGGTGCGCTCTTCGGCCTGGCGCCGGCGTTCCAAGGGGCCTCGGAGAACCTCGGCGCTCGCTTGCGCGAAGGCGGACGCGGAGCCTCCGAAGGGAGAGGAAGCGCCCGCCTGCGGTCGTCGCTTGTTGTGGCCGAGGTTGGCCTCTCTCTCGTACTGCTGGTCGGGGCGGGATTGCTGATTCGAAGCTTCGTTAACCTGAGCGGCGTCGATGCCGGATACGAGTCCGCGGGCAGGGCGACTCTCCGCGTCACGCTTCCGGCGTCCCGCTATCCGGAAAACGCTCAGCGGATCCAGGCCTACGACGATCTGGAGCGTAGGCTCAACTCGACGCCCGGCATCAGAACGGCGGGATTCATCAACAGCATCCCG
>JBDHHX010000242.1:0-7812 GCA_039589155.1 Gemmatimonadota bacterium | reverse complement strand
GTTGACGATGGAGTCGGTTGCCAACCGCCACTTATTGACATCCCAAATCCCGTCGAAGCGGTAGTCGCTCGGTAAGGGGCTGATGCTGAGCGTCGGCTTTTCGCCCAGATCTTCTTCTTCTTCGTCCTCCTCTTCTTGTGCGATCGCCGGCCCTGCCATCAGGAAGACGATGGCAAGGGAGAGACTCCACGGGATGAGGCGTTTCATTTCCATTACGTTGGACCTCGAGCTGTGTAGATCGCTCTACGTGCCTTCACACGCTATGACTTGGATTGTGCCTACGGTTGGTTTCGCCAGCGATGGGGCAGAGTCGCGACGAGTTGTGAGCAGAGAGGCGATGCGCAGAAAGCGAGGCGTCGCCGTATTAGCCTGCCAAGCGAGGCTCAGGGGTGATGTATGTGAGACGAGCATGGCCGGGTCTCCCGAGTGAATGAGACGTTTCACCGCCACTTCCCCAGCCGATCACTTCCCCATGTTTTTCTTGAGCAGTGGACCTATATGCGAAATACGTCAGATGTTTGCAAGTGTTCGTTTCACTCGCACTTCAGACTTGATCTTGTGTGATGAACAGTGAGCGGTCTTTGCGTCGCACGATCTATGCCGGGGAGCGACACATGCGGGCGCGAGGTTTTCGGGCCCGCGCGCTGACTCAGAGTTTCGTCGCCGCAACACCGCGTGCGCCCGCGCCACAGGTTAAATACAAGTGTCGATGCTTTTCTTCAGCACCTGGAAGTACGTGACTTGACGCGTCTCGACTCCGCTCGCCACCTTGTCGAGTTCGGAAGCTCGATACGTACCGCGTTTCCTCGAGGCCGCATGGACTATGGATCGTACCGGCCGGAGCTCGCCGCAGAGATCGTGCGCCTGCGTCGCCGGATCGCAACCGCCGGCGTGCCCGCGAAGGTGGCCGATCGAAACCTGCTGATCGCCAGCTGGAATATTCGCAGCTTCGGGCCCGTGCACCCGTCGTTCGCAGAGAACCAGGGCTCACCGAAGCGGAACTTGCGCGGGCTCGCCCACATCGCGAGATCGTGAAACTCTTCGACGTGGTGGCCATCCAGGAAGTGCGAGGCAGCCTGCAGAGGATTCGCCTGCTGCTCGACTGGCTGGGTCCGACGACGACCGCTATCACCGGGACCTCATCGTACTGGGCGATTTCAACATCGACCGGCGCGGCGATCCGCGCTTCGAGGTGTTCACTTCGACAGGCCTCAACGTATCACACGCAATCAGAAACGCGCGAACGAACATCTATGCCCACAACGCGAAACACTACGACCAGATCGGTTGGTTCATGCGGCAGATCGAGATGGGGCACACGGGGCGCGCCGGCAACATCGAATTTGGCGATGCCGTGTTCCGCGAGTTGACGCTATCACAGAAGTCCTGGCGAGTTTCCGACCACTTGCCGCTGTGGGCCGAGTTCTCGATCGATCGGACCGAAGCAGCGTTGGGCCGCACCCTCGATGTCAATTTGGACGCGCCCGACCCCTTCGCTGACGTACCCGACTGACCCGGAAAGACGTCTCGCGGACCGCCTCGTTCCGCGAGACATGACCGCAACTCACGTACACGCCATGATCTCGATTAACCGCCTCGTGATCGCGCCGATCGTCGTGGTCGCCGCCTGTTGTATCTTGCCGACGGATATCGCTGCTCAGACTGCGCGGATCTCGGAGGAGACACGCGTCATTCTCACGTACCCGTTCTCCGAGCCCAATGCCATCCCGATCCTGACCCGCGATCCACGCCTCTATCCCTATCACTCGTTCGAGGGGTACGCGCACGAAGGCGAGCCCCGTGAATGGACGGTGATTCATCTCGAGAACGACTATATCGGGGTGTTCGTGTTGCCGGAGGCGGGAGGCAAAGTTTGGGGCGCGGTGGTCAAGGAGACGGGGCACGAATTCATCTATCGCAACGAGGTAATGAAGTTCCGCAACATCGCGCTGCGTGGACCTTGGACATCGGGCGGCATCGAATTCAACTTCGGCGTCATCGGTCACACGCCGGCCACCGCCACACCGGTCGACTACCTGCTACGTGAGAATGAAGATGGCAGCGTGAGCGCATTCGTCGGCGCCATGGACCTGCCGTCCCGGACCCACTGGCGAGTAGAAATTCGACTACCGGCCGATCGAGCGTACTTCGAGACGCTCGATCCCTGGGAACGCCTACCTCGAACACTCGGGGACCGAGCGATCGTGGCCTGTCGACGAAGTTGGCCGCTACCTGCCCCTCTATCGGAACAACACGTTCGCGGGCCACAAGTCGTTCCACGTAGTCGGCGAACTGAACGACTTCTTCGGCGGGTACTACGCTGACGAAGACTACGGCTTCGGGCACTGGTCTCGGTACGAGGACATGCCGGGCCAGAAGCTCTGGCTCTGGGCCCTATCTCGTCAGGGCGGCGTTTGGGAGGAGCTGCTGACGGATACGGACGGACAGTATGTCGAGTTCCAGGCGGGCCGACTGCTGGTCCAGTATTCGCCGGGCTCGGCGGTGAACCCGATAACCCAGGCAGGATTCGACCCGGTGTCGGCGAGCCGCTGGACCGAGACGTGGTTTCCCGTGGAGGGGATCGGTGGTCTGACCGATGCATCGCGCGACGGTGCCATGCACGTGAATGCAGAGGACGGCCGAGTGGCGATCGGCGTGAACGCGTTCGGCGACCTGACGGACACGTTGACCGTGTCGTCCGGAAGCCGCGTCATCGTGTCGCAAGAGATCGAGTTCTCGGCGCTCGAGCCGTTCGAAACCGTCGTCGACATATCGCCAGGTGCCAACTTCCGCATCCAGCTCCCCGGGCTAGGGTTGGATTACAGCTCCGACCCAAGGGAGCGCACGCTCGCAAAGCCGTTCGCCACCGACCCGGCGGCCTGGCCGCAGATCCCGGAAGTCGATCGATGGGTGTTCGAGGGCCGGGAGCTGTCGAAAGGGCGGCGCTATTCCGCCGCACGGGAGCTGTTCGAGGCGGCGGCCGCCGAAGAGCCCTGGAATCGGCAGGCATTGCTAGGGCTGGCTGACCTGTCATACCGGAGCGCCCACTACGAGGCGGGCCTCGAGCACGTGAACCGGGCCCTGCAGCTGGATGCCTACGATGCCGAGGCCAATTTCATCGCCGGCAACCTGTACCGCGCGTTGGGGCGCACGGCGGATGCCCGCGATGCGTTCGGGTGGGCGGCACGTTCGACGGCGTACCGGTCGGCCGCCTACGATCAGCTCGCCGAAATCATGCTCCGAGACGGCGAGTTAGCGGAAGCGACCCGGTATGCGCGTCTCGCGATCGACTACGACCGCTACAACGTGCCCGCGTGGCAGGTGCTGGCCATAGCAGGTCGAAAAGTAAGCGGGGCAGAAGGCAGAGCGCAGTCGGAGCATGCTGCGCGACAGCTTCTCGACATCGATCCGCTGCATCACTTCTCGTCAGCGGAAGCCTACCTGAGCGCGCCGACTGCCTCGTCGGCCCGCGAGATGATGAGCGCGGTGCGCGGAGAGTATCCCGAGCAGACGATCCTCGAGCTGTCGATCGATTATGCGAACCGGGGATTGGCGGACGATGCGGCTGCCGTGTTGCAGTTCGATACAGCCCAGGGTCCCCTGGTCCGCGCCTGGCGGGCGTGGCTGGAAGACGACCCTTCCCTGCTGGCTGACGGCGGCGACCCGGCATTCGTGTTTCCTTTCCGGCGCGAGACGATCCCCGTACTCGAGTGGGCGACGCGGCAGAGCGACGACTGGGTATGGACGTATCTGCTGGCGCTGAATCTCTGGGCCAGAGATCGTGCCGATGAGGCGGCTTCCCTGCTGGACGGACTCGGCGACGCGCCGGACTACGCACCGTTCTACGTCGCACGCGGCTACCTGCTGGCGCGCCAGAACGATCCGTCGGAGGACCTCCAGAGGGCCGTGGCACTGGCTCCCGAAGACCGTATCATCCTCATCCAGCTGATCCGCCACGAGCAGGAGCAGGGTCTCTGGGCAGAAGCACTGGCGCTGTCGGAGCAGGGGCGCCGGTCGTTTCCGGAGGACTTCAACCTGGCTCTTCTGCATGCTCGAGGGTTGATCAACACGGATCGCGGCCTCGAGGCCACGGAGTTACTCGCAGCAACTCGCGTTCTACCTTCCGAGAATGCTCGGGAGAGCCACCGGCTCTACGAGCAAGCCCACACGCTCGCCGCGCTGGATGCGATCGAGGCCGGAAGTTTCGCTGAAGCAAGGCGCCATCTCGTCGCCGCACTCGAATGGCCGGAGCACCTCGGACAGGGCCGACCTTACGACCCGGAAGAACGTCTCGTTCGCTACCTGCTCGGCCGAGTCGAGCAGAGCCTGGGGAACCCGGACCAAGCGCAACGTGAGTTTCTGGCGGTGGTCGACCGGACGGGCCGCATTCGAGCCAACGTGAGTAGGCAGGACATCCCAGTGGTTCCGTCGCTCTATGCCCTCGGCCGAACCGCCGAGTTGCAGGCAATCGCCGCCGAGGCGGCGACAGATACCTTCGCCGGTCGGTTCACGGCCGCGTTTGCTCGCGCTCTGGCTGACGGGCCCGATGATCCCGCCGCCGTCGGCCGGCAGTTCGTCGCAGACTACCCTGAACTCTTTAGCGACCTGGACGGACGTCTCCTCCGGCGGGCGCTCTCAATCCAGGAGTGAACAGGATGCGATTCATATATGGAGGTCTGGTCTTCTCAACGGTTCTGTTCGCAGTCTCGTGCGCCGAGCCAGCTAGCGAGTCGCGGGAGCCCTACCGTGCTCCGGCGATTCCGAACACGATCGACGGAGTCGTCTTCGAGGCGGGCAATTGGGAACCGCACCTCGCGGCTGGCGCCGAGGGTGTATCGTGGGGCAACCATCGCGCCGTGGTGGTGACTGACCCGGCGGAAGACGCCGACGCCGTATTCGTCACCATCCCGTGGCGCCGTCACGACTCCGACCCCGCGACGAAATCGATCGTCGTCGTCGATGCAGGATCTGGTGAGCCGGTGCGAAACGCGATGGCGATGCGCGTCGAGAACATGTCGGGAGACTTGGTCTTCCAGCCGAATCCGAATTCATCGGTCTACCACGTCTACTACATGCCCTGGAGCTCCAGCGGCGGCTACTATCCGCGGATCACCTATCCCGACCTGGCCCTAGAAATTGACGCATCTTGGCAGCGCTCGGTCCTGTTCTCTTCCCCGGCCGACCTCCCGCGCGCACGGGCGACCCACATCCAGTCCGTTAACGAGTTCCACAGCTTCTTTCCCATGGAAGTGATCGCGAGCGAGGACGAAGCGGCCGACATCATGTCGCGGGCAACCGAGGGGTGGGCACTGATTCCGGAGCACCGCGACTACCCGGTCCGCATGCGGTATTACCTCCCGCGGCACTGGGTGGATCGAACCGAGACGGACGGGTTTCAGAGCCGCGCGCTGCAAGACGAGTCATTCGCATTCCAACTGGTTGTGGTCGCAGGGGACGCCCCGCTGAACGACATCAGCGTCGACTTCGACGGCTTCCCGCGGGAATGGCATGAGGCCCTGACCTGCTTCAATTGCGGCGGTACGAACGAGAAGGGAGAGCGGTTCGAAAAGAACGTGTCCGTTCCGGCTGGCGCCGTACAACCGCTCTGGATCGGCCTGCGGATTCCCGCGGACCAGCGTCCCGGCACGTACGAGGGTGACGTCATCGTCGCCAGCGGGGAACGCGGCACCAAGACGGTCAGGATCACGCTGGAGGTTGAGGACGGACGGATCCGGAACGCTGGATACGACTACCCGGAGCTGATGACGCGACTCGCCTGGTTGAACTCCACGACCGGCACCGATCCCGATTACATCATCGAGCCCTACGAACCCGTCCGTATCGATGGGCACTCGCTGTCGATCCTCGGGCGCCGGGTCGACCTGTCGGCCTCCGGGCTCGCCGAGAATATCTTCAGCTACTTCACGCCCGAGCTCACGCATCTCGCCGACGAGCCGGACGCATTGCTCGCTCGTCCGCTCGCCCTGGAGGTCATCGTCGACGGACGTCCGGAACGATTCCAGAGCGCCAGCTACGAGGTCCAGCGAGAGTCGCGTGGGCGTGCGCGCTGGACGGTCGAGAGCCGCTCGGACCGGCTGTCGATGCACGTTGACGGCAGCCTGGAATACGACGGAATGCTGGACTACCGCATCACCGTCACAGCGCTCAGCGACCTGGCGGTGGAAGACATCGTCCTTCCCGTGTCGCTACTGCCGGACGGAGCGGAGTACATGCTGGGGCTCGGGTTTCGGGGCGGGTTGCGGCCGCCGCGCGTCGATTGGAAGTGGAAGATCGAGAATCACCAGGAGGGCGTGTGGCTCGGGGGAGTCCACAAGGGGCTGCAGTACGTGCTGCGCGATGAAAACTATGAACGACCACTCAACACGAACTTCTATCAAAACCAGCCGCTTCACATGCCGCCGTCCTGGTTCAACGCTGGGCGCGGTGGCATCCGCATCGAGACGGACTCTGACGCGGTGACCGCGGTCAACTACTCGGGCGCCCGCGATCTTTCCGTCGGCGACACGCTGCACTTCAACATTCGGTTTCTCATCACACCGCTCAAACCGATCGATACCGCCGAACACTTCAATACCCGCTTCGTGCATCAATACGTCCCGGTCGATTCGGTGAAGGCGTGGGGTGGCACGGTCGTGAACATCCACCACGCGAACGAGATCAACCCCTACATCAACTACCCGTTCTTCAACCTCGACCTGCAAGCCGCGTACATCGAAGAAGCGCATGAGAAAGGGATCAAGGTCAAGCTCTACAACACCATCCGCGAACTGACCTACCGAGCCCACGAACTATTCGCATTTCGCAGCCTCGGCTCGGAAATCTTGAACGACGGTGAGGGCGGTGGGCATTCGTGGATGCAGGAGCACCTCGAAAGCGACTACCATTCGGCCTGGCACGCCTGGAGGGTCGACGACGCTGCCATGCTCAACAAGGGAACGTCGCGCTGGACGAACTACTACATCGAGGGGCTCTCCTGGCTGGCATCCAATCAGCACATTGACGGGCTATACCTGGACGACATCGCGTTTAGCCGCGAGACGGTGAAGCGCCTGGTCACGGTGCTGGACAAGGAACGGGATGACATCGTCATCGATCTTCACTCTGCCAATCAATTCAATGAGCGTGATGGCCACATCAACAGCGCCATGCTGTACATGGAGCACTTCCCTTTCATCTCACGGCTGTGGTTCGGGGAGTACTTCGAGTACGATCGCGACGCGGACTACTGGCTGACCGAGGTGTCCGGCCTTCCGTTCGGTCTCATGGGCGAGATGCTGCAGGACGGGGGCCATCCGTATCGGGGCATGCTGTACGGGATGACCGCACGTAAGTACGGGAATGTCGATCCACGGCCAGTCTGGAAGATGATGAACGAGTTCGGGATCGCCGACAGCCGGATGCTGGGATACTGGCTCGAGGATTCGCCGGTCACGACGGATCACCCTCGCATTCTCGCGACCACATACGTCCGCTCAGACGGCGTGCTGATCGCGCTGGCCTCGTGGTCGGAGACCGACGAAACCGTAAGGTTGACGATCGACGGGGCGGCGTTGGGTCTATCGTCCGGCTGGCGCGCCGTCGCACCGGCCGTCGAAGGCTTGCAGTCGGCAGAAGAGGTCGATCTGTCCGCGGTGCGAGTCCCCGCAAATCAGGGCTTGTTCGTGCTGATCCGGCCAGTCGACCGAGACGGCTAGCGTCACCTCAGGACAGATCCCCTGGCTCGCGTGCGTGGGTGAGATCGACTTCGATGTGGCGGACCCCGAAATCGATCGGGACAACTGCGCGTCGCGG
>JBDHHX010000241.1:0-6008 GCA_039589155.1 Gemmatimonadota bacterium | reverse complement strand
ATAAACAACGATGGATCTCACGCTAGAAAACATCGCACCCGCAACAGCGCAGGCTAACAGTCCGCGCATACATTTCCAAGTGCCGGAGGGCACCTTGTCATGAACTCTGATCAATTACGCGACATCATGAATTTCCTGCGGCAGTGCGTCCACCTTGAGCAGGGGGCGAGCGGATCTGTGACCATCCGATTCGACGCGCCTTCGTTGGCAGGCATGACGACGGCCGGGCTCGACCCCGAAGGGAGCCAGGAGATCTTGGCGGCGCCGTGGTGGGACGAGATGATCGTCGATGTGGTGGAAACGCCCGAGATGTGTGAACCGGAGGAATCGTCCGAGCAGGTGCTGGAATAGGGAAGGGACTCGGCGCGAGTCCGCGCCTGGCAATCGTTGCGCCTGCCTTGCCCGGCCATGTGACGCCCCGCATAATAATGACCAGGCACTTCCACAGACAAAAACGAGCCCCAACCATGGCGTGACGCTCTACATGTGCGTGGCGGTCGCTGTGTACATAGGGATCGGCGCGCAAGGGTCCCTCTAGCAGGAGGAAACCAATGTTTAGGAGCTCGGCGTTATGGATCGTGCTCGCTGTGGCGTTGTGGACGTCTCCGGCGCAAGCACAGGAGGCGTACCTTGGCGTGACCGCGTTTGGCGGCGCTTTCTTCCCGACAGCCGACCTCGTCAACGACGAGTTCAAGCAGACCACCAGCTTCATATTCGGGGGGCGCTTGAGTCTGTGGACACTACCGCGGTTCGCGGTCGAGCTCGAGGGCGCGTACGCGAGCAGCGGCCTGGAAACCTATGCAGGCGATCAGTCGGGCTGGTTCGGGGCGTTCAGCATGAATCTCCTGTACTCGGTCATCAAGCCACCGCTGGAGACGTTCGACATCTACCTGAGCGGCGGCCTGGGGTTCGTCAAACGGAGCAACGAATTCTTCGTCGAGGAGGAGGGCCTCGACGAGGTGGTGACCGATGTCGCCGGCGTGGTAGGCACGGGCATCCGCTATGGGGTTAAGAGGGGTCTGTACATCAGGGTAGACCTCAAGGACTACATCTCTTGGTTCAGTAAGCCGGGGGTGAAGCGGTCAGAGTTGCAGAACGACCTCCTGGTCACGGCCGGTATTGAATTGAACTTCAGGCTCGGCTCGTAGCGAGGTGCTTGCCGGGGCCGACCCGACAAGCAAAGCGGTGCCAGCGCCTGACGCGCGCTGGCACCGCTTTCAGTGACCAGACTTCTTAGTTCGTACCGGTCCCTTCGCTTGGGACCGGGAAGCCGCGGTCCCGCATCAGCGCGTCGATCGTCGCATCCCGTCCACGGAACGCGCGATAGGCATCCGCCGGGTCCACCGAGTTCCGCACAGTGAACAGATGCTCGACCAGCCGCCGGGCCAGATCCTTGTCGTAGAAGCCGCCAGGTGCCTCAGCGAAGGCTTCCGCCGCGTCGGCTGTCAGCACGTCCGCCCAGATGTAGCTGTAATAGCCTGCGGAATAACCTTCTCCGGAGAACACGTGCCCGAAGTGGGGGCTGCGGTGGCGCATGACGATCTCCTCGGGCATGCCGAGGCCCTCCAGCGCCTGGCGCTCGAACGCGTCTACATCCAGGTCGGCAGGATCCATTGTGTGGTACATCATGTCCAGCAGGGCCGAGGCCAGGTATTCGGTGGTCTCGAAGCCCTGGTTGAACGTCGCCGCGTTCTTGATCTTTTGGACCAGTTCGTCCGGAATCGGTTCGCCAGTCTCCACATGCAAGAGATAGCGGTCGATCACCTCATCCGTCACCAGCCAGCGCTCCAGCAACTGCGACTGGAATTCCGTATAGTCGCGTACGCCGCCGTTCAGCGTCGGGTAGGCGACGCTCGAAGACAGGTAGTGTAGCGCGTGGCCGAACTCGTGGAAGAGCGTCTCCGCATCGCTCCACGAAATCAGAACCGGCTCGCCCGGCGCGCCCTTGATGAAGTTGGAGTTGTTGGAGCCGAGCGTCGTCTGTAGGCCGTCGAATGTCTCGTGACTGCGATAGGACGTCGCCCAGGCGCCAGACCGCTTGCCCGGACGCGCAAACGGGTCGAGGTACCAGAGGCCGATGTGGTCTCCGGAAGTCCGGTCCGTCACCTCCCAGACATTCACATCCTCATGGAACACCGGGACGGAGCCCTCCGGCACCGGCGTGAACTGGAAGTTGAACAGCTCGCCCGCAACGAAGTGCATCGCCGCGATGAGATTGTCGAGCTGCAGATACTGCTTCACCTCATCGGAGTCGAGGTCGTACTTCGCCTTGCGGACTTTCTCAGCGTAGTATCGGTAGTCCCACGGCGCGATCGTGATCCCCGCGCCCTCGGCATCGGCGATCGCCTGCATGTCGGCGACTTCCTCCTCGACCCGTGCCAGGGCTGCCGGCCAGAGGGCCTCGAGCAGCGCGAAGGCGCGGTCTGGCGTCTTGGCCATCCGGTTCTCGAGCCGCCAGGCGGCGTAGTTCTCGTACCCGAGCAGTTGGACGCGCTCGTTACGCAACTGCAGGATCTCCGGGATGATGGCGTTGTTGTCGTGCTCATCACCGTTGTCTCCGCGGCTGTAATACGTGCGCCAGACTTGCTCGCGTAGATCGCGCTCGTCAGAGAACGTCAAGAAGGGATCCATCGACGAGCGCGTGTTTGTAATGGCGTACTGGCCTTCGTGGTCGCGATCGCTCGCAGCTGCGGCAGCAGCTCGAACGAACGACTGCGGCAGTCCGCCCAACTGGTCCTCGTTCAGGTACGTGACGTATCCTTCCTCGTCTGCCAGAACGTTGTTGCTGAACTGAGTGTGCAGCTCGGCGAGCCGCTGGTTGATCTCGCCGTACCGCGCCTTAGCGTCGCCGGTCAGCATCGCGCCGTTGCGAGCGAACCCGTCATAGACCAGGTACAGAAGCCGCTGCTCATCCGCGCGCAGCTCTTTGGCCTCGGCGCTCTCGTACACCGTTCGGATCCGTTCGAACAGCGCCTGGTTCTGAGTGATCTTGGTGTTGAATTCCGCCAACCTGGGCGCCATCTCGATTTGAATTTCGCGGAATTCAGGTGACGACAGATTGCCGCTCCAGATCCCCCGGTAGGTCGATACACGGTCGAGATCCCTGCCGCTTCGTTCCATCGCGACGATCGTATTCTCGAACGTCGGTGGGTCAGGGTTCTCGGCGATCGCATCGATCTCAGCCAGCGCCCTCGCCATACCCGCCTCGAGAGCTGGCTTCAGGTCGCTGAGATCCATACGGTCGAAGGCAGGGACGCCGCTGTAAGGGCCGCTCCACTCCGCCAGCAGCATGTTGCCGTTCGCCGCCGCCGAGATCGAGGCCTCGTCCATATCGGCCGTGCCTTCGGTTCCCTCGCCACAGGCTACAGCGAGAGCGATTATCATTACGAGTACGGTCGCTTCAGTTGTTCTTCTCATGCTCTTGCCCCCGTTTGAGGTTGTCTTGCAGAGTCTAACGGCGACGTTGTGGCGGTGCAATTAGCGCCGACGCTTGCCGAAGAAACGTCAACGCCGCACGTTTTCACTCGGAGCGACGAAACGCGAGGCGATGGTACCTACAGGAGGACGACGCTTGCCACGCGTGTCACCACTCAAACTTGGGCTCACGATCGGTGGAGTTCTGATCGCTGCCTTGCTGGTCAGCGAAACACTCATGGATCGTTGGGCTGCATTGCTGCAGGAGGGCCCGCTCGATCCCTTCGCCCGCCGATCTGGAGGCGTTCTTCGCGATCTTCGCATGGCGGTCATCCATTGCCTACTGGTCGGCTATCTACCGGCCGCATTCCTCTACGTGTTACGCAGTGGCAAGAAGACGGTCTTTGCGCTGCAGGATGCTCTCGCCTGCACGAAGGAGGAGTGCAATGAGCTGGCGGATTCAATCCGCTTTGGCCGCCTCAGCTTGATCGTTGCCGGCCTGGTCGGAGTCGCCATCTCGTTTGCAACGCCGTATCTGGTTCCGCCGGTTCCAGAGTCGGTTTGGAACCCGGCGTACTGGAGCGCCGAAGTGACATGGCATCGACTGCTCGGTCCCGTCGTATGGTGGTGGCTTGTGTGGTTGCTGTATGCGGTCTTCTCCGTATCTCAGAGGTTGTCGCGCATGGCAGTCCGCCTATCCACTGTCGACCTTTTCGACCTCGGGCCGTTGGCGCCGTTCACTCAGCAGGGCCTCACCAATGCTCTGCTGATGATCGGATTCCTATCTATCTGCAGTTTGTTTCTCATCGAGACCGGGCTGGGTCTCCTGGCATCGCTGATCGCTATCGTGACGTTGTTTGTTGCCGGCACAGCTCTTCTGATGCCAGTGCGCGGTGTGCAGCAGCGCATCAGGCAAGCCAAGCAGGATGAGCTCGAGTGGGTCGATGCAGGGCTGCGAAACCGGAGGGAACTCCTGCGAGAGTCTGGAACGAGCGGCCGGGCCGGTGAGGTAGCGGACCTGGCAGCCTACCGCGACCTGGTCGAGCGGATCCCCGAGTGGCCGTTCAACACGTCCACCTACGTTCGCTTCGCTCTCTACCTTCTCATCCCGTTGGGTTCGTGGGCTGCGGGCGGTGTAGTCGAGAGCCTCGTGGAGAAGTTCTTCTTCTAGGTCCCTTCAGTCGAGTGGCACCCGGTGTGCCAGGGGTAGCAACAAGAAGACGTCGTAAGTCTTCTTTGGGGCTCCCGAGTAGATTGTACCCTCGAAATTCATCAAGACCTCATCAAGGAAGATCGGGTCATCCACCGGCAGAAAGACGATCTGGTCCGGCCACTCCTCGTGCATCAGACGAAACAGCTCGTTGTCGGGAGATGCGCTCAGGTCATATCCGGCTATCTCGCTGTTGCTGTCGGGAATGATGCGGGCCGCCGTTTCGACCAATACGATGACCGACCCCCCGGCGGCCTCGCTCCTGTGAACGAGGTAGTCGCCAAGCCATTCCTGCTCCGTTCCCTTCAAGTTGTTCTTCTGGGCATGGTTGCCGCCGACGTTGATCAGGGTGCCGTGGGGGTAGCCCTCTATCCAGAGGTCGGCCAGCCGTTTCATGACATCCTCGCGCAGGCGGGCAGACTGGCTGTAACGGACATCGCGCAAAGCGCGGATGACGATGCTGGCCGACTCCACCTCGATCATCTCGGCCACCGTGTCGTACCAGTGCTCGCCCCACGAGGCCGTCAGCTCCCTTCGCCGGGCTCGCAGTTCGCCGTCCAGGGCCTCGAGTGTGGCCTCCTGTCTCTCTGCACTGTCGTAATCACTAGCCAGAAAGGCGGGAATCGGACCCGGGTTCGACAGGTGTTCTGCCAGCGCGCCCAGAAGGCTCTGAAAGGACTGTGCGCCGCCGTAGTCCTGAAGGTTCATGTCGATGCCATGGACCTGGACCCGCTCTTCTTCCGGCAGGGTTCGGTTGAAGTCGCGGACAGCTGCAAGCAGGTCTCCCCCAAGCGAGAGCGGGAGCTCCCAGTCGGGCACTAGCCCCCCGTCGAGGACGTAATCGGCCAGCAGCCAGTCGGCCATCTGCGGCAATTCCATCAGCAGTTGCCGGAACCCGCGAGCGTGCAGAAGATGAACGAGCTCGGCCATCAGCTCGCGGTGCTCCCTGAGGAAGTGGGTCTCGCCCACTACAACGACTCTGTATTGTGACAGTCGATCCAGAACCTCTTCAGGGATGGTCTGTGCGGTGAACGGCACGGCATCTCGTCGCACGACCGGCGCCAGCTCCGTCGACGACAGGCCGGTCAATTGAGAGCAGCTTGTCACGATGGCCATGACTGCCAGGCCAACCGCCGCGCGCATCGAAGTCCTATTGGGACTCATGTGGTGTCCTCCTGATTGCCCGATTGCTGGAACACAGCAGCTGAATCCCCGTCCTGAGGGATCGTTGTCGGCGCAATATCGAAGGGGCGTGTTATGAGGGCGTTTCGTGACTGTTATCTGGCGAGGATGTCCGGTCTCGGCGGCAGAATGCGCATAGCCATGTGAAGGTACAATGCACCGTCAGTGAGTATCCTGGCATGACTTTCTAGGAGAGGAAGGA
>JBDHHX010000240.1:0-7070 GCA_039589155.1 Gemmatimonadota bacterium | reverse complement strand
GAGTCGGGGAAGGCCGGGCTGTCGTCGTAGTAGAGCCGCGCGCTGGAGAGCACCGGTGCCACGGTATCGATTACGTCGGGTGTCTTTCGGCAGGAGCCGCAGGTCACCACGGTCAATAAGATCAACGATATCTTGAGTTGCATGAGTCTTACGCTTCGTGAGTGTAGTCGTTCACGGTACGATCCGGCCTACGCAGTTTCGTACGCTGGCGAACGCGCCACGCTGCAGCAGCGGCGGCTTGCCGCCCAGGTCTACCTCGGCGTCCAGCGTCACCTGCTCGTCCTGCGGGTTAAAGACCCAGCGGACGTTGTACTTCTGACCGGCGCGCTGCCACTCCGCGTCCCCGAACAGCTTGAACAGCGCCCACAGCCCGTCGTAGCGCAGCAGGTCCTGTTCGCGGCCGCGGATCTCCGCTGCGATAACCGCCTCCTGCGCGCCGGCGCCGGCCCAGCGGATCACCTCGGTGCGGATCCGCGTGCGCGTGAACGAATAGGGCCGGCCATCCACCGTGATCCGCATGTCGGGTATGGCGCTTGAGAGCGTCGGCTTGACCGTAAAGGTGAAGCCGGCGTCCCGCGTGCTCTCCGACCACAGCGTCCGCGACAACCGGGCGGCGGCGTTGAAGAAATCGATATAGGACTGCCGTGGCCGCATCGTCGCGCCCGGCGCGACGCCGTAGATCGTTCCTTGCTCGACCAGCTTGTCGGCCAACAACTCGTCGTAGAACCGCCACAGCCGCCCGCTGCCCGGCTGGAAGACCGCCGAGACTTCGTCCAGCGTGGCCTGCGTAGTGGCGCCGGGGTTGAACGGGTACTTGTTCAGCAGCGGCCCGATGTCGTTGCAGAACGCAGCTCCCTCGGCGTTCAGTCGCGCGGCGGGCAAGCGGAGCAACAACCGTTCCACGTTGTCGACGGGCTGCTTTAGCAGGGCCTGCACCTCGGCCCCAACATCCCGGGCCGCGCCATCCACTCGGAACTGCTGCGCCAGCCTCTGAACCTCGCCGTCGGCTGCGCGCGCCGCCGCCCGCGTCTCCGACACGATCCGCGGCTCGCCGCCGGCCCCCAGGTCTCGCGCCTGCTCGACCAGCCCGTGCAGTGCGATGAGCGAGTTCACGTAACTCTGGTTGTTCTCGCTGACGAACCGGTCGGTGATCTCGGGTGGCGTGACCACGTGGACGGGCTGGAAGGCCGAGTCGACCAGCGCGCTGTCCACCACGGTGTTCTGCGCTACCAGCGCCAGCGCCTGCAACAGCGGCGACTGGTTGCCGGCGAGGGCGCCCAGCTTATCACTGGCTTCTCTCGTGCTGCGGAAGCTGGCTACACGGGCGTTCGACAGGAAGTTACGCCAGTGGCGCACGTAGTCCTGTGTGTAGCGGTCGAGCAACGTACTGGCGAGCGCCGTCCGATCGACGGGTTCGGTGGTCTCTTCGCACACCCAGGCTTCCGCTTCGGCCAACTCGTCCATGCTTCGCAGATCGGCGTGCACGGCGGCCCAGCCGTCGGGCGTGAAGGCACCGGGCACCGCATACGCATCGTCGACGATGCCGGCGCTGCCCGGGAAGACCTGGCGTAGCCGGATCGCCGGGATGCCGGTAGACGCTTTGGAGAGCAGCATCTGGTAATAGCGCTCCGCGCCGCTGAACCCGCGCAGGTAGGTGCAAGCGCGGACCACGGCGCGGGAGTCCGCTTCGGCGGCGCACGGAGTGTCGTCACCATAGCAGAGCGCGCCGCTGTAGAAATCGAACTGGTCGCGGACCAGCGCGGTTCGCTCGTCATCGATCGGCCGGCGGCCCAGCCATTTCTCCCACAGGATCGGGGCCAGGAAAGTCGAGTCGATGCGGCCCGTCTCGATCGTCGTCATCAAGTAGGCCTTGAGCAGCGTGTAAGTGTTCTCGAAGTCGCTCTCCGAGTCGGGTGCCGCCGGCAGCGTGCGCAGCGAGTCGGCCATCCGCTCCCGGGCCGGCCGCAGCAGCAGGTGGTCGACCCGCTCCAGGTACAACGAGCGGACCAGACCCAAAAGGTCGTCGCCTTTGTACAGACCCCAGCGCAGACGGAAGGGAACGCCATCCCGTTCGTAGTGGGCCAGAACTGAGATCTCCTCGCGCAGCGTTTCCAACCTGTCCAGCGACTCGATGGCTGGCAGCTCCGGCTCACGCGAACGCACGTCGACCAACCCTGCGGCGGCGTTCATCGCCCTTCGCTCAAGTGCCTTGTTGCCGAAGTACGATGTGGTGAAGCAGGTGCCCAGCATCATCGACGCCGCCACTGCGCCGGACATCAACAGCCGCCTGCGCAGCGTCATGTGGGCGCCGGTCTGCGTGACGCCCATCGCCATGCGGTCTCGCAGGATGACGTCGCGGAACAGTCGGCCGAGGAACAGCCATTGGGGAAGCCTGCGCGAAGTTGCGGCTGCGGGATCCGCGCTCTGCGTCCCCGACAGTCGGCTGGCGTCGAAGACCTGGGTGGCCGAGCGTCCCGACTGCGGCTCGATAGCCGGGCGCGGCGCCGGCTCCGGCGCGGCGTCGCTCACGACAACGGCGCGGACGCCGCTCAGGTAGAACCCGCGCAACACCGGACTGATGCGAAGCTGGCTCGGCCGGCAGAGGTCTACCAGGAACTGTGTGGCCAGCGGCGCGATCTTGCGGAACTCGCGGGGGAACTCGTAGGCCGCCGCCTTTCGCTCGTCCGTCGGCTCCCGCGAGAGAAACCGCAGGCGCTGCTCGGCCAATGCCGCAAAGAGGCGCTGGAAGCCGTCGTTGATGCGAGCGTACTCCTTCTCTGGCGTCATCCCGTTCGCCGGCCAGCGCAGGGTCGTGCCCATCACCTCCTGGGATTCCTCCCGCGTCAGGTTGGCGACGTATTCGGCGAAGTAGGGGATACGGTCCGCCTTGGTGAAGAGCACGTAAACCGGCAGCTGGGTGCCGAATCCGTGGGCCAGGTCGACCAGCGTCGTGCGCAGCTCCTGCGCCACCGCCGCTATGCTGGTCGATGCGTCGGGTCGCAGCAGTTCTTCGCAGCTCATGCAGACAACGGCGACCCGCGGCGCTTGCGAGCGACCCGTGAAAACGGCGCTCAAAGTCTGCGGCCGGATGGCGCGAATCAGCTTGCGCCAACGCGCCGGATCGTCGCCGAATCCGCCACCGGTCTCGAGGAAGACAGTGTTGTGCGCGTACCAGAGGTTGATGCAGCCCGTCGGTGCGACCCGGTCGCCGTGATGGGCGGCGCCGGCCAGCAGCTCGGGTCCCAGGCCCGAGCCCACGATGCTGCTGGTCTTCGCGCTGCTCTCCGGGCCCAGCACCATGACCATCGGCAGCTTGGCCAGCAGCGCCGTCTCCGTTGACGGTGACTCCAGCAGCCGCGTCTTCGCTGTTGCCAGCAACGTATCGAGCTCATCGTCAGCGGTGGCTTGCTCTTCTTCGGCCTTAGCCTCCGAGCTCCGCTTCATGAACGAGTAGATGAGCGCGAACGCCACGACGCCCAGCAGCCACAGCACGACGCGGAACGCCCATAACCGCCAACCGCTCAGGTGCAGCACGTTGCTGATCAGGTAGGTCAGCGCCATGTAGACCAGCAGGCCGGGCGCGGTGAGATAGCGCAGCTTTCCGCGTAGCGGATTGTGGGGCCGGCGTGGCCGGCGTGGCATCGAGGGTCGGCGCGGCGCGCGCGGTCTACTCATCGGTTCGCGTCAGAGGAGCAAAGCGGCAAGGTCGTTGATTCCGGTACGCAGCGAGAGGTCGAAGATCACCCAGAACACGAGGGCCACGGCGAACAGCGCCGCCGCCGTGTAGCCCAGTCGCCGGACCCACGGGTCCCTGGCGATGGGTATCACTTCGTCCGTAGGCGGCGCCCAGGCGGGCGACAGCGAGCCGTCGCCACCCCGGATCCGCCGGATCTTCTCGCCCGTCTGTTGCGTCAGCCCGTGCAGCTCGCCCTTGTCCCGGGCCCCGTAGCGGCCGACGAAACCCAGCAGCAGGGTGAGTTGAAAGACCTCGAGCAGGTCGGCGACGTCGTTCGAATCGGGCCGGCCAAGCAGCTCGGTCAGGTACTGGAAGAACACTTCGCCGCCCATGTGGCCGCCGAAGACTTCTTCCTGCAGCGGCTTGCGTGGCCATTCCGCGAACATCGGCTGTTGCGAGTTGAGTACCGACTCGTCGATGAACACGATCACCGCGTATACCGCCAGCTTGACCGTGTCACCGTCGTAGCCCGCGCGGCGCGCATCCTGGTCGGATTGGCCGAGCAGCTGCTTGATGTGTGTTCGGAAGGATTCGGCGTCGGCGGCGACCTGGCGGTTGGCTCGCAGGCGAACGGCTGCGGTTAGTGGCTCCTGCAACGTGAGGGCGAGCAGCCCACGCCGATGCTCGATTGATGTCGTCATCGCCCGCTACTCCTCGGCTTCCAGGACGACCACGACCTCGAGCTCGACATCGCCCAGTGCGCCGGGCACGTACACGCCCACGTCGCCGCTGCGCTGCACCGCCTCCCAGGCCGGTCCTTTCTTGACGATCCTGAAGTAAAAACTGCCGATCCGCGGTGAGATGTCCGAAGGCGGAGTCTTCACGTGCTGCAGCTCCAGGCCGGGCACGCCGCGCTTCACCAGTTCCCTGATGAACTTGTCGGAGCAGAGCTTCACCAGACGCGGCACGCCAGAGATGACCTCGGACTCGCTGGCGTCCGATCGCACGCCCAGCAGCCATTCGGATCGGTCGAAGCAGCGCTTGTCGTGTACCGGCGTCGCGTAGAAGTAGTCTTCCGCCGGCTGCAACGGCATCGCCACGAAGTTTGTCGGGATGATGACGTCCAGGTTCGCTCGGATGTGTCGATCCAGCGCGTCGAACGTCTCGTCCGCCCGGTCGTGGTCGTAGAGCGGCAGGCCGCGTGGATGCGCGTCCAACGAGAACGTGCACAATGCGCCAGCCAACCGCGCCAACTCCACATAGAGCTGTTCCGGCCGCGAGCGTTTCACCTCGAGATGGTGGCGCAACGGCGCCAGGCTCGAGTGGATGGCGTGCGAGAGCCAGAAGTTCGCCACCTCATGCGCCGCGTACTCCGACAGCGGCGTGTGCGACGCTTCCCGCTCGGCGGCGATCGACTCGGCCTTCGCTTCGAGAATCTCGATCAGGCGTCGCAACAGATCCATCAGGCGCGGGCTGGCGCCGATCTGCAGGCTGGGTGGTATGAATGTCTCATCGTAGATGAAATTGCCCGCGCCGTCCCGGCGCACCCGCGCCAGTGGCAGCGCTACCGCACCCTCCTCCAGCTCCGGGTCGAGGGCGAGCCGGAAATTCTTACGCCCCACCTCGACCGCCTTTTCGTCGCGGCCCGTCGTTTCGTCGGAGATCTGCACCTTCTCCGCCACGTAGCGGGCGCCGCGACTGTCCGCCTCGGTCGGGAAGGCCGTGTTCGACTGGCCTGTCTGATAGGGCGGTATGGTCAACAAGACCAGGTGCGTGTCCTGGGTGGGCGAGAAGAGGCTGCCGATCTCACGCGGTGCGGGCAGGGTGTCGGCCTCGGGGAAGCGGAACGCCAGCCCATCCGGCATCACGCCACGGGCGTGGACGAGCGAGACGGTCCCGTTCTTAAGTTGATCGAGTCCTCGAAATAGCGGTTCTGCGCCTGGAAGTGATGCTGGGCGAGGTGCATCCCCTCGTGCCAGACCACCCTTGATAGTGGCTTCATCTGCCTCTCGATCGGGCTCGCTGTTTGCTAGGGATCGGGGTGTCCGATACAATAATAGCGGGGAGTGTTTCGCCGGATCAACCTACCCCGGCGAAGGTGCCAAATGACCGGTGACGAGTTTCAGACACGCTACAAACTGAGGAAGCGTATCGCCGCGGGCGCTGTGCGCAGCTACGAGGCCCACGATTCCGGCGGCCGCGAGGTACTCGTGCACGTCCTCGCCGGCCGCGCCACCGATATGCAGAGCCTCCTCACCTTGCTCGACCGCCTCGAGCCGCAGCAGAGCCAGGCCGTCATCGAGACCATCGAGGTCGAGGGCACCAGGGTCGTCATCACGGAAGCGCTGGAAGAGTTCGAGAGCTTGCCCGCCTGGCTCAAGCAGAAACTCCACGGCAAGCTTCGCGAGAAGTCCGAGGAAGCGGCGCCCGAAGAGCCTGACGAGTTCGCGGAGCTGTTCGGCGGCGACGATCCCGGGCCGCAGATGGAGCCCGAGCCGCCGGAGGAACCGGAGGAAGAGGAGCCTGGCGAGTTCACCCGGCTGTTTGGGTCTGCCGTCGAGTCCGACGCGCCACTCCAGCCGCCACACACCACGGAGCCGCCCCACGGCAAACCGTTCATTCGCTGGCGCGAGCCCTCCACGGAAGACACGCTGTCCAAGCGGCCCAGCGTTCGCTGGAAGAAACCTGCCGGCGAGTCGCGGCCGCCGCCGCCCGAGCCGCCAAGACCTGCGACGCCCAAGCCGCCGGGGCCCGGCGAGTTCACCAAGCTTTTCAACCCGGAGGCGGATTCGGTGCCCGGTCCAGCGGAGCCCGCATCCGCAGACCCGGCGCTGCCCGGCTCCGGTCGGCCCACCGACCGGGAGACCCGTGACTATCTGCGGGCGCTCTCCTCGAGCCCATCCGTGCCGGATGGCGCTCTCCCGCCTCCACCCGTGCCAGGGCAGGCGGCGCCGCCGCCCATAGCTCCCGCATCCGCGGTGCCAGCGGCGACCCCGCTACCGCCCACGGCTGGCGGACCCAGCGAGTTCTCCCTCGTGACCTCGGGCGAAACGCAGAGGTCCGACTCCGGCGGCCACGCCTCGGACCCGTCGGCCGGTGGCGCGTCAGATGCGCCGCGTGCGCGCACGCTGGTGATCGGCCTCGGCCTGATCGCCGCGGCCGTGATCACCATCATCATCGTCTTCCTCATCTGGGGCTAACGCGACCGAAGTCTTTTCACACGACAACCTCCATCATTCTACGAATCCACGAATCCCCGATTCCACGAATCTGATTGCAGAATTCCCACGCCAATGGGAACCGACCATTCAGATTCGTGGATTCCGGGAATAGTGGAATTCTGGAGGGCGATTGGAACGCTGTTAGGAGTCCTTCGGCGGTAGCACGACTACCA
>JBDHHX010000239.1:0-5703 GCA_039589155.1 Gemmatimonadota bacterium | reverse complement strand
TAGTTCTCGACCTAACAACTTCGCAAGCCTACGTCTGGTTCCGAACCCATGGGCAGGGTGGATGGTCGATCTGCTGCTTGCGGCCAATGTCACGGTGTTCACTGAACAGCTCGTTCTGTTCAGTGAACACCGGCGCTCCGCCAGGCAACAGACCAGCTCATGACATCAAGCTGCCGAAAGTGCCCGGAGATGCTTGCGTTTCCCCGAAGACCACGACACGAAACGAAGTGGTCCGTTCCATGCCTTGTTTCCGTGTTCGTCCAAACGTGTTCCGAATACTCGAAGCAAGGAGGCAGGTATGGTACGGACAGGTGTACGCCCTTGGGCGGTTCTCTTGCTGGCGCTCGCGGCTGCCGGTTTGGGTTGTGATGATGACGAGCCAGTCGCCGGGCCCCAGGTTCAGCTCGACATCGAATACCTTCAACCCCTCGAGGCCGGTCGTTACGAGCTCTGGGTCATCGAGGGCGGTATGGCCCACCTGGCCGGCGTCGTAACGCCGAGCGCCACCGGCGAAGTCGACGGGGCGCTGTTCGATATCCCGTCGCAGGTGACGACGGCGGAAATGGCGGTCATCACCTACGAGAACGACTCGGATACTGATCCCTCCGACTCCAAAATCATGGGCGGAGCGTTCGACAACAGCGGTATCGCGACGTTCTCCATGGTCGGCTTCGCGCTGGAGAGCGAGGCGTTCAGCGCCAACAACACGAACGGTGATTTCTTCCTTAGGACCCCATCGGACGAGGCCGCCGGCAACAACGGAAACGACGAGGAAGGCGTGTGGTTTGGCACGCCGGGGATGCCCCCGGATCCGGATCTGGCGCTGCCGGCCCTGCAGCCTGGCTGGACTTATGAGGGCTGGGTCGTGAACACTTCTGCGGGCGGGCCTTTCCCGGTGACGACCGGCCGCTTCGACGACGACCAGGGGGTCAACGGTACCGCGGCGCGCGACAGCGATGAGCAGGGTCCATTCGGCGGGACCGAGAACACCGGCCCTCCGGTCCCGGGCAACGACTACGTCATGGACGTCGCGTCGGAGACGTTGCCGGCCGGCCTGGCTCGTCCGCCCTTCACCCTTAACGACGGAAACTGGATGGTGGTGATCACGCTGGAGCCCACGGACAACGATACGCCCGGTCCGTTCTCGGTGAAGCCGTTGGCCGCAGCCGTCGCCTCGGGCGCGGCCACCGCGCCCACGACCTTCAGCTTCGGGTTCGATCCGCTGAACTCCATCCCATCCGGAACGGCGAGCCTCGTGAACGGTGGTTGAGCTCTCAGGCTTGACAGGTCCGGCAGTAAAAGGAAATGGTGGGGCATAGGCCGACAGCCTATGCCCTTCCTGCAGGTAGATACTGAGGTGGAGATATGCTTGGAAGGTATATGCGATGAGATCGATGTCACTTAGGTGGACGCTGACGGCGGCGGCCGTACTCCCGTTGATCTTCGTGTTGGGGCCAGCGGTCTTCCTGGCGGGTCGGGCGGCGCTGGGCGACGTAAGGGCCCAGAGCATCGGGAGCGTGGAGCGCGCCCGCCTGGTGTTTGAGGCGCAGATCGAGGCTGAAGGGAAGGCGATGATGATGCACGCCAAGGAGGCATCGCACTTGCCAGGGCTTCCCGAGGCCATCGCGCGCCGCGACATGGCCTTCCTCGAGCGGATCTCCAGCGAGTTGGAGAGCCAGTTCGGCGAGCCTGCGCTTCTGACCGATTCGGAGGGCGTTTCACTGGTCGGCCCGCCGGCCGGCCCCTCGCTGATCGCTGAGATTCGGGGTGGCGCCATGCCGGTAGCGCCCGACAGCGCCGGCGGCGCCCTGAGGCTCGTGGCGCTGGCCCCGGTGTACGGCGCGGGCGGGCGGTTGGTCGGTGCCGCCGGCGTCTACCGGCCCTTCGATGCCGCGGCCGCCGCATCGTTTGCTGCGCTCACTCGAACTGAGGTGGAATTCGCTCTGAGCTCAGGGGTTACCGTGGCCGGCACGGGCTCCGAACTCGGCCGCCTGGCGGTATCGCCGCAGCTCGAACACGGGCAAATGGTGGATATGGAAGATGAAACCCACGTGGTGTCAGCGGCCGCCCTGGGTGATGTAGGGTACGCGGTCTTTCACTCGTCGCTCGACGCCGCTCTGGCGCCCGTGCGGCGATCGTGGCGCATCCTGGCTGGCGGCGCCCTCGTGGCAATGCTGTGCGCTCTGCTGCTGGCAGGGGCGGCCGCCGGTTGGGCGGCCCGACCAGCTGGGCAGCTCGCCGATGCAGCCGCGGCAATCGCCGATGGCGATTTCGAGCGCCCTGTCCCCCAACCGCGGGTGACGGAACTGGAACGACTCGCCGGCGCGTTCCGAGAGATGCGGGACGCGCTCTCCCATCAGATCGGCGAGCTGGAGAGCATGAATCTGGAGTTGGCCGCGAAGCAGCAGCGGTTGCGAGAGGTGCAGGCCGAGCTTATCCAGCGCGAGAAGTTGGCGGCGACGGGCCGGATCATCGCCCAGCTCTCTCACGAGATCAACAACCCCATCGCCAACGTGCGCAACTGCCTCGAGGTGCTGGAACGCAGGAAGGCGATCGATCGAGAGAATGAATCGTTCTTGACGATGGCGGTAGACGAAGTCGACCGTCTGGCGCGGCTCACGCGTCAGGTGCTGGACCTCAACCGGCAGCGCCCCGGAGAGGTCGTCGCCGATCCACTCGAGGTGGCGCGAGAGACGCTGGCCTTGGAGCAGCACACGCTGGAGGGCCAGTCGATCGACATCGAGTTCGCAACAGACGACGTGGTTCCGGCGGTGGCGATCGCGCCCGACGCCCTCAAGCAGGTGCTGCTCAACCTGGTCCACAACGCCGAGGACGCGATGCCGGGTGGCGGGTCGCTCATGCTCGAGATCCGTCAGGTGAACGGCACGGTCCGTGTCATCGTCGGGGATAGCGGACCGGGCGTGCCGGCCGACGTAGCGGCCCGTATCTTCGATCCGTTCTTCACGACAAAGTCGCGAACGCGAGGCGTCGGGCTGGGGCTCTTCGTCGCGGAGGAGATCGTGCGCACCCACGGCGGTCGGATCGCGGTGGAGCGTCGGCAGGCGGGCGGCGCGAACTTTGTCATAGACCTGCCGACGCGCTCCGACGCTGCGTCGACTACGACCTAGAGGGAGAACCGTGCCCAGGGGCAAGCTGCTGATGGTCGATGACGACAGAGCGTTTCGCGCTTCGACGCGGGCGCTCCTCGAGGACGATGGTTACGAGGTGCTGGCCGTCCGCGATGGCCAGTCCGGCGTCGAAGCTCTCAGACGCGGCGGAATCGATCTATTGCTCCTCGATCTGAGGATGCCAGGTGCCGACGGCCTCCATGTCATCGAGGCGTTGCGCGCAGCCGGAGAGGATGTGCCGATCCTGATGATCAGCGGTTACGGTACCGTCGACTCGGCCGTAGAAGCCATGCGGCTGGGCGCCGATGACTTCCTCACCAAGCCCGTAGAGCACGAGGAGCTACTGGCACGCATCGAGGAGCTGCTGGCCCGGCGTCCGCGGCTGCGGGTCGACGGCGCGGGAGACGTCGGACCTGGCGGCTTGCTGGGCGAAAGCGAATCGATGAAGCGGGTCTTTGACGCCATCGAGCGCGTCGCGCCGACCGACACGACCGTCTTGATTGTCGGCGCGTCCGGTACGGGGAAGGAGCTCGTCGCCCGGGCGATCCACGAGCTGAGCGAGAGAAAAGCGCGGCCCTTCGTTACCCTCGACTGCGGGGCCCAGGCCGAGGGGCTGCTGGCCAGTGAACTGTTCGGCCACGTCCGTGGCGCCTTCACCGGTGCGGTGCGTGATCGACCGGGAGCCTTCCAGGCGGCGGACGGCGGCACGCTGTTCCTGGACGAGATCGGCAACGTCAGCGCCGCGATGCAGCAGCAGCTTCTCCGCGCGATTGAGGACGGCGAGGTCACACGCGTCGGAGCGGTCAAGCCGGAACGAGTCGACATCAGACTGATCGCAGCCACCAACGCAGATCTCGCTGCGGCCGTCGATGACGGCAGCTTCCGGCTCGACCTCTACTACCGGCTCAAGGTCTTCCAGATTTCGCTGCCGCCGCTACGCGAGCGCAAGGACGATGTCCCGCTGCTGGTCGCCCACGCCCTGCATCGGGCGAACGCCGGGTTGGATCGCGACATCCGTGGCTTCAGCGCCATCGCCATGCGACAACTCATTGCTTTCGATTGGCCGGGCAACGTGCGGGAATTGAACGCCGCGGTGGAGAGTGCGGTCATTCGCTGTGAAGGCGACCTGATCGAACCCGCCCACTTGCCACATGAAGTACGTGACCGGGACGATTCGAGCGGACCGACCCGGAGCGGGGAGAAAGAGATTCGCTACCGTCCCCAGCCCCCGGAGTCGGAGCGCGAGGCGATCCTGGCCGCGCTGGAGGCGAGCGGCGGCAACCGCACCCAGGCGGCCAGGCTGCTCGGGATGGGCCGGACGACCCTCTACAACAAGATGAAGGAGTACGGCATCGAGCCGTAGCCTACTTCATCGTCCAGGTCCCCTCCCACGTGATCACCAGCCGGCCATCCGCCGTTGGCGGATTCGCCACCGTCGTGCCGCCGCCCTCGATGCCCTCGTACTTGCCGCGGCCGCCCATGAAGCCCCACCGGTTACCGTCCGGCGAGTTATTGTACCAGATGAACCAGACGTCCCCGTCGGCGTCCATGCCTCGGCAGTGGCCGTAGCCGGCGATTAGCATCCCGTCGCTGCCCAGGATGTTTGAGCCCATGCAGTCCTGCGGGCTCATGTGGAACGGCACGCTGGCGTCCTCCGCCACCACGACGCCTTTCATCATCTGCCGCACCATCAGGGTGCCGTCCGCCAGCTCCATCTTCTCCTGATGGGCCGGGATGTAGGTGACCGTCCCGCCACCCGACGACTGCGCCTGGGCGGAACCGGCGGCGCCCAGCGCCACCATAGCTGTTAGGAGCGCGAGCCTCCCGAGAGTGATGTGGGGCATGACATCCTCCTTATCGCACGGGTTCTACTGTTGAGTGTTTGGATAGGCTAGAGATGGAAGTGATACTGCAGCAGTGGGCCGTGCGGCGCAAGCCTTGGAACGGCACGCCTCAAGACGGCGAAGGTCGGGCGCGAGTGGGGCCACGAGCCGACTTTGGAGCGCGGCTGCCCGTCCCCGATGCGTGCCCTTCCGGCGCGATATGAAGCGAGGGCCCCACTCGCGCCCGACCGTACCCAAGCCTGTGACACTCTGCCCCAGACCAGACTGCCATGTCCGGCGAAACCCAGCCGTGCCGGGCCGATTGAACCCCTTTCCGTAGCACGAATATTGCCCCAGAATCAGCGTCACCAGTACTCTATTTCCGCTGTTACAGATTCGCCCCGACAACGCACTAGATCGCTCTCGTCAAATGACCAGGGAGAGGATCGGTAATGGATAGCACCGCGATGAACGTTCCCCTTCGAGCCGCGGCCGAAGCAAAGGCAACTCGCCCGTGGCTCTTTTTCCGAACGACGGTGGGCCAGAAAGTAGTGATGGCGGTGACCGGGGTGGTCCTGGTCACCTTCGTCATCGGCCACATGGTGGGCAACCTGCAGGTCTACCTGGGCGCCGAGGCGCTCAACCACTACGGCGAGCTGCTCCGCCACCTGGTCCACGGCTGGTTCATCTGGGCCTTCCGCGGCACCATGCTGATCGTGGTGATCCTTCACATCTCGGCCGCGGCAGCGCTG
>JBDHHX010000238.1:0-5735 GCA_039589155.1 Gemmatimonadota bacterium | reverse complement strand
CAGCTGGACCAGGTCGCGAACGCTGTGGGCGATACCGGTGCCGACCACGTAATCGGCAGGTTCGTCACCCTGGAGCATCAGCCACATGGCGCGCACGTAGTCGAGCGCGTAGCCCCAATCGCGCTGCGCATCGAGGTTGCCCAGGTGAAGCACCTCTTGCATGCCGAGTTTAATCTTCGCCACTGCGTGGCTCACCTTGCGGGTCACAAACTCGAGGCCGCGGCGCGGCGATTCGTGGTTGAACAGGATACCGCTGACCGCGAACAGGTCGTAGCTCTCACGATAATTGACCGTGATGAAGTGACCGTAAGCCTTGGCCACGCCATAAGGCGAACGCGGGTAGAAGGGCGTAGTCTCCGATTGCGGGGTCTCGCGCACCTTGCCGAACATCTCGGAGCTGGACGCCTGATAGAAGCGCGCTTCGGGCTTCACGCGGCGGATCGCCTCTAGCATGCGCATGACGCCCAGCGCCGTCGCCTCGCCCGTTAGCACCGGCTGGTTCCAGGACGTGGGAACGAACGACTGGGCCGCCAGGTTGTATACCTCCAGCGGCTCGACGTCGGCTATTGCCGTGAGCAATGAGTTCTGGTCGAGCAGATCGCCCTGGATGATGTGGATCTGGTCCTGGATATGGCTAATCCTTTGGAAATTGAGGGTCGACGAGCGGCGGACGAGGCCGTAGACCTCGTAGCCCTTCTCGAGGAGGAAGTCGGCCAGGTAGGATCCGTCCTGACCCGTGACCCCGGTGATCAGCGCGCGCTTTGCCATTGGTTCTCCATCTCTAGAAATCGCGCCGCTAGCGACCCAACACGTTACGCGTGTCGAGCACGGGCCGGTTGGCGCGACGAATGAGGTCGTAGTCGACGTCGGCGTGGTCGGTGACGATGACGACGGCGTCGGCGCCGTCCAACAGCTTCTCATCGAGCGGCACCGACAGCATGTCCTGTCCCTCGTGACGCAACGATGGTACGAACGGGTCGTGATAGACGACGTCGGCTCCCTTGCCGAGCAGCAACCGGATGATATCCAGCGCCGGTGACTCCCGCGTATCGCTGGTGTTCCCCTTGTAGGCGGCACCGATCACCACGACCCGCGAGCCCTTGATCGGTTTGGCTTCGTCGTTCAGCAGGTCCGCGATCTTCTCGGTGACGTAGAAGGGCATCTCGGAGTTGATCTCGCTGGCCAGTTCGATCAACCGCGTCTTGTAATCCAGCGTCCTCATCTTCCAGGACAGGTAGTGTGGGTCGACAGGGATGCAGTGGCCGCCCAGCCCCGGGCCCGGCGTGAACTTCATGAAACCGAAGGGCTTGGAGGAGGCGGCGGCGATGACCTCCCAAACGTCGACGCCGAGCTTGTCGCAAACGACGGCCATCTCGTTGGCGAGCGCGATGTTAACGGCGCGGAAGGTGTTCTCGAGCAATTTGGCCAGCTCGGCGGCCTCCGTGCTCGAAACGATGACGACCTCATCGATGATCGTCGAGTAGAGAGCGTTGGCCACTTCCGAGCAGGCCGGGGTGATGCCGCCGACGACCTTCGGCGTGTTCTTGATTTTGAATACCGGGTTGCTGGGATCGACGCGCTCCGGGCTGAAGGCGAGGAAGAAGTCGGAGCCGACCTCGAGGCGGCCGTCGGCGGTGAGGGCCGGCAGCAACAGCTCGCGTGTCGTGCCCGGGTAGGTCGTCGACTCGAGGACGACCAGCTGGCCGGGACGGATGGTGCCCTGCAGCCACTCGGTCACCGACATGATGAACGAGACGTCGGGGTCGCTGGTCTTGTTGAGCGGCGTGGGCACGCAGATGCAGATGGCGTGGGCCTCGGCGAGGCGGCCATAGTCGAGAGTGGCCTCGAGGAGTCCCGCCTTCACGACCTTGGTGAGCTGGTCGCTGGAGACGTCGCCGACGTATGAGCGGCCGGCGCTGAGATCCTCGACCTTGTCGGGCGCGACCTCGAAGCCGAGGACGGAGAAGCCCGCCTCGGCGAACTCGACGGCGAGTGGGAGGCCGACGTAACCCATGCCGACGATGCCGATGCAGGCTTCGCGGGCCTGGATCTTGTCGATCAGGACTCGAACCTGGTCGCTCAATTGCTCAACCTCCCAACGCCTGGGCCAGGCGTTCAGCGTAATAGGTAATGACGATGTCGGCGCCAGCCCGGCGAATGGAGAGCACCGATTCCATCATGACACGGTCTTCATCGATCCAGCCGCGCTCCGCAGCTGCCTTAATCATGCTGTACTCGCCGGAGACGTGATAGGCCGCCACGGGATAGCCAGTGTCTTCCTTGACGCGATAGATCACATCGAGGTAGGGCAGTGCCGGCTTCACCATAATGATGTCGGCACCCTCCTCGATGTCCATGCGGGCCTCACGGACTCCCTCGGCGGCGTTCGCCGGATCCATCTGGTAGGCCTTGCGATCGCCGAACTGGGGCGCCGAGTCGGCGGCCTCGCGGAAGGGGCCGTAGAAAGCCGACGAGTACTTCACGGCGTAGGACATGATCGGCGTGTTCGCGTGATCGGCCCGGTCCAGCGTTTCCCGAATCGCCGCCACGCGGCCATCCATCATGTCGCTGGGCGCCACCATGTCGGCGCCGGCCTCGACGTGGGAGAGGGCACTCATGGCCAGCAGTTCCAGGGTCGGATCGTTGTCGACCTGGCCGTCGGCGGTCAGCACCCCGCAATGCCCGTGGTCGGTGTACTCGCACATGCAGACGTCGGTGATCACGGCCAGGTCGGAGGTCTTTTCCTTGATGGCGCCGATGGCGCGCTGGACGATGCCGTCCGCAGCGTAGGCGCCGCTGCCCTGGGCGTCCTTGGATTCCGGAATACCGAAGAGGAGCACGGCGGCGACCCCGAGCGACTCGAGGCGGGCGGCTTCGGCGGCGGCCTCAGCGACCGAGAGTTGCTCGACCCCAGGCATGGCGGACACCGGGTGCCGGCCATCCTGGAAGGTGACGAACATGGGAGCGACGAGGTGCGAAGGCTGAACGGATGTCTCGCGGACCATCGACCTCAATCGCTCTGTGCGGCGCAATCGCCGGGCGCGGTAGATCGGGAACCATGCCATCAGTTGTGCTCCTCTCCTTCTTCCCTTTCGAAGTACTCGCAGATCGCGTCGAGCAGGCCAGGCACCGTGTACTCACGGGCCTCCACATCGACGCGCAGGCCGGCCGAGCGGGCGGCGGCAGCCGTTATCGGTCCGATCACGGCAACGCGTGCCGAGCCCAGATCGCTCCCCGCTTCGTCAACGTAGCACCTGACGGTGGAGGCCGCCGTGAACGTGACCATGTCGATGCGGCCTTCGCCTATGGCGTCACTCAGCGCCGTGATTCCCCTGGGGTTCGCCACCGACTCGTAGGCGACGACCTCGTCGACTTCGGCGCCCGCCGCCCGCAACCGTTGGGGCAGCACCTGCCGCGAGCCGGCCGCCCGCGGAAGCAGCACCCGCGAGCCCGCAACAGCGGCGCCGGCGATCAGCGCGTCGGCCACCGCCTCGGCCACGTACTCGTCGGGAACGACCTGGGGACTGACGCCGTGTTGCCCGAGCGCCTCGGCGGTGGCCGGTCCGATAGCGGCGACACGCATCGCTTCCGGGAGCGATGGCGATCGGCCAGCCGCTTGCAGCTCGCGCCAGAAGCGATCCACACCGTTGACGCTGGTGAAGACGATCCAATCGTAGCGCGCCAGTTCATCCAGCGCCCGGCGGAGGGGACCGGGGTCCGAGGGATCGGCAATCCGAATCGTCGGCAGGCTGAGCGGCTCGGCGCCCAGCTCGCGCAATCCGTCGATCAGCACGCCCGCCTGCGCCTGAGGGCGGGTCACCGCGATCCTGTGGCCGGCCAACGGCCGGGCCGTGGCCTGTCGATCTTCGCTCGTCACTAGGTCTCCATATTTCGATCGGCCCGGCTGGTGGGTGACAACCGGCTCGTCAGGGGCAAAATATGGGCCGGCACGCCCGGCACATCAACAGAGGGAGGCCGCAAAGTCCCATGATATCGATAGATAGAGCGTCCGGTCCAGGCGGCAACGGTGGCGACGGCCGCTGCGAGTGGGACGTGGCGCCCCGCGGAATTCGCTGTTATTGCCCGGCCGACTGTCCCGGTACATATTTCTTTGCTTCAGGTTTACCTGAACTGCGCTGAGTGGCCAGCCCTGCCGGTTGCTGGCTTGTCTCTGAAAGGAGCCAACACATGGCTAGCTTTGTAAGTGCAAACCTCAGCCACGAGCTGACCGAGCACTTCGTCAAGTTCACCCTGACCACCGTGATCCGGTTCGAGCCTAAGGAAGTCGGTCATCGCTGGCTCCTCCAGTACCAGTTCATGGAGGAAGACCCGATGGCCGACGACAAGCTGTCACAGCTGCGGCCAGCCGAGTCGGTTGGCGACCCGAGCCCGGGGCTGAAACGGCACTATATCATCCCGTCGAAGGAAGAGGTCGAACTGTCCTACAACGAGGAGTTTTCCGCCCACCTGGTGGACACCGAAATCGGCAAGGAAGAGGTGTACGCCAAGGTAGAGGTCCTGCCGCTGGAGGCGCCTCCCGGCTTCGTGGCGGGCAAGACGCGCACGAACATCACGGTAGTCGACGTCTAGGCTCGGTCAGCGCCGCACCGCCAGAGGGGCGCCAGGCGCCCTTGCCGAACCAGCGCAGTCGGGAGGCGGCGGCCCTGACCGGGGGAAAAGAAGACGGCCGGCACGCTCGCGAGATGCGAGCCGCCGGCCGTTTCATATCTCATGCGGACGACCGCGCCGGTCAGGGGGCCTTTGCAACCCTCCCGGACTTGATGCAGCGGCTGCAAACACGCACACGCCGGACCTCGCCCTTCTCCAGCACGCGCACCCGCTGAAGGTTCGGCAACCAGCGCCGCTTCGTCCTGTTGTTCGCGTGGCTCACGTTGTTGCCCACCGAAGGGCCCTTGCCACACGAGTAGCACACCCGTGACATGATCTATTCTTCTCCTAAAAATCTGTTCGACGTCAGTCAGTTCGTCACTACTGGCCCATCTCGCCGCCGCCTACTTCCATAACCTCTTCCGGGAAGACGAAGTCGAGCGAGTCGACCAGGAAGAAGGTCGTGTGTCCTTCGACCAGGGCCCGGTTCTCCGGCTCGAAGAACCCGCGCTGGACGTAGATGTCCAGGATCGAGTCGTTGAGAGCGTAGACCTGCCCCGCCACCGCCAGATTGTCGCCGACCGTGACGGTCATCTCGGTCTCGACGGTTTCGAGGATCCCGCGATCGAGGATCATCGGGTAGTTCTCCATTCCCGGCAGCTCGACCGCCATCGTGGCACGGCCGATCCACTGGCTGACTCTGACCGGGGTCAGCAGGATGCGCTGTCGCGAGAATAGCGTCGGATCCTGAACGAACGTCGTATCCGCGACCGTCGGAATGTCAGCGACAGTCTCGGTCGCAACTAGCGACCTGTCGAGGCTGGTCGACGCGGCGTACAGCCAAATCATGAAACCGAGGACCAGGACGGTCGCCAGTGCCGCCCACGGCCACGTGTACTTCTGGAGCACATTCAGCATGTGCTTATCCCTCTCAGGAGGTGGCGGTTGTCTTAGTCCACCAGCTGCACGAGAGCGACCTCGGCGCCATCGCCCTTACGCTGTCCCATCTTCAAGATGCGCATGTAGCCGCCGTCGCGGTCCGCGTAGCGCGGGCCGATGGTGTCGAACAGCTTCTTCAGCGCTTCCTTGTCGTGGATCCGGCGCGCCGCCTGCCGGCGAGCGTGCAG
>JBDHHX010000237.1:0-5805 GCA_039589155.1 Gemmatimonadota bacterium | reverse complement strand
TCGTTGGCGTCACGGTAATCGTCGGGAAGGTCGAGGCGGAGGCCGAGGCTGAGCGGCACGGCCTGACCACCACGAACGACGACGTTCATTCGGTTGGTGCGGTCGGAGTCACGGGCGCCCCACAGCGTGTGCATCCCGGCCGCTACATCCTTGAGCGTGAGCGTGCGGCCCATGCTGCAACGTCCCACGGGACCGCGGCTGATGTCATCCATGAAGACGGCGATATCGTCCTGCATGCAGGTGATGACGATGTCGCCGGGCAGTTCGATCAACTCGGCATAGACATCCTTCACCTGCTCGTGCTCGAGGATGAAATCGGTCTCGTACGGCTGGTAGCCCTCGCGCTCGATGCGAATGGTGTGAGGGCCGGTCTCGATGCTCTTGCTACGCCATGGCGTGGTGCCGACGCGCTGGCCGTCCAGCGCGACATACGCTTCGAGGGCGTTGGAGCGGACCCAGATCTGTCCTTCGCCGCGGGCCAGCACGATGCTCCGCGTGACGATGCCGCGGGGCACGACCTCGATGTAGCCGGCGAACGGCTCGTGCCCGCTGGCGGTGACGGTGACCAGGTGGCGGCCCGAAGCCATGGTCGTCGTGGCCGGAGCCGGGACGTTGACCTGGCCGTCGATGTTCACCCAGGCCGGCGTGCCGTCCTGCGTGCGCACATCGATCCGTAGCTCGCCCAGCGCTTCCGGTCCCAGCGTGTCGGCGCCGAAGGCGCCGTAGGAGACGGCGCCGACGGCGGGCAGCAGATCGTCGATAGGGTCGATGGCCGACGGCGGGATCACAACGCTCCAGGTGCCGAGGATTTCGCCGGGCGACAGCTCGGCGCCACCCGTCGCCACGACCAACTTGGCCCGGAACTCGGTGCCGCCCCGCACCGGGAGCACCGAGCCCTCGAAGATGCCGCCGGCGGTCTGGAAACGACCGACCACGTCGCTGGCCCGGCAGAAGGGCGCCTCGTCGGTGTAGCAAGCCTCCAGGTCATCGAGGATTCGCTGCCGCGCCGCCTGGTCGATGACCCGAACCCGCTGCTCGGCCAGCGCCGTCGTGAAGCGGCGCTCGAGCAGATCGCTGGCCCCGACCCGGTAACCCCGTTCGTCATGGAGCACATGCAGAACGAGGAAGGGTTCATAGACCTCCAGGTCGGGCACGGTGGCGCGGATCTCCGTCACCAGCCGCGCCATGTAGTCGTCCAGCTGCTCGCGCGACATCTCTTGAGCATAGGCGCTCGACGCCCCGCACAGCCCGCCCAGGACGACGGTCAGGCCAAAGAGGATCGGTCTACTGCTTCTCGTGTTCATCGCTTTCGCGTATCAGCTTCAAGGCGATGGCCGCCAACTCGTTCCCCAACCGCTCCAGCGCCTCCCCCCGTGCCGCGTCGCCAGTCGCACCCAAACCCTCCACCGGATCCAGCGTACGCTCGACGCGGCCACTCGCCGTCTTCAGCGACACCCTTCCCCGCGCCGTCATCACCTGCAGATCTCCGGACCTCGCACCGGGAACGACCGTGCAACCGATCTCCAGGGCAGCTACGCCTTTCCCGGGCTCAACCAGCTCGACCCCCGCCTCGGCGAGCTTCCGCTCCAGGATCTCGATCGCCGGCTCACAGCCCATGCCGAGGCCATCGAAGGAGAGTTCCACCGCAAGCGGCTTACCTACTTCCATGGTCACGGCGTGATCGAGCAAACGGCCGAACTCGGCCGCCAGGCCGCTCGCCTCGTCGGGCAACGCCGCCAGGTAGCCGGAGACGTCGGGTCGCACGGTGACGCGTACTCGCGCGCCAGGCTCCGGAGCTCCAAACTCGCAGATGGCATGGCCGTTCTCTTCCGTCACAACCGATTCTTCGTCGCCGTCAAACAGACACTGCAGCCGCACACCTTCCGCCGCTGCGTTCCTGTAAATCGCCTCCGCCTCGATCAGCGTCCCGCTTTTCGGGTCGACCATCACGGTCCAGGCCGAAAGCTCCAACGGGTCGATCAGCTCTTCTGCCACGCCGGCCAACCGCTCGACGTGCTCCTGACGCTGCAGGTTCCGGGATACGGCGACGCGCTCCACGATGTCGATGTACATGTTCATCGCGTCGCCCCACTGGCCCTGCGCGAGCGGCAGGCTCAATCCCATGGCGGCGCCGTCGACCCGCCGCTGCGCGTCGGCCGTCGTCGCCTCGATCCGGTCCTTCTCGTTCTCCGCCTCGCGGCGCGCGTAGGCGTAGAGGACGCTCACGTAGTAGGAGCGCCCCCACTCTTCCTCACGCACTTCGTGATATGTGTCGCTGCGACGCGCGTCGGCGAGGAAGAGGTCGCTGTCGAAGTACGAAGTGGTACCACCCGACCGGGCCGCCTCGGTCTGCGCGCTGTAGACGTACGACGAGAAGCGGGCGCCGACCCAAGCGGCGACGTCCGTTAACGCCTCGGCGCGCGCGCAGCGCAGCGCTTCCTGGTACGATGGAAGGTCCGAGCAGATGCCGACGAAATAGAGCGAGTCGCGCGCCGCGGGCGTCACTTCGACCCAGGCGGGCCGCTCCGCGGCGGAGCGCTCGATGATCGCGCTACCGCCGCAGCCACAAACGACCAACGAAACCGCCAGGGCTAACGCCTGGCGGATCACGGATTCTTCTTGATCTGATTCAGTCGGTCGATCGCCTCGTCGATGAACTCCTGGGCATCGACGTTGTCGTCTTCACGGGCACGGTCCTTCAGCTCTTCCAGGGCGCGGACCTGCGCCATGTTGTACTCCTGCTCCGGGACTCTGAGCAATACAAACGTGTTGTAGCGGTACTCGACGCCGTATGCCGTCTTCTCCGCCACCTTCTCGTAGTAGCGCTCCTCGGTCTCGGCGCCGGAGAGGCTGATCTCCTTCACCGCGAGCTCCTGGAAATTGCGCGCGTACTGCTGGATCTCGTCCTTGCCGCCCACCGAGCTGGCTTGCAGCAGCGAGCTCCAGATGCCCAGCACGCTCTCGCCCATCTCCTGCATCGCCTCGGCCTTGGCCATGCGGAAACCCAGCGCGTAATCGGTGTAGCCCTCTTCACCGCCGGAGAAGAACTTGAAGCCGTCGTCGTCTTCGGGTGGCTCGAGGATCCAGTCGGGGCGACTGCCGTCGCTGCGCTCGACGACCACCTGGGAGCCGACCGGCGCCTCATCGAGATCGGCGACGTTCTTGCTGCCGCAGGCGAGCGTGGCGGCCAGCGCGGATAGAGCCAGCAGTTGAAAGGCGTTGCTTCTGAGCGTCATGTGAACCTCCATGCAGGGTGGTACCACCGTTACTGTATCCTCGTGGCCAGACGGGGCCCGGTCAAGCTCTGTGGGCTGGTGCGGTAACTTCCTCCAGCTCACGGCTTTCCCGGGCCCCGTCCGGTCGTCGTACCTGCCTGCTGTAACGCTCTGCCTATCTATACGAATAAGCGAGGCCCCGGGATTCGCAAGCCCCGGGGCCCCGCAGCCCTGAATTTCCGCCGATTCTAGCGCAGGATTTCGCGCATCGCCCGCGACTTGATCATCGTCAGCCCACCACCGCTCGGCCCGCCGTTCACCGCGTCGCCCACGCCGCTGTACAAGAGCGCCCGCTGCACAGCGCACTGGCTGTACTGGATCCCGGTTCCGCCGTGCAGATAGAGGGGCACATCCGTGTCGCAGCTGGCCCTTTCGTTCACGTGGCCGTCGCTGAACACCGCTCCGTACCAGACGAAGGGGCCGTCGCTGTCCATCTCGAAGCACCCCTTGCCGATCATGATGCCGGCTACGATGAAGTCACCGCCCTTCTCGATGTCGAACTCGCTGCCGATGGCTCCGGCCGTCGTGTCCATGACGAAGATCCCCTGGGCGTAACCGCCCGGATCGCCGTCACCCTGAAACGCGAAGTCGCCGGTGATCAGCACCACGGGGAAGTGGTCTTTGCAGGGACCCGTCTTCGCCCCGAAGTTGAGCGGGTGGCTGGTGTCGCAGCTCCCGTCAGCGTTGTAGCGCGGCCCGATGAAGCAACCGGAAGATGAGCCGCTGGTGACCGGGTTGGTCGAGCAACCGGGGGGCGCCGGGTCACCGCCGTACTCCAGCCCCTTCGAGCTGCCGGCCGGGTTGTAGAGTTGGGTGGTGGCCAAGTCCGCCAGCCCATCCCAGTCGAGCTCACCGAATTCGTTGAAGTCAGCATCCGCCAGCGACGGGTCGTACACCAGCGGCGGGTCGCCCGACGATATGACGTCCTGAGCTTCGCTTTCGCTGTCGGTGTAGGTGAGTCCCGCCACGTCCTCGGGCGTATAGTCATCGCAGCGTCCGTCATCCCATTCCGGCGGGAGCATGTCGATCCCGCTGATGAACGAGGAGCCGCTGAGTTTCATTACCCCGCGCGCCGTGGCCGCCGAGTGGCAGCAGCTGCCCAGCGTGTAACTCGTGCTGCCACCGCCGGCGCCGGCAGCGCCCGTCAGCGCGACAGACAGCATCCGCCGACCGCCCCGCGCGCCCGCCCCTCTACCTTCGACCCACAGGACATAAGATGGCTCGCCGCTGCCGTCATCGGTACGAACGACCATGCCGTGGTATTTCGCACCTCCCGCCAAATCCGACCAACCCAGGTCCAGCGTGTCCGCCGGATTCAGCAGGTTCACCAGGCTGTCCTTCGTGCTGTCCCAGTTGCCCCAGATCTCGTGGATCCCCGCCTCCGCCGCGTAGAACACCACACCGGATTCGTGCATCGCTTGCGACGAGCGTTGCTCGTCTCCGCTGGTGATCAACGCCGCTACTGCCAGCGTCATCATGATCACGAGGCCGGAAATAATCACCGGGAGGACGAAACCGCTCTCATTCAGCTCTCTCTTCATGCTCATCCGCTCACGCAAACCGTTCATGATACGGCGGGCCTCGATCGTCAGCCCGGATCGGCTCTAGCGCAGGATCTCCCGCATCGCCCGCGACTTGATGAAGGCCAAACCGCCTTCGCGCGGGTCCGCCAGGTCACCCAGCCCGCTCAATTCTATAGCCTTCTGGACCGCGCATTGACTGTACTGTACGGCCGTCAGCTTGTGCATCTGGATGTTCTCATCCGTGTTACAGTCCGGCGTGTTGATCCCGTCGACGAAGACCGCACCGTAGAAATAGGCGTGTTCCTCCCACTCGATGCAGCCTTTGCCGACCAGGAGTCCGACAACCGTCTGGCCGACACCGACGTCGTCGTACTTCTCCATGTCGAAGACCGAGCCCCGGCCGCTCGGAAACGTGTCAAGCACGAAGATCCCCTGAGCGTATCCGTTTGGGTCTCCCATCCCATTGAAGGCCCAGTTACCCGTGATGCGCACGATGGGGAAGTGGTCCTTACAGGGCCCGCTGGGAGCACCGAAGTTGAGCGGGTGGCCCGTGTCGCACGATCCGTCGAAGTTGTAGCGGGGTCCATAGTAGCAGCCATCGCTCGAGCCCGACGTGACCGGGTGGACACGGCAGCCGGCAGGAGCGGGGTCGCCGCCGTACTTGATGCCGCCGGTCGACTGGCTCTCGCTGCGCTCGAGATGCGTCGTGGCGAGGTTGAGGAGCGAGTCGTAGCCGACGTCGCCGAACGAATAGTAATCGGCGTTCGCGAGGCTATCGTCCTGAACCAACGGCGGATCGCCACCCCAGTAAGCTTCCTCGTCCACGTTCACCAGGGTCGTATCCTTCGCGATGATCCCAGGCACATCTTCGGGTGGGTAGTCGTCGCAGCGGGTAGGGTCCCAACCCGGGGGAATCGAATCCTCGCCGCTGATGACAGTGCTATGGTGGATGTCGACCTCGCCGTTGGCCGTTATCGCCGCATCGCAGCACTTGCCAAGCTCGTAAG
>JBDHHX010000236.1:0-6634 GCA_039589155.1 Gemmatimonadota bacterium | reverse complement strand
GCATCGAGCTGAATCTGACGGATGCGAACTAGGACTACGACTAGGATTGGACTACGACTAGGATTGGACTACGACTAGGACTTGGACTACGACTAGGACTTGGACTATGAAGTCCTGGTTCTAGTCATAGTCCTAATCCAATCCTAGTCAAAGTCGTAGTCCTGGCTCAGTCGCGATTCCGTCTTACCAGTACCCACTCCCCCAAAAAGTGTTATATTACTAACCCCTTGGTCCATCACTCCCCCGTACAGTGACCCTGCGCACTCGCGTGGATTTTCAACGTCCAAGCCGGATCGTCGATGGCCGAGAGATCTAAACCGTCTGCAAAGCCCGCGCGGACATCCCTGTACCGAGAAGCCACCTGGCTGGCTGTGGCGCTACGGTGGATTCTGCTGGCGGGCGGCGCCATCTGGCTCTATCCCGAGTATGGTCTGGACGCGGCAGCCACCCGGATCGTTCTGGGGGTCGCTTCCTACGGCCTGCTGCTGACGGTTCTCCACTGGTACAAGCTGCACCCGCCGCTGTGGTTCGTGAGCCTGCTCGATCTGGCGGCGATCACGGCGCTCCTCGTGGTACTCGCCACGCCGAGTGGCGCCGCGATCTTCGTCTACGCATTCGTGATCCTGACTCTCACGCTGGCCTACGGTTGGAAAGGCGCCGCCTTCTCGGTGACCGCCTACCTGGCCTGCGAATACGCGGTGTTGCTGGTCGGCACGGCCGGTTGGCCGGAGGCCTGGGTTCTCATTGCCCGATGCGGCTCGCTGGCGGCTGCCGCCCTGGTGCTGGGCGCGCTTGTGGAGAGGCACGAGACTCTGCGTTTGCGCCTGGCGCGCGCGGCGGTCGCACATCCCAAACAGGGCGTGCACGATCTGCAAGAGTTCACCAACGCGCTGGAGTTCCTGCACAAACTGGCGGTCCGGGGCAAGTGGCCGTACGCGGTGATGGTCATCGACATCGAGCAACCGGGCGTGAAAGCTGGTTACCAGGACGCGGGCATAGACGAGCAGCTGCTACGGCAGTTGGCGGCCGAGGCCACCGCGGCGCTGCGCTCCACCGACATCGTCGGTCGCGTCGGCGCCGACGTCTTCGCCATTGCCATGCCGGACACGCCGGAGCAGGGCGCCGAGCAGGTAGCTCGGAGGATCGAGAAGCAACTTCGCGATCGAGCGTCCGAGCTCGATTACTTCGTCGGTCTCTCCGTCGTCTGGCCGTCTCGCAAGAACGCCTATGACGAATGCCTCCATTCGGCCTTCGCCTCCGCTCGCGAGTCGAAAGCCACCCGCTAGAATCCTCATCCTCATCGTCATCTACACCTTTCCGCCGCTTCACCGAAGGCATAGCTTCCGCTCTCGCCGTCGCAGTGCGGAGACCCCGAAGGAACCCATAGGAACCGCCCAATGCGAAGACTGCTTCTCCTCGCGCCGGTCGTCACGACACTCGCCATGATTCCCGAAGCTCGAGCACAGGAGCACCGGCCCACCACCGTCGCCGGCCGCTCCACCGTCTACGCGCCGCACGGCGCCATCGCGACCAGTCATCCGCTCGCCAGTGCCGCCGGACTGGCGGTTCTGCAGCGCGGCGGCAACGCCATCGACGCGGCGGTGACCGCGGCAGCTGTTCTCAACCTGGTGGAACCGCACATGACCGGGATCGGCGGAGACATGTTCGCCATCCTCTGGTCGGCCGAAGAGGGGAGACTGCTCGGGCTCAACGCCAGCGGCCGCTCCGGTTCACGGATGACCCGGGAGGCGCTGCTCGAGAGAGGTTACGAGAGCGTCCCGCTGCACGGCGCCGAACCTATTACGGTGCCGGGCGCGCTTTCGGGCTGGGCAGCGCTATTGGAGCGACACGGCACGATCAGCCTGGCCAAGGCGCTCGAGCCGGCTATCGAACTGGCGGAGAATGGGTTCCCGGTATCGCCGATCATCGGGCGGCAGTGGGCGGCGGAGGTGGAGAAGCTCCAACGCGACGAGGGCGCTCGGGCCACGTATCTCGTGAACGGCGAGCGGGCGCCGCAGCCGGGCGAGTGGTTCCGCAATCGTGATTTCGCGGCATCGCTGAGGGCGATCGCTGAGGGAGGACCGTCGGTTCTTTACGGCGGCGACTTGGGTCGCCGCATCGTCGAGCGAGTCGAGGAGCTGGGCGGCTTTCTCACGCTGGACGACCTGGCGAGCCACGAGCCGGTTTGGGTCGAGCCCATGTCGGTGGACTTCAAGGGCCATCGCGTCTGGGAGTTGCCGCCCAACGGGCAGGGGATCGCTGCGCTGGAGATGCTGCGGATCCTGGAGCCGTTCGACCTGAAGGCGATGGGTCACAATTCGGCGGAGTATCTCCATCACCTGATCGAGGTCAAGAAGCTCGCCTTCGCCGACCTCGCTCGCTGGGTGGGCGACCCCGACGACATGACGGTCGGCCCCGATGAACTGCTCTCCGATGATTTCATCGCCGCGCGCCGCGCTCTTATCGACCCGGCTCGCGCCGCCGAGCGGGTGGAGCCCGGCGCGGCGGTTACCGCCAGCGAAACCATCTACCTGAGCGCCGCCGACCAGAGCGGCAACATGATATCGTTCATCAACAGCATCTACTGGGAATTCGGCTCCGGCGTCGTCGTTCCTGGAACCGGCTTCGCGCTGCAGAACCGCGGCGCCGGCTTCTCGATGGAGCCCGGCCTGGCCAACACGGTGGGACCGGCGAAGCGACCGTTCCATACGATCATTCCCGCGTTCGTCACTCGTGCCGGGCCGGACGGTTCCCAGGAGCCCTGGCTCAGCTTCGGCGTCATGGGCGGCTCGATCCAACCGCAGGGACACGTGCAGGTGCTTCTCAACCTGCTGCTCTTTGACATGGACCTGCAGCAGGCCATCGACGCGCCTCGCTTCCGCCACCTGGTGAATCGCAGCGTGGCGTTGGAGACGCCTATCCCCGACGGGGTGCGGGCAGCCCTCGCCGCGATGGGTCACGAGATTCTACCGGACGGCTCCGTCTCCTTCGGCGGCAGCCAGGCCGTGATGCGGCTGCAGCACGGCTGGGCCGCTGGCTCCGATCCACGCAAAGACGGGATGGCCGTCGGCCACTGAGAGAGCGAACCGCATGACGATCAAAGCCGCGGTGATGACCGCGCCGCAACGGCCCATCGAGTTGTGGCAGATCGATGATCCAAAGCTCGAGCCCGGTGGAGTGCTGCTCGAGACGGTGGCCAGCGAGGTCTGTGGAACCGACGTGCACCTGCACCACGGCCGACTGGCCGGTGTTCCGTACCCGATCATACCGGGACACATCAGCGTCGGTCGCGTGCTGGAAAGCCGCGGTGTGGATTCCGATGCCCTGGGCGCGCCACTGGCGCCCGGCGACGTCGTCACCTTCTACGACGTCCACGAGACCTGCCACGCCTGCTACTACTGCACCGTAGCCGTGCAGCCGAACCGCTGCCCCAGTCGTCGCGTCTACGGAATCACCTACTCGGCGAACGACGGCCCGCTGGGCGGCTGGGCCGAGCGGATCTATCTGAAGCCCGGCGTCCAGATCCTCAAGCTGCCCGAACGGCTCTCTGCCGAGGACGTGATCGGCGGAGGTTGCGGCCTGTTCACCGGGTTCGCCGCGGTCGAGCGCAGCGACCTGGCGATGGGCGACACGGTGCTGGTTCAGGGGGCGGGCCCGGTGGGACTCTCCGCCATTGCGTTCGCGGCGCTGCGGGGCGCCGGACGGGTGATCGCCATCGGCGATCCGGGCGATCGGCTCGAGCTCGCAGGGATCATGGGCGCCGACGTGACGATGTCGGTGAGCGGTGACCCGGAAGAGAAGCGTGAGACGACTGTGCGCGAGATGACCGCCGGTCGCGGCGTCGATGTGGCCATCGAGTGCGCCGGTCACCCGTCGACCATTCCGGAAGGATTCCGCCTGCTGCGCGACGGTGGCACCTACGTGATCGCCGGTCACTACACGGACGTGGGGCCGGCGACGATCAACCCGCACATTGACATCAATAAGAAGCACGCGGATGTGCGCGGTCGCTGGGGACTCGACTTCGGTCACCTCTATCGAGCGCTTCAAATTTTCGCCAAGAACAGCGAACGACTACCGTTCGCCAGGGTGATCGGCAAGCGCTATTCGCTGGAGCAGGCGAACGAGGCGCTGGCCGATGTCGAGGCGCTGAAGGTTACCAAGGCGATCATCGCGCCAGACTGAACCGCGGCGCGGGGCAGGGAGGGAGGTGATCGGGTTGACGCTGGCTGCCTTCGCCGCGGCTACCGCCATAGTCGCACTGGGCGCTGCGATTCAGGGCTCCGTTGGGTTCGGCCTCGCGCTGGTGGCCGTGCCCGTGCTCGTTCTCATCGATCCAGGATTCATCCCCGGGCCGTTCCTTTGTGTCGCCATCGCTTTTAGCGTATTGGTCGCGGTACGGGAGCATCGCTCGATCGACTTCGGTCAACTCAAGTGGGCACTGGGTGGCCGGATCCCGGGCAACTTCGTTGGCGCGGCCGTGCTCGTCGCGCTGCCACGCGATCAGATCTCCATCATGTTCGGCGTGCTGGTACTCGCCGCCGTCGCGATCAGCGCATCGCCGCGCAGGATAGAGCCGACCGCAGCGAAGCTCGTGGGCGCCGGTCTCCTGTCTGGAGTGATGGGCACGACCGCGGCCGTCGGCGGGCCCCCTATCGCGCTCCTCCTCCAGCACTCGCCGGGGCCGAAGCTTCGTGCCACTCTCTCCGGCTTCTTCTTCGTCGGCGCCATCGTGTCGTTGTTGGCGCTCGTCTCCGTCGGACGCTTCGCCAAAGCGGAGTTGCTGATGGCGTCGACGCTGATGCCGGGCATGTTGCTCGGGTTCCTCGTTTCAGGCCCCGCACGTCAGCTGTTCGACCGCGGCTATACGCGCCCGGCCGTCCTCGCCCTGGCGACGGTCGGCGCTCTCGTCGTTTTGCTGCGTGAAATTCTGGCCGGTTAGGGTCGAAGCGAACGGCTAGCGCCTGTCCAGTCGCGACAGCCCCAGCTCACGCGCCGCCTCGTGCGCCGCACGGAATTCATCCGCCCCCACCCGCCGATTGATCTCAGGGTAGCGCTCGCCGCAGACACGGCCGGCCGGCCGGTACTGGTTCATCAAGTTGATATAGCTGTCGGTCCCCAGCTCTTCGGCGATCCACTTCAGGATCGCCGTCGTGTCATCTACCGCGCCCGGCATCACGAGGTGGCGGATCAGAAGACCGCGAATCGCCAGACCGTCGGCATCGATTTGCAGTGGGCCCACCTGTCGGTGCATCTCCGTGATCGCCGCCCGTGCCGCTTCCGGGTAGTCCTCCGCCTTCAGGTAGCGGGCGCTTCGTTCCGCCGACCAGTACTTGAAGTCCGGCATGTAGATGTCGACGATTCCGTCCAGCAGCTCCAGGCTTTCCAGCGCATCGTAGGCGCTGGTGTTGTACACGATGGGCAAAGTCAGGCCGTCGTCCGCGGCGATCGCTGTCGCCTCGAGGACCTGTGGTACCACGTGCTCCGGCGTTACGAAATTGATGTTGTGGCAGCCCAGCTTTTGTAGCTTCAGCATCATAGCCGCGACTTCCTCCGGCGGCGACCCGGGTTGCGCGGCGCCCGGCTTCACCGCCTGGCTGATCTCGTAGTTCTGGCAGAAGACGCAGCGCAGGTTGCAGTGAGAGAAGAAGATGGTACCCGACCCGTTCCAGCCGCGCAGCGGGTCCTCTTCGCCCATGTGTGGGAAGAAGCTGCTCAGTGCGCGCGTATGCAGCTCGGCGCTTCCCAGCTTGAGTTACGCGGCTTCTTGCATGGTTCGAATATATAGACAAGAACGCCGCGGGGCGGCCAGCCGCCGGTGACGCGCTGGCGCTGAGCGGCGCGGCGGGTCAGTATTAGTCGCGACACTGGCCGGTCAGTGTCGGGCAGAGAGAAACGGTGTGGACGTATGGGATACCTTTTTAGAATCGCGGTGGCGCTCATCGGACTAACTCTCGTCCGCGGGCTCGTCTATCCGCGGGGCTGGGCGGGCCGCACCGTGACCAGTGGCCTCTTCGCCGTCATCGGATTCGCCATGGTGCTACCGCTCGCCGCCTACGGCAGGGTCGGTCTGATCATGACGCTTGCCGCCGCCGCTGGCGCGCTCTTCCCCTATCGTCTCATCGCTGCCCGCTTCATGAGGGCGCGGACCAGGGCAGGGCTTCTGGCGTTGGCCGATGATTGGGGAACGGACCTCACCGAAGACGTCACTTCTGGACGCTGGGACGTGGCTCGCGAGCTCGGAGACAAGGCGATCTGGGTGGGCAACGTCCTGACCCACAAGGGTTCCATCAATCCAAGCGTGCGCAGGCGCGAGGTCGGATACATGCTGGCCTTCGTTGCCGAGCTCCGACGTGAGCCGCCGTTCCTTTGCTCGTTGATGATCGGTTGGGAGAAGCCCCGCTACTTCGAGCGCGAATGGCGGGCCACGCACGTCATTCATGGCGAGTACCTGTCGCTGCCATTCGGTGATGTCGGGCTCGCTAGTGATCGCGGGCGAGCGACAGGCGGCACGATTGAGCAGCTGCAGCCGTACGACGGCTTCGACGAACTGGCTGAGCGTCACGCCACGGTTCTGGGTACGCACCAGGAATCGTTCGCGCGTGTCTTCAACGGCTCGCTGCTGGACGAGTTT
>JBDHHX010000235.1:0-5899 GCA_039589155.1 Gemmatimonadota bacterium | reverse complement strand
CAGTTCGTAAGGGTCCTGGCTGTGGCCGTGGGTTGGCAACGGCGCGACCCGCTCTTCGCCTTGCGCGCCCATGGCCGGCCGAAACACGACCTCGTGGCGGCCGTGCTCGCGTTCCACGACCCACGCCTGGCCGGAGCGGTCCTTGAACTTCCGGGCCATCTGGAGTCCTCCGTGAGAGTAGCCTATTTTCGTCGAGGCTCCGCAAAGTTACAGTAAACGAGAGACGAAACCAAACGGACAGGAAAACGAGGTGCGACAGGTGGCGGAGGAGCGCGAATTCATCGACGAGGCGGGACACCGCTGGAGCGTCAACTACTCGGAAGGCAGTGCGCGCGGCATGATCACCATGCCCCAACTCGTCTTCAAGGCGATGGACGGAGAGATCTCGGGCGAAGAACGATATCTCGCCGTTCACGCCGGCTTCCTCGAGGGGGCCGACGACCACAAGTTGGAGGTAGCTTTATCCCAGGCTCAGCGCGTCGATCCGCCCTGGTAGTCGCTCTGGCCGTTGCAGCGTCGAGCGGCTGCGGCAACAAGAGCGATGGCGAGCCACCCGACCCGGAGAGCGGCGACATTCACACCGTCGTCGGTAAGATTCGGGTCGCAGGCAGCACGCCGCTCGAGCAAGTGCTGATCGAACCCGAGGGCATGACCCGGGCCGGCGTTGAGGTTCGCGGTGAATACAGAGACGAGCTGATCCGGCTTACAGGAGCCGAGGTGCGAGCGACAGGAACTTATTCCGGAACGCGTATCGTCGTCTCCGAATACGAGATCCTCGAGATCGCTGGGCAGAAGCCGGTCGTCGGTGTGCTAGAATTGACCGAAGGCGGTATGTACATCCTCACTTCGACCGATTCGGCAGTGAAGATTATCGATGTGCCCGAAGAGCTGGCCGCTCAGCACGGAGGCAAGGTCTGGGTCATTCTCGATCCGACAGGAGTGGTGCAAGGATATGGTGTCATCCGGGAACGACGGTGAGACGGGCGAAGGCGTCGACCCCCAGTTCCAAATGTTCGACGAAAAGCCGATGGAGGCCGAGCTCGGTTCCGTACCTTACGACGGCGAGAACTGGGGCGTCGTGCTCCAGACACGCGAGTGCGCCGACCGTCTGTTCCGGGGCAGGTTCCTGTTTCGCTCCAAGGGCAAGGAGCTGCGCACCGCGGACCTGTTCATAGAAGCTACCCATGACGAGGTGTATGAGCGGGCGGTCAACTTCGAGGAACACCTGCTGCGGGACTTAATACGATCTCTTCTCTAAAGCTCCTAAACGATTACACTATATTGAGATACAGCTCTCGCTCCGATGCGCCCCTTTGGGCTACGCGGCTCTCGCTTGCTGTCCTGGCGCTGGCCGGGGTCGCCTGCCAACCGCCGTCGGGAACGGGCCCGGTGGCAGGTCCCAGGGACCAACCGGAGGCGGTGGAGCCGCCGGCCGAGGACCCAATCGTCGAAGAGCGGCCCGATGCGGAAGCGGTACGACCGGCGCCATCGCGTATAGCCGGCCTCCGCTGGGTGGAGCCGTCTCGAGAGCCAGGGGTGGGTGCGGCGGTGCGTTCGGACCGCGCGTCATTGATCGCGGCATCGGACGAGAGCCTGAGCTGGTTCGAGAAACCGAGCAGCCAGGATTACTTCCCGATGGGCGGTATCACGCATGAGCACGCGTGGGCTAGCGTGTTCGCGTTCCGCGAGCTGGTGGAGCGAATCGACGACCCGGTGCTTCTGGAAGAACAGATTCGCTACCAGTTCGATTTCTATGAGAGCGTAGGAAGCGATGGACAGGGCAGCGTCCTGTTCACGGGCTACTACTCGCCCGTGTTCGAGGCCTCGCGGACTCGGGGCGGACCCTACCAGTACCCGCTGTACGAGCTGCCGTATGACCTGGTCAAGGATGAGGAGACGGGCGAGACGTTGGGCCAGCGTGTCGGCGAACGGATCGAACCCTATCCGACGCGGGCCGCGATCGAAGCGTCTGGAATGCTTGCGGGCACGGAGCTGGCCTGGCTTCGGGACCAGTTCGAGGCCTACCTGGTCCATATCCAGGGCTCGGCGGCATTGTCGCTGCCTGACGGTTCGACGATGCACGTGGGCTATGCGGGCACGAACGGTCACGAGTACGTGAGCGTTTCGCTGCTGATGGTCGAGGATGGGAAGATCAGAGAAGACGAATTGTCGCTGGACGAGGTCCGTGGATACTTCGCGAGCCATCCTGAGGACCTGACTCCGTACCTGCGCCGCAACAAACGCTTCGTGTTCTTCCACGAGGTAAGCGGCGCCGAGTGGCCCGCCGGCTCGCTGGGCGTGAAGGTGACGGCGCTGCGCAGCGTTGCGACAGACAAGACGACGTTTCCGGCTGGCGGTGTGACGCTGGTCGTAGCCAGTGTCCCGGATGGGGCTGGCGGTTTCGTTCGGCTGTCGCAGTTCATGCTCGACCAGGATACGGGTGGGGCGATTCGGACGCCTGGACGGGCGGATATCTACTTCGGAATCGGACCGGACGCGGAGCGCATAGCCGGGGGACAGTACTCGGAAGGCGGCCTCTACTATCTCTTCCTTAAGGGTGAGCGATTTCGGGCCTGGCGCGATCGGCTGCCGCCGCTTCCGTGAGGCTGGACGGTCTGGACTTTTGCTCGGTCGCCCCTAAACTGAATCGGTTAGGACTCACGCGAAGCGCTGGAACGTCTAATCGACAGAGTCAGGGTGGCCGAACGAATCGATGTGGGGTTGATCGGTGCTACCGGCACCGTGGGTGTGCGGCTGGCCGAGCTTCTGAGCGGCCATCCCTGGTTCCGACTCGCCGAGGTCGGTGCTTCTGCCTCGTCGGCTGGCCGGGCCTACGGAGCGGCGCTGGCCGATCTCGCTGAACCGTCACGCGGCTCGCTATCCAAAGACCTTCTCGATCTTCACCTCAAGACAGCGGATGAGCCCTGGGCGTCGCCGCTGTTGCTCTCGGCGCTCCCCGGAAACGCTGCGTTGGCCGCGGAGGAAGAGCTCGCGGGCCGTGGCCACGTCATAGTCAGCAATGCCTCCAGCTATCGAATGGATCCTGCGGTTCCACTCATCATCCCGGAGGTGAACGCCGATCACCTGGGCCTGCTCGATGCGCAGGCGGAGCGCTGGCCCGGAGCGATCGTCACCAACCCGAACTGCGCGGTCGTCGGCCTGGCTCTGGCCCTGGCGCCGCTGCACCAGGTCTTCGGCGTGGGTGCCGTGACGGTGACGACCCTGCAAGGCGTCTCGGGCGCCGGCCGGCCGGGCCCGGCAGCGGCCGACCTGTTGGGCAACGTTTTGCCGTTCATCGCAGGCGAAGAAGAGAAGCTGGCGAGCGAACCGCAGAAGATCCTGGGCGAGTACGCGAACGGAAAAGTCCATCCGGCGGAGTTTCCGGTGAGCGCCCACACGCACCGCGTGCCCGTGGCCCACGGACATCTATTGGCGGTGTCAGTGAAGCTGAAGCGGCCGGCGGGACCCGAGGAGGTCGAGGCGGCGCTGTCGAGCTTCGAAGGTGGGATAGTCGATCTGGATCTTCCGACGGCCCCCGAACGCGTGCTGCGAGTGCTGGCTGACGATGAACGACCGCAGCCAACGTTGGATCGCGATAGGGGGGCCGGGATGACGGTGAGCGTGGGTCGAGTCCGGCAGTGCGAGACGCTCGACGTGAAGTTCTCGGCGCTGGTGCACAATTTGATTCGCGGTGCGGCGGGAGCGGCGCTGTTGAACGCCGAGCTGTGCTTGGTACGCGGCGTGGTGGGTGGCGGAGATCGCGGATGATTGTCTACAAGTTCGGCGGCACATCGCTGGCCGATGCAGAGCGAATTCGACACGCGGCCGGTCTGGTACGGGACTGCGAGGGCCCGCGGGTCGTGGTGGTCTCGGCGATGGCCGGCGTGACCAATCACCTGGTCGAGCTGGCCTTGGAAGCGATCGCCGACGCGGAAACGGAAGTGGCGTGGCGGCTCAACGCCCTGCGGGTACGCCACGAAGAGGTGGCCGGTGGCCTGCTGGGCGATACGCCCGAGTTCGACACCGTCCTGAACGGCATCGATGCCGCCTTCATCCGACTGGCTGCTGCCGCCGGTACGCAAGCCGGTGATCCTGACGAGGCGCGGCGTACCGTAGATGACGTCACCTCGATCGGCGAGGACCTTTCGGCCCTGCTGGTGGCCGGCGCGCTGAATCAGTCGGGTTTGGATGCGGTCGTAATCGACGCGCGAACCGTGGTGCGGACCGACGACAGCTTCGGCGCCGCTATCCCCATGGACGAAGAGACGACGCAGCTGGTCCGCGAAGTCATCGAGCCGTTACTGGACGACGGGAAGGTCCCCGTCCTTCAGGGCTTCGTCGGAGCAACGGCGGAAGGCGTGACGACGACACTGGGACGTGGCGGGTCGGACTTCACGGCGGCGATCGTCGGGGCGGCGCTGGGCGCCAGCGAGGTACTTCTGTGGACCGACGTCGACGGAGTGCTGACGGCCGAGCCCAGCGACGTTGAGGGGGCCGTGGTTCTCCCCGAACTGGGCTACGAAGAGGCGGTTGAGTTGGCGTATTTCGGCGCCCGAGTGATCCACCCGGCGGCGGCGAAGCACGCGGCGGCGCGGGACGTCTCTCTAACGGTCCGCAACACGCGGCGGCCGGAGCACCCGGGCACGTTGATCCGTCACGACACGCGCCGTGCCACCGGTGTTCGGGCCGTCGCTCACAAGCCCGCGGTGACGCTGATCAAGGTGCGTTCGCGGCCCATGTTCATGGCCTACGGTTTCCTGGCCCGGGTCTTCGACGTGCTGGCGCGCTACCGGCTTCCCGTCGATCTGGTCGCCACATCGCACACGTCCACGGCGTTCACTCTCGATTCCGGTGAGGGACTGGGCGGCGTGGAGGAGGAGCTCGGTCGCTTTGCCGAAGTCGAGGTCGTTCCGGATCTCGCCACCGTGAGTGTGGTTGGCCACGGCCTGCTTCAGGAGCCCGGCATCACGATGCGCGTCTTCTCGGCCCTCGGGGCCACCCCCGTCAGGCTCATCTCACAGGCGTCCGACGTCTGTCTCAGTCTGGTGGTGGCCTCGGAAGACGCAGGGGCTGTCGTGAGTCGCCTTCATGCCGAACTGATCGAATCGCAGAACGAGGTGGGCCGGTGAAGATCGCGCTGGTCGGGTACGGGCGCATGGGCCGGGCCGTTGAGGCCGCGGCGATCGAGCGGGGGCATGAGGTCGTCGCCCGGATTGATGTAAACGAGAATGGTGATGCGGCGGAATTGAACCGGGAGCGTTTGGCCGGTGCCCAGGTGGCGGTCGAGTTCACCGTGGCAGAAGCTGCGGCTTCAAACGTCGAGGCGCTGGCGGCCGCCGGGATCGACGTCGTGTGCGGGACCACCGGGTGGTACGATCGCCTCTCGGATGTGCGCAACGCTGTGGCTGCGGCTGGTACGGGCTTCGTTTATGCGCCAAATTTCTCCCTCGGCGTGCAGGCATTCTTCCGACTCGCCCGGGTTGCCGGCCAGCTGGCTGAGCGCTTGGCCGATTGGGACGTCCATGTCCTCGAAGCCCATCACCGGCACAAGAAGGATCACCCCAGCGGGACGGCACGCGTGCTGGCGGAGCTACTCCTGGAGGAGCTGTCGCGCAAAAAGGGTTGGGAGCTGGGACCTGCGGCCGGGCCGGCCGATCCCTCGATCCTCCAGGTGAGTGCCGTGCGCGCAGGCGAGATTGCGGGCGTCCACAGCGTCGGCCTGGAAGGGCCGGACGACAGAATCGAAGTCCGACACGAGGCGCGTGGGCGGGCGGGTTTCGCCCGCGGCGCGGTGACGGCGGCGGAATGGATACGCGGCCGGCCCGGCACGTTCACGCTGGACGACATGCTGGAAGAGACATGTAGCTGAACCGATTTCGCGGTACGGCCGTGGCCCTGG
>JBDHHX010000234.1:0-5906 GCA_039589155.1 Gemmatimonadota bacterium | reverse complement strand
CAACGCGATGCAGGTTGTTGCCTGGCGGCGCCAGCGATGTCCACTCGTAGCCGATGAAGGCCGTAAACCGGCCCGGGTCGTCATGCCTCTCTGCTGCCTTGATCGTCTCCTCCCACGCCGACCGGTAAGCTGAAGTACCCGGCGCGTAGACAAGCGCCTCCGGGACGGTGCCCCTCGACGCCATGTCGATGATCTCCAACGCGGCCGCTACAGCTTCCTGCCCGCCCGCCCGGATCATTTCGTACCAGCGCTTACCCGCCGGGTCGGCGAGGATTTCCGGCTTGCCCGCGAACAGGTCGGGGAAGCAGCCCATGTTGTCGGAGTGGTCCGCAACCACCAGCCAATCGAGGGGTCGCGAAAGCTTCACTCGCTGGCCCGTCGCAGACGTGACCTCCTCACCCCGGGCAAAACGATACGCCTCGTCCAGACTCAGCCGGTTACCGAAGGCTCCCGCGTCAATCGACATGGCGGTGTGCAGGTGTGTGTCGCCCCAGAAGACCTGGGTCGGGAAATTGCGTCCCGCGTACGGCGAGAAATGCGTCTGCGGCTTGAACGCGCCCTCCAACGACTCCGGCGGAGGGACCGGGTCCTGCGCAACTGCGATCGAAGCTGCGAGAAGAACGGCTACAAAAGAAAGTGCGCTGGCCTTCATGGTACGGTGCCTCCCTAGCGAAGGTGACCGATTACCGACTACCGATCACCGATTACCGAATCCTCTCCTGCTCGAGCACTTCGATCGAGCGGATCTTCCAGTTACCATCGACGCGAACGACAGCGACACGTGTGTCGTAACGGTTCTGACGAAAGTGGCGGTGACCGAAGTGGGTGACGGTTCCACCGACCGTCCATGACGCATCGGCGTCAAAGCCGCCGTCGTCTCGCAGTTCGATCGCTCCGACTTCGAGCACCTCGACCGCGTCGACGAGGGCCCGCGCACCGCCCCGCTCCTCCATCTCCAGCGAACGACGATGCTGCAGGTAGATGTCCGTCAGCGTCTCTCCCGTCACCGCAACGGCGAGGCGATCGTAGGCAACCGCTTCGTCGCGAAACTCGAACGCGCGGTACACGTTGGGGAGCACGCTCGCCAGGATTCGCCGTGCCGAGCTTTCCGAGGGCGCTGACCCGAGCGATGCCGGGAGCGCGATGGCTACACGAGCCAGCGGCCCAACGATGAGCGCCAGCGCGAGCGCGATTCGCGCGCCGGCAAACGATGCGCTGCGCCGCCGATCGCGTAGCCCGCTGACGATCAGGACGACTGCAGCCGCAAAGAGGGCGAGGGAAATCATCGGAAGCGGCAACCGGGCCGGCTCTACGGCCACCCCGGTCACGGCGACCACCGGGTTCTCCATCAGGTCGTTCTCCCAGCGGATAGCCGGCTGCCCCGCCGTGAGTACAGAGGACATGGACGCCTCTGGATCGATCACGGTGGCCGGGATCGACGGGGTCGCGTTGCTGAACTCATTCCAACTCAACGTCACCGCGTCGGGCATCCCCTCCGCCAGGTAGACGAGGGTCACGCCGACGAGCGCTTCGTCGAGCGCTTCTCTGACCGGGGTCTGTCGCGGCAAGACGCCGGTCGCGTCGGCGGTCGTAAAGCCGACCCGGTCGATGATCCCGTCGGCGAGCTCGCCGTCGATCTCGACGGCGGATCGCGTCACGACCAGCTCGCCTATCTGCCGCGCGACTTCACTCTGAGTATCGATCTCGATATAGCCGTCGCGGCTGACCTCGAGATCGATTTCGCTCGCGACGTCACCCACGCGCACCAAGATCTCGTTGCGGACCTCGAACGGCTCGACCGCCAGGTAACTCTGGATCGGCGCATCGAGCGTTGGCGGCGCCAATCGCCTGGAGACGGGCAGGCCGGAAGCGGATGTCGCGCCGGCAGGACCTGGAAGATTCGGGCTGGCCGCTACCGTCGCCTCAACCACCGGGCTGACGAACGCCAACCCGAATGCAGCGGCGACCGCGGTTACACCGATGACGTACGAAAGGGCGGGCCTTAGCCACGCGGTTCGCCAACGCTGCGCGGCCAGCGCACCGACACCCGAGACGAAAAGTGCGAGCGCGAGCATCGCCGCGTCCATCCCCAGCACCAGGACGAGGAGCCCGGGCCAAGCGACGCCCGTGGCATCCGGCGCGGCCGGCAGCAGCGCCGCAAGGGCAAGCCCGTGGAACAGCCCGGCGCCCGCCGCCAGTCCGTCGATACGGCGTCGATCCGGCTGCGAACGCAAAGTCTCTCTAGCCAGGAAGACGACCGCAACCGCGACGCAGATCTCGGCCGCCGCCGTTTCAAAGGCTCGACCGAGGATCGCCGTCACAACTACCGCCGCGAGCTGACCGACTGCGAAGGCGGACACGAGGCGGATGGACCCTGCGGCACCGCCCAGCAGGATCAGGGCGAGCAGGAAAGCGATGTGGGGCCAGCCACCGAGTACATGACGTACACCGGTGACCGTGGCGGTCCGCGCGTCGCGTAGCCAGGCATCGACGGCCCCCACGTTCGCCTCCGGCAACCGCCAGGATTCCTCCAAAGGATCCAGCGACCGGGCGAACCGTTCGCCGGAGAGAAACTCGACCCGGATCACGGTGCTGATCGTCGGATTCGGCACCGGGTAGCTGATGCCCACTGCCTGTCCCAGCAATCCTTCAGGGCACCGATACACCTGGCGGTTCATCCAGCCGCTCGGTTGGTCGAGGAAGATCCGCTCGCCTTCGGGCACGCAGCTCTCTGGCAACACCGGTGAAGGCATGGCCTGGATGGGAATCACCTTCGGGACGCGCCACTGCACCAGGAAGGCGCCTGGCTCCCGTTCCTTGATCTGTATGTGGACCGGGCGCGTCACGTCAGCGAATGACGGCGCGACGTTGATCGCGATGGCCAGAGTAGCGAGAAGCAGCCAGTAGCGTGCCGTCACTGACCGCCTCGGGCGTTCTCGATCTGTAGCGACCGTTCTCGAATCGCTTCCTCGGCGATCGTCACGTCGTAGCCCTCGAGAAGACCGGCCAGCATCGCGTCGTTGGCCCGTTGTCTCAGCTCCGACGCAAAGTCCCGCTCCACGAGGTTGCGCACTTCGGCGAACTCCGGCGCGCGCTCTTCCTCTACATCGATCACTCGCACGAGGTGCAGTCCGTAGCCCGAGGGGATCGGGCCCTGCCAATCGCCGGGCTCCAGCTCGAACAGCGCTTCCGCGAAACGCTGCCCGAAAGAACGCCTGACCTCATCGGGTGACTGGGCCGAGTAGTCGTACTGCAGCATGAAACGATCGCCGCGCTCCGGCGCTCTTGTGACAGGGTTCGGCGACGCGTTCAGCTGGGCCAGATCCCGCTCAGCATCGTCGTAGACGGACTCGCCCCGTCGGTCGACGTTATAGTAGATGTGTGTGAAGCTGCGGAGCTCTGGCAGTCGATAATCGTCCAGGTTCTCCTGGAAGAAGGCGCGCAGCTCGGCTACCGTCGGCTGCGCCTGCGCGGCCAGGTCCTCTGTGAGGAACTCGATCTTCTGGACCATGCGCCGGCGGATGACCTCGTCGTCACGATCCATTCCGAGCTTGAGCGCCTCTCGGTAGAGCACCTCCTGGCGCACCCAATCGTCGACCAGGCCGCGCAACTCGGCCTCGGTGGGCGGACGCCGCCAGCGCGCCTCCCAGTTGGTGCTCAGCCATTCGACTTCGGCCGGGCCGACCTCGATGCGCTGCCGCGCCTGATCCTCGGCACGGACCGAGAACAGGGAGTAGCCAGCGAACAGCAGGACGCCAAGGGCGAGGAAATGCAGCAGTGGCTCGCGGAGCCAGGCCTGCACTCTGTTCGTCATATATATGTTACGCCAGTGGTTAGGCTGTCTTTAGGCAATCGTTACAGCGGCAAACTACGGCCCGCCAACGCTCTGGCAAGGCCATCCCGGGTCCATCCGAGTTTCCGCTGCTGTGATAGAAACGCGTCAGAACTCGGTCTGTTCCGTGCGGGCGATAATCTCGTCCTGGAGAGCTTTCCCGAGGTCGCAGAAGTAATCGCTGTAGCCGGCGACCCGGACGATCAGGTCGCGGTACATCTCCGGCTCGGCCTGGGCGGCGCGGAGCGTCTCGGCGTCGATGACATTGAACTGGATGTGGTGGCCGTCCTGGCGAAAGTAGCCGCGGACCAGGTGGGCGAACTTCTCGAGCCCCTGCTCGCCGTCGATGAGTCCCGGGGAGAGTTTCTGGTTGAGCAGCGTACCTCCGGTCCGTGCGTGGTCCATTTTGGCCGCGGAGTTTAGCACCGCTGTAGGTCCGTGGCGATCGGCGCCCTGCACTGGCGAGATGCCTTCGGAGACGGGCTGCCAGGCTTTGCGACCGTCGGCCGAGGCGCCGCAGACCGAGCCGAAGTAGATGTGGCAGGTGGTGGGCAGCAGATTGACGTGGTACTTGCCGCCGCGGGTGTTGGGTCGGCCATCGACGGTCTCGAAGTAGGCTTCGAACAGCCGGCGCATCACCGAGTCGGCGTAGTCATCGTCGTTGCCGTACTTGGGCGTCCGGTTGAGCAACCGCTTCTGCAATTTGCCGTCGCTCTCGAAGTCGCTAGCCAGCCCGTCCAGGAGATCCCTCATGCTAAACGTCTTCTCCTCGAAGACGTGATGCTTGATGGCGGTCATCGCGTCGGTGATGGTGCCGATGCCGACGCCCTGGATGTACGACGTGTTGTAGCGGGCGCCGCCGTCGTGGTAGTCCTTCCCGTTAGCGATGCAGTCGTCAATGATCAGCGACAGGAACGGCGTCGGGATGTGGGTCGCCCACAGCCGCTCGATCACGTTGTTGCCGCGATGCTTGATGTCGATGAAGTGGAGAAGCTGTTGCCGGTAGGCATCGAACAGATCGTCGAAACTCTCGAACGTCGCCGGGTCGCCGGTCTCGATACCGATTCTTTTCCCAGTCCGCGGGTCGACGCCGTCATTGAGCGTCACCTCGAGGACCTTCGGCATGTTGAAGTAGCCGGTGAGGTTGTAGTTCTCTTTTCCGAAGGCTCCCACCTCGACGCAGCCGCTGGAGCCACCGGCGCGAGCGTCCTCTACAGATTTGCCCTGGCGAACCAACTCCTGGACGATGAGGTCGGCGTTGAAGATGGACGGCTGACCAAAACCGGTGCGGATGATCTTCCCTGCCCGCTTGATGAAGGCGTCGGGGTTCTTCTTGCTCAGCTGCACCGACGAGCTCGGCTGGACGAGGCGCATCTCCTCGATGACATCCAGTATGAGATAGGTCAACTCGTTCACCCCATCGGACCCGTCCTCGTTCAGGCCGCCGGTGTTGATCTGGGCGAAGTCGGTGTAGGTGTTGCTCTCCTCGGCGGTCACGCCGACCTTGGGCGGCGCCGGCTGGTTGTTGAACTTGACCCAGAAGCAGCCCAATAGCTCACGGGCCGACTCTTCGGTCAGTGTGCCGTCCGCGAGTCCCTTCTTATAGAACGGATAGAGGTGGCGGTCGAGGTGGCCGGGATTAAAGGCGTCCCAGGTGTTGAGCTCGGTGATCACGCCGAGGTGAACGAACCAGTAGTACTGTAGCGCCTCCCAGAAGTCGCGCGGCGCGTGGGCGGGAACACGCTCGCATACTTCAGCGATGCGCTGCAGCTCCTGCTTGCGCTGCGGGTCCTTCTCCGACGCTGCGAGCTCCTCTGCCTTCCTCGTGTGCAACTCGGCGTACCAGATCAGGGCGTCGGCACAGATGTCCATCGCCTCGAGCTGTTCCTTCTTGGCCAGGGCTGCGGGATCGTTCAACCAATCCAGCTGATCGAGGCTGCACCGGATGTCGGCCTGGAAGTCGAGAAAGCCCTTGCGGTAGATCTTGTCGTCCAAGACCGTGTGGCCGGGAGCACGCTGCTCCATGAACTCGGTGAAGATTCCTGCCTCGTAGGCGTCCTTCCACTCCTCCGTC
>JBDHHX010000233.1:0-5939 GCA_039589155.1 Gemmatimonadota bacterium | reverse complement strand
GAGGAGCTTCGAGCGCTGTTTCCGGCCGGGTACCGGAGGGGGGCTTGTCGCGTGGCTGGTCTGCCATTCTACGGGTAGGACCGGGAGTGCCCAGATTCTGAACGAGGGGAGGTAGCAGTGACCAACGCAGTTGAGGAAGGCAAACAGGTCAACCAGAGCGCCCTACGTCTGATCAAAGACGACATCACCGACCTAGACGTCGATGCTTTCGTGTTCTACGCCGAACCCGATCTGGCTCTTGGTACGGGCTTCGGTGGCGCCATCACGGTGCGGGGCGGACCCTCGATCCAGAAAGAACTAGATGAGCTAGCCCCAGTTGCACCCGGCGAGGCCGTTGTCTCTGCCGCGGGGAACCTAAAAGCCCGACACATCATCCATGCAGTCGGCCCGAAGTTTCAGGAAGAGGAGACGGAAGAGAAACTACGCACGACTGTACTCAACTCTCTTAGACGAGCAGAAGAGACAGAGGTCGAGAGTATCGCCTTCCCGGCGATGGGTTCGGGTTACTACGGGATCGCACCCGCTATATGTGCTCGTGTGATGCTCGAGGTGATCGAGCCCTACCTGGAGGGCGAGACCGGCATTCGGGAAGTCGTGATCTGCGTGTATGACACGAGCCAGTACGACGCTTTCAAGACCCAACTAGAGAACAAATCATGAGCGAACTGCTGCATTTCTCAGAGCACACACTTCAGGAATTTGCGCTGGGATTCATGGCGCTGGTCTACACAACGCGTATCGCCTGGTTTCTGAGGTTCAACGCGGGCGGCGAGCGCCAGGCGTCGACCGGAACTCCAAATCGCACAACCCCGAGAAAGGGGATCCTGTACTCCTGGGCTAATGTCGCGATGCCCTGGGCGATGGAGAGCACACGGCGGCAATACTTGATATACGTTCAGTTTGTGGTGTTTCACTTGGGCGTTACCGCCGCGATCGCTCTGTCGTTCATCATCCCTTACTGGCCACAGCTGCTCGATAGCCAGGGGATCGTGCTGACCCTGCAACTTGTGATCGGTGCAGCGTTCGTGGTGGGGGTGATCAGAATCATCCGGCGGGTGAGCAATCCGTACATGCGAGCGATCAGTTCGCCGGACGACTACTTCTCGCTATTACTGCTGACCGTATGGTTCTTATTCGCGTTTCTCGGGGTTCCGAACCAGACCGCCGGCGGTGAGTGGCATCTTTTGACCTACTTCGTGCTGACGGCCTTCTTCCTGGTCTACGTGCCGTTCAGCAAGATATCCCACTACCTCTACTATCCCTTCACGCGCTACTACCTCGGCAAGACGATGGGCTACCGGGGTGTGTACCCGGTGCAGCGCGGTTAGGTGTGATGGGCATACGGGACGACGGAAAGGGAAAGACCCGATGATTGAGCAGAGTACCAGATCTTATAAGGCCGAGAGAGTCCTCGAACGGATGGGGCAGAAACTGAACCGGCAGATGGTCGGCTCGTTGCTGGCTTGTGTTCACTGTGGGATGTGCACCGAGTCCTGTCACTACGTCTTGGCAAATCCCGGTGACCCGACTTATGCCCCCGCCTACAAGGGCGATCTGATCCGCAAGCTGTTCAAGCGTCACTTCGACTGGACGGGTCGAGTGTTCCCCTGGTGGGTGAAGGCCGGCAGCGTTTGGACCGACGAGGAGTTGGAGGAACTGAAGGATACCGTATTCGGCAAGTGTACCAACTGTCGCCGCTGCACTCTGAACTGCCCGATGGGCGTCGACCTGGCCACCTTCAACCGGATGGCCCGCGGCCTACTGGTGTCTGTCGGAGTCATGCCGGAAGGCGTGGCCGTGGTCAGCAAGGACCAGTGGGAGATTGGCAACCAGATGGGCGTGCTCAAGGAGGACTACCTCGACACGCTCGAGTGGATGGCGGAGGAGATGCAGGACGAGTTGGATGACCCGACCGCCGACATCCCGATCGACCAGACCGATTGCGACGTGGTCTACTCGATCAACCCGCGCGAAGTGAAGTACGATCCGCGCTCGATAGCGGATGCGGCGAAGATCTTCCACGCGGCCGGAGAGAAGTGGACCATGGCGAGCGAGGGCTGGGACATGACCAACTTCGGTCTGTTCTCCGGCGACGACGATCTGGGCGGCTCGGTGGCGCAGCGGCTCTACGAAAAGGTCGAGGAGCTCAGGGGCAAAAGCCTGGTCATCTCGGAGTGCGGCCACGGCTTCAGATCGACGCGCTGCGAGGGTCCCAACTGGGCTAAGTTCAACGTGCCGTTCGAGATGGAGAGCTCGGTCTTCACGATGATCCGATACATCAAGGAAGGCCGGATCAGAGTCGACAAGAGCCGAAACTCCCGGCCCGTTACCTATCACGACTCGTGCAACATGGCCCGCAGCTGTGGCATGTACGAAGAGCCCCGCGAGCTGCTGGAGCTAGTGTGCAGCGACTTCCGTGAGATGTATCCGAACCGAGCCGAAAACTACTGCTGCACCGGCGGTGGCGGTGCCATGTCGATGTCGGAGTACACGCCGCGGCGGCTCAAGTCGGGTATCGTCAAGGCGAACCAGATGAAGGAGACCGGCGCGGAGATCGTCGTCACCTCTTGCCACAACTGCGTCGACGGCCTCACCGACGTGATCCGGCACTACGAACTGGGCATGGAAGTCACGCAGCTGGTCAACCTGGTGGCGAATGCTCTGGTGATCGAGCAGAAGCTAGCGATTCCGGCATAACAACAGATAACGCTGAAGAAGTGCCGATCAAGACCACGCTGCGTCAGCTGCTCGAATGCGGGGAGTTCGAGCACATTACGGAGATGGCCGGGACGAAGCGGCGCGTGCTGGGCAGCCTCGTATCGCTCACCTACGATACGGACCCGCAGATCGGTTGGCGCGCTGCCGAGGCACTGGGAGTAGCGGCCCGGCGGGTTGCAGAGGACGATCCCGACTACGTGCGGGAACATCTGCGACGCCTGTACTGGCTGATCAGTGAAGAGTCCGGCGGAATCTGCTGGCACGCACCGGCAGCGATGGCTGAGATCGTTCGCCAGGAACCGAGGCTATTCGCCGATTACATCTCCATCGTCGTCTTCCTGATCCCGAACATGGCGGAGGAGGACCTGGACCATTTCAGGGCCGACGCGCTGTGGGCGATCGGACGACTCGGCTCGCTTGGTCGCGAATACATCGACTCCGTTCATGCCGCAGTGATCTCGGCGCTGGACGATCCTGACCCGCAGGTCCGGGGCATCGCCGCCTGGTGCCTGGGGCGGGTCGGTCGGACGACGACCCTGGCTGAGCGGGCGGACCTGCTTAGCGACGAGGGGCCAGTCCTCCTCTATGAAGGGGGATCGCTGCAGCGAACCAGCGTCGGCGAACTGGTCCAGCGCGCGCTCGCCGCGGGGGACGCTGCAAGGTGAGAAGCGGCGTCAGCCTCGGGTGAGACCGGCGTTGACGATAGCGTCGATCAGTCCGGCCGTGGTATGCGGCGTCGCTTCCACTGCCGGCTCGTAGCCGAGCTCGCGAAGCGTCGCTGATGTCATCGGACCGATGCTGGCTAGCCGCGTTTTGCTCAGCGCATCGCCGTACAGGCGAGCCACCGCGCGCGCGATGGCGGAGCTGGTAACCGTCACCCAGTCGATCTCTCCCGTCGACAGCGCCGCGACCACACTTGGGTCGGGCTCCTTCACATCGACGCTGCCGTAAACGATGACCTGGTCGACCTGGGCACCCGCACGCTCCAGCTCATCGGGCAGGACATGGCGACCCCTGTTAGTTCGGGCTAACAGCAACCGGCGACCTGCGGCCTCGGTCACCAGCGCCCGGGCCAGCGACTCGGCAACGAAGTGCTCGGGCACTAGGTCGGCTCGCAGGCTGTACCGAGCCAACCGCTCCGCAGTGCCTGAGCCTATCGCCGCTATCTTCACCTCGCCCAGTCGACGCACGTCACCACCAATCTCACCGAGCCGCCGAAACAGGTAGTCGACTCCGTTCGCGCTGGAGAACACCAGCCAGTCGTACTGGTCAAGTTGGTTTAGTGCGGCATCGACCGGCGCCCAGTCCGGCGGATCGCTGATCCGAATCACCGGTCGCGTCAACACCTCTGCTCCCAACTCGCCCAACCCGTCGCGAAGTGGCTCGGCAGTCCCCTGCGATCCCGTCACCAAAACGCGAGCGCTAATCAAAGGCCGCGCGGCAAACCAGGAAAGCTGTGGAGCGCGGTCGACCACGGTGCCGACAACGAACACGGCTGGCGGTGTAACCTCTTGTTGTGCAATGACTTCCACGACAGTCCCCAGTGTGCAACGGACGGTCTGCTGCTGGGCACGCGAACACCAGCGGACGATCGCCACCGGCGTATCGGGCGGTTTTCCCTGCTCGAGCAGAGCCTTGCTCCACTCCTCGGCGCGACGCACTCCCATGTAATAGATGAGGGTGCCGGGAAAATCGGCGAGCCCGCAGTTCAGGTGGGATTCGGACTTCGCGTCGCGCTCGCGGCCGGTGATGATAGCGACAGCGGATGCCTCTTCGTGGTGCGTGATCGGAATCTCGCAATAAGCGGCGACGGCAAGGCCCGCGGTGATGCCGGGGACTATCTCATAGGGAATACCAGCCTCGCGAAGCGCATCTTCCTCGTCGTAGCCGCGGCCGAACACCGAGGGGTCGCCGCCCTTCAGTCTCACGACCGTACGACCCTTTCGCGCCTCTTCCAGCATCCGGGCCGTGATCTGGTCCGGCGCGAGAGCGCGCCCGGTCTTGTGATGGCCCAGTCCAACCAGCTCCGCCGACGCGGAGGCGTGCTCGACCACGATGGGGTTGACCAGGTAGTCGTAGAGGACGACATCGGCACGCTGCAGACACTGCATTCCGCGAACCGTGATCAGGCCAGGATGCCCGGGGCCCGCACCAACCAGGTAGACCGTTCCGGGGGCCGTGCTCTGCTTGGCGAACATTCAGCGCACCTCAGCAACGATCCTGGCTAGCATCTCTTGGAAGTACGGGTGCTGGCCAACAGCCGGTAGTAGCTCGAGTTCAACGGACCGATGTGTCCCACGCACCTGTTCGACCAGGGGGCGAATGTCTCGATCGACATGCCCTTCGTCGGCCATGAACAACGGCAGCACGCGAACGTGCACCGCACCCAACCGCACGGCCTCGGAAACCACGTCCTCGAGCGTTGGGGGCGTACAGTCCATGTAAGCAATCCGCACCCTGCCCGGGCCGAGATCGGCCTCGAGAGATCCGCTCAGACTCTCGACCGCGGCTCGCCACTTGGGATCGTGGCTTCCGTGCGCGACCAGGATCAACATCGCAAGTAAACGATGACTAGTGCGTGAGGTGGTAGGCGATCTCAGACAGCCCCAAAGAGATGTGCTCGTTACGCACCAGCACGTCCGGAGGAACCGTCACCCGGGTGGGCGTGAAATTCCAAATCGCCTTGATTCCGGCCGCGACCAGTCGATCCGTCAGCTTTTGTGAAACGGAAGCCGGGGTCGTCAGGATTGCGAGACGGATGTTGTGCTTGTCGATGAACGGCTTCAACGACCTCATGGACCTGATCTGGACTCCGGCTGCCTTGCCGCCTACCCTGCGCTTGTCGTTGTCGAAAGCCGCCACGATGCTCAGACCATACCTTTCAAAGCCATTATAGGCGAGCAACGCGCTTCCCAAGTGCCCGGCGCCGATCAACACACCTTCGTATCTCTGGTCGAAGCCCAAAACATACCGTATCGCACGGCAGACCTCGCAAACGTCAAACCCGACCCGGCCCATACCCAGCAGTCCGATCCCGCCGAAGTCCTTGCGCACCTGCGTCGGATCGATATCCAGCGCCTCGGCGAGCTGGGCGCTGGTGACGTTCTTGATCGGCCTCTTGGGCGATTCGGTCAGCCAGCGGTAGTACCGCATCAACCGCTCGAGGACGACTCTGCGAAGCCGCGTCGGTTTCTTCCGCGCCAATTCCACCCCCGGGTCTG
>JBDHHX010000232.1:0-5952 GCA_039589155.1 Gemmatimonadota bacterium | reverse complement strand
AGCCGCTCGTCATCCACTTCGGCGTGCGCCAACAACACGTTCACACCGCAGTCTTCCTTCGGCTCGATCGCCAGACCGCCAGAGATCAGCTCGGTGTGGGGCAGGCAGAGCACAGCGGCATCGAGATCGGGGAACTCGAGTCGCCGGCCCTCCTGGTGTACGACGTGGACGCCGGCAATCTCGTCGAACAATCTGAGGATGCTGCCGGTCTCGGCCGCCTTCGGTGAATCGTGGTTCCCCGCGACGATGATGACGCGCGTGCCGTCCGATTCGGCGCAGAATCGCGACAGCTGCCGGAAGGCATCGGCGATGGCGATGTTGGAAGGGCGCACCGTGTGAAAGACATCGCCGGCGATCAGCAGGAGATCGGGCGCGATCTTCGCCGTCCGCTCCAGCAGCTCGCGGAAGGCACGCGCAACGTCGGCCTCACGGATGTTGATGCCGCGGGCGTCCGTCCGGTGGTAGGCACGGTAGCCTAGATGCAAATCGGCGGTGTGAACCAGCTTCATTGTCCGTCCACCAGTTCGAGTGTCCCGGTGGCGTGGCCGGTGAGCTGGATCTCGACACCTTCGGCAGCGCTGAGCGCGAACATATCGATCTGGTAGTTGCCGCCCACGAAGCGGCCCTGACTGATGTCGAATAGAGTGGAGCCCGTCAAGCTGGCGTCCAAGTGAAGCGGCGCGCCGAGGCCAACGTCTTCCATCGCCTGCAGCTGTGAGTAGGACCCACTGAGCACGATCACGGCGACGGGGCCATTGGGTCCCTGACGCAGTTCTTTCAGCGTGTGAACCAGATCGATCTCCATGCTTCCCTTGCCACCCATGCCGGCGCCCAGCGGGAAGCTTGCGACGCCGGTCCAGCTGTCACCGACGCGGACCGCGTTCTCGGGCAGGTAGGTCGGCATGCCGGCCTGCTCGAACTGGCGAGCGAATGCCTCGAGACGCGGGTTCGAGTACTCGACGCCGATCGTCTGGCCTGTGGGGGAGGTACGAACGCGCGCCGCGCTGGAAGCGAGAAGGTCGTGGGTGGCCTCGGCGCGGCCCGGCGGCTCGGGGATCTCGGCGCCGCTGATACGGCCGCGGAATTGGTAATCGTGCCAGCGGACATCGAACGTCCGCACGCCGGCCGGGTCGACCGCCATCAAGCGTTCGTCGTATTCGACGGCGGTGCTGACGCTCATCCCGTCGGCCAGCGCGTCGATGAGTTGGCGGGCGCCGGCGTCGAGCGCGCCTTCACCGGTGTACTCGGCGCGCATCTCCAGATCGAAGACCAGTCGGTAGCGATTGATCTGGCCGATGTCGTCGCCGAGCTGCAGACGGTAGGCCGCGTCCTGCGCCGCCGCCGCGTTCGGCAACAGCACCGCGGCGACAGCCAGCGCGGCGATCGCCCTCGCTACCTGCGGATCAGCTGTCCTCGCCACTCCACTACCGTACGGCTGGGCGGCAGTCCGCTGCTATCCGTCCACTTCACTTCCAGGTTGGCGATCGCCATGACCTGCTCGTACCTGCCGCCGTTCACCGAGAAGACGCTCTCGCCGAAGTACTTGCCCGTCACCTCGCCCGCATCATCCGTGATGCTCACCGGCTCGCCGTCGAACTCGATGTGCGCCTTGAGACCATCGATCTCCACCGTGAGCTCGGCCAAGCGATAGGTCACGCGCATGACGACCAGCTTGCGCGCGCCGTCCAGCCCGCTGACCGGGACGGCCAGCTGACCATCCCAGCTATCAGAGACCGCAACGGAATCGGCCGGCAACGCGAGCGCCAGACCCGCGAGCACGTCGGCCAGCGACTGCGCCACAGGCCGTACGGCCTCTGCCGAGACATCGACGCCGCGCGGCTGGCCCAGCGCGCTGAAGCGCAGATCGGCGCGGCGGCCCACTTTCTGGAAGATGCTGTCCCATTGAGCCGAGGTCAGACTGCGATCCTCTTCGCCGGTGAAGAACTTGTAACCCAGCCAATAGATGATGTAGCGTCGCTCGTCTTCTATACCGGCCGGGGTCGACACGACGGTCCCGGCGATATCCTGGGTCGTGGTCTTCGGTGCCGTAACCGAAGCCAGCAGCTCATTGCGGCGGTCGTCGCTGGGTATGTCGAAGACGATGCGGCTGTTCTCCTGCCCCGTGAACCTGAAGTGGCCGACCACGCCGGAGTCTGCGGCCAGCCGCAGAAGTGCGCGGCGGCCGGACGGCTCATCGGCAGCCTCCTGGGCCGCGGCCCCCGCGGCGCTCAAACAGGCGATCGCCGCACAGAGCGGCAACAGGCGGCGTCCGCGAACCATGATGCTACCCATCAACGCCATAGGGGTCTTCCGGTACCGGAACCGGGCGTTGCACCGGCCCCACCACCTCGGACTCGACCTTACGTTTTAGCCGTGAACTGAAGAAGCGCATGGCGTCATCGGGGCGCGCCCGCTCGGTGTGGTGATACGCTTGCAGGACTTCGTCGCGGTCGCGGCCGGCGATCGCATCTTTCACGTCGTTCACCTTGACTCGACCGTCCAGTCGTTTGAGGCCGAACGCGATCGCGTCTTCGAACGGCACCTCCGGGCGCGGCGGATAGCGCTCGATCCCGTCACGACCCCGCATCACCGCCGGCTTCGGGAATCGCACAAACACCGGCTGCGTGAAATGCGGGTGCCGCACCATCAGGTCACCCTTCGGCAGGCTGGCCAGCTTCGTCTTCGTCGCCGGCGACAGCACCGAGTACCCGGGCGTGGCCAACTCGTCCATGTCCATTCGTCCATAGACCGAGGAACCGCTGTTGCCGACCACGCGGCGATGCACCTGGGAGCGAAACTGCTGCGCGCCGAACAGCACCAGGCCCAGGTAGCGGCCGCGCTCGCTGATGTCGAGCAGCATCTTGCGCACGTAGGTGTCCGGCCCGTCCGATGGCGCGTACTTGTTCAGCTCGTCGGCGAACACGACAACGTGATTCACGCCCAGCGTCCCCGACTCCAGGCCCTCACGCAACCTGGAGACCACGCGAGCGAACACGAGGTCCTGCGCCTCCGGCTCCACGTTCGCCACATCGACCACGTAGACCGCACGATCCTCGAACGCGCCATAAGGCAAGTCGCTGACAGCGTCATCGTTCACAACCAGCCCGTGCGCCCGGCTCACAATCCCGTTCAGACGATTGCGGACTTTCCTGATCGTCGCCGTGTGATGCGTCATCCAGCGGTCAGCACCGTTCATCTCGCAGTACGCCAGCACATCGTCGAACCAGTCCTCCAACTCACGGAAGGTCCGCACCACGTGCTCTCGCATCACCAGGTGGCCGTGGCCGGGACCGAACGGCTGGTCGAGCACCCGGTCGCGTATGAAGTCGATCAACGCATCGGCTTTAGCGTCCAGGTCGTCCCGGGTGAGCAGCACCTCGGAGAACTGCATCACTTCCTTCAACCCCCAGCGCAGCGGCTCGACGTTGTGCGCCAGCTCTGCATTCGTGCGCAGCGTGTTCAGATTCCAACCGTCCGCCCGGTAGGGGGCGAAGTAGCGCACGTTCTTGAACGGCTCCGCCGGTACGCCCAGCTGCCTGTACATCCGTAAGTCGTTTTCGTCGAGGTCGCCGGGCCGATCGAGGAACAGCAGGTCGGGGCCCTTGACGTTGAAGGCGACGGCGGCGACGGAGCCCTTGGCCGCTGGCATCTGCTCGAAGACCGAGGCGAGCAGGAACTCGACAAGGCTGGTCTTGGTGGCCAGGCCGCTGACACCGGTGATGTTCAGGTGCGCCGCCTCGGGGCCCAGCAGGAAGTCGGCATCGAGGTACACCCGGGCCTCGAGACCGCCGCTCGTGTAAAGGCCCAACGCGATGCCGGTCTCGTTCTCGACGCCGACGTACGTGTCCATCCGCAGGCCCACCACCACGTCCTCGTCGTCGGCCAGGTAGACGGCGCCCATCGGTACCGGCTGCACGGGTTCCTCCGGCTCGCGCCGCAGCACGGCGGCGGAGTAGAGCCGGATCTCCGGGCGCTGCGACGGCGAGCGCGCCTCGGACTCGGGATCGGCGTCGGCTCCGATGTAGTCGTGCAGAGGCGACATCAGGTCGGTGTAGCTGAAGCCCTCGACCACGACGCCATACACGGTCTGCGCGTCGGCGGCGACTCTGACGATCGAGCCGATCCCGATCTGCGCCTCGAGGTTGGTCCAGAAATGGAAGTCGTGGGTCGTGTTGGGCTTGCGCTCGGTGGCGACGACCCGCCCTACGAGCACACTCATCTGCTTCCTCCAGGTGTGATCCTCATGCTCATTCTCATCCTCATCCTCATCGTCATCACTATCCCCGCCGCCGGCCCCAGGGATGAGGATGACGATGAGGATGAGAATGAAGACGAAGACCTTTCTTCACTATACACCGACCGCCGCTCGTTGAGCCCTCTCCTGAAGACTCATCACCTGAAGCTTCCGATGTCGTAAAGCGATGACAGCATCACACAGCGCCGACGCGCCCGACAGCGTCGTCGTGTACGGGATCCGGTGCTGGATCGCCGCCCGCCGGATGGCGTAATCGTCGTACTGGGCGTGCTTCCCCAACGGTGTGTTGATCAACAGATCGATCTCGCCCGAGATCAGGTGATCGACGATATGCGGCCGTCCTTCGTGAACCTTCAGTACCGATTTACACGGAATCCCACGTCCGCGCAGGTAACGGGCTGTGCCGCCGGTGGCCCAGATCTCGAAGCCGAGCTCGTCGAAGCGCCGCATGATCGGCGTGACGTTAGGCTTGTCCTCGTCGTGCACGGTCACCACGATCCGTCCCGACAGCGGCAGCGGGTTGCCGCCGGCGACCTGTGCCTTGGCGATGGCCAGGCCGAACGAATCGGCGATCCCCATCACCTCGCCGGTCGACCGCATCTCTGGGCCCAGCAACGCGTCGACGCCCGGCAGCTTGTCGAACGGAAAGACCGACTCCTTTACCGCCACGCCCTGCAGCTCGCCGTTTGCGGAAAGATCGAACTCGGACAGCTTGCGGCCGACCATGAAGCGGGCGGCGAGCCGGGCGAGTTGCACGCCCGTCGCCTTGCTGAGAAACGGAACCGTTCGGCTGGCCCGCGGATTGACTTCGAGGACATAGACGACGCCGTCCTTCACGGCGAACTGCACATTGATCAGACCAACGACGCCCAGCGCGTGAGCCAGCGACCTGGTGTACTCCTTCATCTGCTCGACATGCTCGTCGCGCAGCAGGTAGGGCGGCACAACGCAGGCGGAGTCGCCCGAATGGATGCCGGCGTCTTCGATGTGCTGCATGACGCCGCCGATCATGACCTCTTCCCCGTCGGACACGGCGTCGACGTCGGCCTCGAACGCATCCTCGAGGAAGCTGTCGATGAGCACGGGGTGCTCGGGCGACGCACGGACCGCCCGCTCGAAGTAGCCCTTCAGCGACTCTTCGTCATAGACGATCTCCATCGCCCGGCCGCCCAGCACGTAGCTGGGCCGGACCAGGACCGGGTAACCGATCCGGGACGCTACCTCCAACGCCTCTTCCTCGCTGGTCGCCAAACCGTTGGGCGGCTGGGCGATCTCCAGCTCCCGCGCCAGCGCCTCGAAGCGTTCGCGATCTTCCGCACGGTCGATGGCGTCCACCGGCGTGCCGAGGATCGTCACATCGAGATCGCGAAGCGCGCTAGCAAGTTTGAGCGGCGTCTGGCCGCCCATCTGTACGACCACGCCCTCGGGCTGCTCCAGGTGAACGATCTCGAGAACGTCTTCCAGGGTGAGCGGCTCGAAGTAAAGCTTGTCGCTGACGTCGAAGTCGGTGGAGACCGTCTCCGGGTTCGAGTTGACCATGATCGTCTCGAAACCCTCTTCCGCCAGCGCGAAGGCCGCCGAGACGCAGCAGTAATCGAACTCGACGCCCTGGCCGATACGGTTCGGCCCGCTACCCAGCACGACGACCGTCCGCCGATCGCTTCGCTCTGACTCGTTCTCCTCCTCGTAGGTGCTGT
>JBDHHX010000231.1:8458-11460 GCA_039589155.1 Gemmatimonadota bacterium | reverse complement strand
ATCTCGGCGATCGGTCCGCTGGGATACCCGCAGGCGGTGCGCGCCGCCACGAAGCAGATGCTGCTGGTGCCGGGGCAGGACGTGCTGGGCGACGGCGTCGTGCTCGAGCTGCACGGCTTCATCGTCGAGATCGTATCTCCTCTGCCCCTCGACCCGGTGAATGCCGAAGTCCAGGTGAGCGCGCGGGTCCGGATGATGTGCGGTTGCACGATCGAGCCGGACGGGACATGGGATGCCAACGCCAAGACCATCGTGGCGTTGCTTAAAGCGGACGGTCGCGTGGTCTCGCAAGCCGAGCTGGTCTACGCCGGCGCGACGAGCATGTTCGCGGGCGCGCTGGTCGTGCCCTTCGATGTCCGGGGCGACCTGACGCTGGATGTGATCGCGACCGAAGCGGGCGCGGGGAATTTCGGTCGACACGAGATCCCGCTCGGCGCGGCGCGGTAGGGAGTAGGTGGTGCGGTGGTACGGTGGTGCGGTGGTGCGGTGGTGCGGTGGATCAGTCCTGCTCGCGCTCGTGATCGTGATCCTGATCGTAATCGTCTCTAATACCCACCAACAAACTGTCCGCGTAGACGTAGTCCCCGAACTCCGACGCGTCGCCGTTCGCCGCGTTCGCCGCCACGTGGAAGACGACGCGGCCGCCGCTCTCATTCGGTGCGGTCCATTCGATGGTCCAGCTGGAGCTACCCGCTTCGGCCATCCGTGGCGCCGTGTGCTGCGCGTACCGCACCGGCGGATCACCCCAGCTCAACACGGTAACGGCAGTGTCCAACGCCGCCAGCTCGCCCGCTTGTTGGCCCGCGCGTAACCCCGAAGCGAAACGTGACGCCAGCTGAAACCCGGCCGCCTCCATCCCTGGATGCTCGAGCCGCACCACGAGCGAATAGGACGCGCCCGCACCGTAGGCGTCGGGAATCCCTTCAACCGTCAACTCCCCCGCACCTTCCCCCAGCTCCCGCTCGAAATGACACGCATGGCACGTCTGCTCGCCGAAGCCGCCCGTGTGACTCGGTGGCGGACCGTCAGCGTAGGCAAACGCCAACCCGGCGGCCGCCAACATCGCTGCGCCGGTGAAGAACAGACGAGTAGACATTTCGCTTACCGCTCACCGCTCACCGCTGTAGTCTCGCCCGTCCGATCGTATTCGTATCCGTCCCGAACCAGATCTCCCGCGTCGGCGCGTAGAACACCATGTGTCGAACCGTGCCGCCGCCGCTCTCGATCTCGGTGGTGCTGAAGAACTCCTGGGTCGTGGGATCGAAGCCAACCAATCGATTCGGGTCGACCCCGCTCTCCACGAACCAGAGCCGGTCCTCGTCGTCCGATGTCATGGCGTAAGGCTGCGATGACGAGCCGCCCGGCGCCGCCCACTCCTGCACCGTTTCCGTGTGCGGGTCCAGGCGCCCCAGGAAGCCCCTGGCGTAGTCCACGTACCAGACGGCGCCGTCGCTCGTCAGCGCCAGTCGCCGCGGCCGTGCGTCCTCTCGTGGCAGCGCGATCTCGCGTAGCTCCATGGTCGCGGGATCTACGGTGGCGATCTTGTGGCTGCCGAACTCGACGATCCACGGCCGGTCGTCCGAATCGACCAGGATGCCATAGGGCCGCGCCCGCTCCGTCGGGACCGCCACCAGCTGCACCTCACCGCTGGACGTGTCCAGCTTGCCCACGAAGTTGCCGCCCTGCACCGTGAACCAGATGTCGCCTTCGCTGTTGAAGATCAGCGTGTGCGGGTCGCGGGCCGCCGGGTCCGGCATCGGGTACTTGATGATGTCGCCCGTCGCCGGGTCGAGCTTGCCGATGTGGGCCGCCCGGTTGCCGGCGTACCACACCGTACCGCCCTCTTCCACGATCAAGTTGTGGGGGCCGGCGCCCTCCTCTAGCTCGTAGCGCCTGAACTCGCCGGTCGCCGGCTCTAGGTAGGCGACATAGTCGGCCCGCTGACCGACGAACCAAACCTGGTTCTCCGTATGGACGTAGGGATCCCGGGGCCGCGTGTTCTCCCACGGGACCTTCCACTCGACGATATCGACTTGTTGGGCAGGAGCGGGTGCGGCGATCCCGGTACATACGGCCAGGAACGAAGCCGCTCGGGTGAGAGTCTTCATTGGGGCCATCCTTGCACGAGGTGGTGTCGCTTTGAGACCGGTTTGACGTTAGTCGCGGGCCGGCTTGGCGGCAAGCGGATGTGGAATGATCAATGTTCAAGTAGGCTCCATGGCATAATTCTTCCATCTACTTCCAGTTTTCAAAAGCCTCAACATACGATCACCCCCTTTCTTCCTCTGCAGAGGAGGATGTCCTCGATGCGATCCTGCCGCGCCTTGCCGGCCTGGCTGGGGGCACAGCTGTTTACCGGGTCAGGGACCCGGCTCGTCGGCTTGCGTCGCGCCCGCCGAATCTGGGGCGCCGGCAAAGCACGACCGTCCTTTCTCCGCCACACTTTCGAGCTGCTCAGATGCTGCTTGTCGGACCGCGGCCCGCCTCCCTCCGCGCCTGGGATTCTGAAAGGCGGCCTAGCTTCATTCGACCACGGAGGGAACCATGAAGGTGACCACAAAGCTCACTGTGCGGATGGCGATGTTGTGCCTCTCGACGACATGGTTCGGTTGCGACGGCGCGGCACCGACGGAGAAAGAGCCTCTGGATGTGGATTTGGAATCCGTCATTGAAGTTGCCGGTGTACGTCTGCTCGAGCATCTGAAGGGGCCCGATTACGGGACAACGCTGCAAGGCGACCCGGCGATGTCCCTCGCCTTTCCCACATCAGACGGCGCACCGATCATCCCACACCGGGTTAGCCTGTTCTACACGGAAACCGCAACACCCCCCGTTCTCCATTGCTGGATGCACCTTGAAATCGACAGCCGCGATTTTGTGTACCCCAACGCGCGGTCCGGAGTCTACCGGCTCTCACCTTCCGGGTCGTTGCTGAACGATGCGCCAGGCGACCTGTTCGCCTACGACTCCTGGGGATTCTGGCACGAACTCGACGAAGGCGG
>JBDHHX010000231.1:0-8440 GCA_039589155.1 Gemmatimonadota bacterium | reverse complement strand
TCCCCCTGTATCCGACGGAGTCCGCTCCGCACCGTTCGCCGAAGGAAGTTTCTTCACGGACCTGATCACGGGCATCGGCTATGGCACAGGGATCACCCTGGGGCAAGGCACGCTCACCGGAAGTCTGTTCGTCTCTGAAGAGCGCAACGCAACGGTGTACAGGGTGATGCTCTCCACCCCGCCCGCGTTGTCGGTCTTTGCTAGCGGTGGACCGTTATGGTCGGCGGTGGGCTCGATCGAGAGCGCTCCCGACGGCGACCTGTACACAGTGACATTCGACTTTCCGGAGTCCCGGCTGGTACGGATAGATCCTCTGGGCAGCGCCAGTGCATTCGTAACCGAGACAGGCAGCCTGGTTGGGCGACTTGCCGTGCTCGTCGATGAGGACGAGAACATCTACTGGGGCAATCCTAACGGCATCTACAAGTACGACTCGAGCGGAGGCCTGATCGGGTGGCTGCCGAGGCCCGTTGATCTGGAGCCCCTCTGGGGGCCGTTCGGCATGGCGCTGGACAGCAACGGCGATCTCTTTGTCATCAACAACCTGGAGTGCCGGAACATTTATAGGTACGACCTTAGCCCGACGACGGACGAGATCATAGACGAAATCGGCGAGGCGGTCGACGACCTGGTCGACAGCGGCGATCTCAATGGCGGCCAGGGTCGCGCGTTTCATGCCAAGTTGGACGCCGCACGAGCCGCTGCCGATCGAGGCAATGTCACGGCCGCCGTCAATCAGTTGAGGGCGTTCATCAATCAGGTGGAAGACTTCGTGGCCAGTGGCACGATCTCGGAATCGGACGGCGAGTTCCTGATCCAGTGGGCAGAGGCACTCATCGCCGAGCTGACATCGTAGTCGGGACTTGTATTTCATATAAGACCCGAGCAATCTTCATAGCCCGGCGAGCAACATGGGCCGGGCAAAAGCGGGAGTAGCTCAGTTGGTAGAGCGCGAGCTTCCCAAGCTCGAGGTCGCGGGTTCGAGACCCGTCTCCCGCTTTGTTTAGAGGGTCGCGGGTGGAGGGTCACACCGCGCGCGGGACGCGCGGAGTTCCGTATGAAGGCGTCTGGCGACGCCTTCAACGCGAGACCCGTCTCCCGCTTTTGGGGCGGTAGCTCAGCTGGTTAGAGCGCTGCGCTCACATCGCAGAGGTCGGGGGTTCGAGTCCCTCCCGCCCCATTGTTCGGTAAGCGGTAAGCGGTGATCGGTAGACGGTGGGTCAGTCGCAGTCACCGATTACTGATTACCGGTTACCGGCCACCGATTTTGCGGGAGTAGCTCAGTTGGCCAGAGCATCAGCCTTCCAAGCTGAGGGTCGCGGGTTCGAGTCCCGTCTCCCGCTTGTAACATCTCGCCCGTCGTGGCCCAGGCTAGTGAAGCTTGGTGTCGCGGGTGGAGAGTCCCGTCTCCCGCCCTATTGTCAGAGGGTATGATGTGACGACGCGCCGCGCGACGCGTACTGATCACGACTGTCGATCGCTCAATACTAGTAGTAGGCCTCGCGGAAGGAGGCGCGCAGCACGTAGCCGACGTTGGGCGTTCCCGGGGGCAGGTTCCGGGGGTCCTGGAAGCGGTAGTCGAAGCTCCAGTCACGCCTAGGAGACCTGTAGGTCTGGAATGAGCCGCTATACGGGTCGGCGATCTTGGGCGCCCAGAAGGTGACGAACGAGCCGTGCCAGAGGTAGAGGCAGCGGCCCGAGCAGACGCGCCAGTCCTCGAGGTTCTGGATGGCGTTGCTCGTACCCTTGCCCGCCGGTAGTGGCACGCAGTTGGGCTCGGGGTTGTGGTGGTAGCAGCCGAGGTAGCCTTCGCTCCAACCGGTGATCAGGGCGGCGTACTGCTCGGTGTCGCAAGCGTCGCGCTGGTTGTAGTCGGCGTCCCTGCCGCCGGAAGAGTTGTCATCCTGCCAGCACTCGGAGAGACCGGTGGTGCGGTCGCCGAAGACCGCGGCCGGCTGCCAGTTGTCATTGTTGTAGTCCCCGTGCATGTAGAGCGGGTACTCGCTGCCGATGGTGAGGGGACCGGGCAGGCGTGAGCCGTCGGTGAGGCGCAGGACGGGGAAGTAGAACCCCTCGCCGCTCTTGTCGGTGTCGCTGGACTGTGTGACGCCGGATCGCGGGATGATCTCGACATAGATGATCCGCGGGGCCTCGCCGACGGAATTGCTCCAATCGCGGAGCTCGTCGATGTCGACATCGACGACGTCGATCCACTTCTGCTCCTTCCAGTCGTAGAAGGCCTCCCACTTGAAGGGGAAGATATCGCACTTGTCTTCGTCGTCCGGCACCGGGCCGCCGTAAGGGCGATCCACGCTGATGTTGGGCAAGTAGTCTGGCTGGTCGGGATAAGAGCCGTCGCAGACGTCGTCTTCGTCCCTGATGTCGGTGAGGTCGACGGTGACGTACATGTCGGCTTGCCAGGCGAGCTTGCCGGCGCGCTCGGCCGCGTTATCGCCCGCCTCCTTGGGTCTGATCAACTCGTGCGGATCGACGCCGTCGGGAAGCGGCAGCTTGAGGCTGTCGATGCCGAGAGCGCCGGTGCGCAAACGCCCTTCCAGCTCCAACTCGCTCCGGTTCTTGAACTGCTCCGGGTCGGGCGTATCCTCGCTGTCGAAGAGGACCTCGATCTCGCTTCCATTCGATAGCTCGACGAAGACCTGGATGTCGCTCTTATCCTTGTGGCTAACGCGGCCGTCGCGGATGAACAGTCCCGGCGTCGTGATGATCGTATGAATGTGATGGTCGGTGGTCGCCATGTAGATGTTGCCGTTCACGTGCATGCGGCCCCAGGTGTCGGAGCGCGAGCCCGTGTAGGCTTCCATGGCGCCTTCTCCGAACTCGGCAAACTGGAACAAGGGGACTGCCTGGGCCTGGGCCGCGAGTGTGACCTGGCTGTGAGCTCCCGATGCGTCCGTAGCGCTCGAGGTTACTCTGATGTTCTGGGTGATGGCATAGAGCCCGGCGAAGGGACCGTCGACAATGCTCAGCGTGTCGAAGCTTCCTACCTTCTCGACGGAGAACTCGACGAAGTCAAATCCTACCAGGGTCGGTGGCGTTATGTCCGCAAGCTCGGATTCGGCGAGGAAACCGTCCTGCAGCGCCAGCTCGACCTGGGCCAGGGCGTGCTCCGCTCCCGCCTCCGCCGCGTAGAAGGCCCGGCTGGCGTGGTAGTCGGCCAGAGTCGTCCGACTGACCGTCATCGCCTTGGAAACGGCCGACACCAGGACGATGCTGACCATGACCATGATCATCAGCGTCGCCACCAGCGCCAAGCCTCTTTCGTTCCTTGTCTGCGCTGCGTTCCCCATGGGATTCTTTCTCTCTTGCCCCGTGATCGATGCCTGGCACCTAAATCACGTCGGCCGCGGCTCCGTCGCTCGCCGGATGTCACCTGTCAGGCGGGGGACTGCAACCGACAAGGGCAAGAAGCAGACCCATAGCGCTCGCTGGCCCCGGCCTGTATCACGTTGCCGTACGGTCACTTGCGTTAATGGCCATCCGGACGGGCGGTGGCGGGGAAGCCTGGTGACGGCGCGGGAGGCCGAACAGACGGTCAGATTGACCGATTTCCCGCTGCGGCGGCAGCGGCGAGCCTCACTGGAAGATCGTGATGAAGTCGATGTTTTCGGCGGCCAGCACGAGGGCGGTGGCCGGAAGACCGTCCGTTTTGTCGAGGAGCTCGGCGTAGTAGCCGGCGTACTCGGTCTCCGGCTCGTCGGCGGCTGGCGGTCTCATGCCGAGCAGGACCAGGTCGGCATCGGCCGAGCTGCGAGTGATCAGGTCGAAGGTATCGGCGTCGTTCTGGACCAGCACCTCGACTTCGGCGCTGAGGCGGCCGTGTTGGACCAGTCGGGTGAGCTGCCTGAGGGCGCCCTCGCGCTCGTCCTCGGAGGGGACGATCGACTTGAGGGTCAGACTGGCGCGCTGCCAATCGCGGCTCTGCTGCAGCAAGAACCCGAGCGCCAGCATCAGGCCGGCGTTCTTCCGCTCGCGGCCCCACCATACGTCGATGCGGCGCTCGCCGGTCGCGTCGGGCTCGGCCTCGGCCTCGCGCACGACCAGCAGGTTGCGCTGCAGCGAGTGGGCGCGGATGAGCAGGCCAGCGAAAGGCGCGACGTTTTCGGGTCGCTCGGTTTCGCCAAGCAGGATGGTGTTGGGGAAGAGCGGGCCGATGCCGCTGGATTGGATGAGCGAGTCGGCGCCAGCGAAGACGTCGTCGGCGACATGCACCTCGACCAGCGAGGGGACGCTACGCTTGCGCAGGTAGTCGGCGATGGTGCGCTCGACCTCAGCGACGCGGGCCGCCGCGGCCGAACCGCCGGGTACGACGGAGGCGACGGTGAGAAAGCCGCGACCCTGGGTGAGGGCGTCGGCCAGCTCGATCAGGTACCAGCGCGACGTGGGCGATCCGCTCATCACCAGGATGTTGGGCCGCCAGGTCCGCTCCTCCGGTTTCGACGCGGCGAGTCGATAGATGGCGAAGCGAGCGAGCAGGGTCAGCAGGCCGTGTCGAGTATCGCCCCAGTAGGCGCGCATCTGGCGGCGCTGCGTGAGGTAGAAGACCAGGCCGGACACCGACGCGGCGATCAGGGTCGCGCCGGCGTTGATCATCAGCATGAAGGTGAAGCAGACGGCGGCGCCCAGCATCGAGATCCACCACTTGACCTTGAACTGCGGTCGCCAGGACGGGCTGCCGATGAGCGCCTCGATGCCGGCCGAGATGTTGAGAAAGCCATAGGAGGTGAGGAAGAACATGGCCAGGATCGGCGCAATCAGGTTCAGGTCACCGGCCAGGATGCCAGCCAGCGCCACGGCGAACGCGATAGCGGTGGCGAGCCGCGGCTCGTCGTCCGGCCCCGATCCCCTGCCGAGGAAGAGCGGCAGCACGCGGTCGCGGGCCAACGCCTGCAGCGTGCGCGGCGCGCCCAGCAGGGCGCCCATGGCGCTGGAGAGCGTCGCGCCCCAGACCCCAAGCAGTATCGCGTTGCCCCACCAGGCGATGTTCTTCATCACCAGCGGATCGGAGAGCAACACGTCCGCGGGGACCCGGCTGACCATGAAGATCGGGATGGCGATGTAGACGACGTAGCCGACCAGCACCGCCGCGATGGTTCCCACGGGGAGCGAGCGCGCCGGGTTCTTCAGGTTGCCCGAGAGCGCGATGCCGGCCTCGATCCCGGTCACGGCAGGGAAGAAGACGGCGAAGACTTTCCAAAACGTCGCGCGCTCGGGCACAGTCGCGACGTCAGCGAAGCCCTCTGCCGGCGTCCCACCGGCGAAGAACGAGACCAGCGACAGCGCGATGACCGCCATGACGACGAACTGGCTCTTCAGTGCCAGGTCAGCGGACTTGTAGGCCAGCGCCCCCAGCCCGATCAGCGTCACGACGCCGACGATTCTCGGCGGCAGCACCGGGAAGGCCGCGCTCACCGCCTCGGCGAAGCCGACGATGTAGAACGAGATTCCCAGCGCCTGGGCGAAGAAGAGCGGCAGACCGATGGCCGCGCCCGCCTCGAGCCCCAGCGACCGCGAGATCATGTAATAGGCACCGCCGATCCCCACCCGCATGTTGGTGGCCGTCGCCGCGATCGACAGCGCGGTGAGCAACGTCGCCGATGTCGCCAGCGTGACGATCAGTAACGTTGACCACAGCCCCACGTTGCCCAGCACCCACCCCATCCGCAGGTACATGATCACGCCGAGGATGGTCAAGATGCTGGGCGTGAACACGCCCTTGAACGTCCCGAATCCGCCGCTCTTCGTTCCCTCGCCCATACATGCACGCTCGACTTCGAAAAGGCCGCGCCGGTTGCCGGTCGCGTGCCCCGGCCCGCGAAGCGGAACATTCTAGCGTGGAAAGGTGATTCCGGCGATAGCGGGCCTGCGGGTAGCGGAACCGGTCAAATGGAAAATGATAGAGCGAGAGGGCCGGACCGCTCCCGCGGGGCATGGCCGTTGTACAGGTACGGCGCGACGCGGCGAGTGACATCGCGCGCGGGCGGATGTGTGCCCGGTACTCAGCGTTTTGTGGAGGAAGCGGCGATGCGGAAGAAAGACCCCCTGCGAGGCAGTGCAGGCTTCACGGTGATGGAGATCCTCGTGGTGGTGCTGCTGGCGTCGGTGATCGTCACGGCGGTCTACAAGGTGCTGATCGGTCAGAGCCGGCTGTACCAGAAGCAGACCGAGCTGGGCTTATGGTGCTGAAGAAGCCCGACGGTTCCTGGAAGCTATGGCGCAACATGTGGAGTATCGTCCGCCCGCCACCCCCACCAACAATGTGATGGCCGGCTGCCCGGCTATCTGGCCAGTCGCACCGGGGCCACACCGCCTCGGCGGCCATTCAGCGAGTCGGTGTCGTCCCGGACCGGCGGGCTTCCTCTGCTGGTGTCGAGCGCGGTTCCGGCGTTAACACCTAACAGCGCCCACTACGTTCACCCGACCGTGGCCGTACAACGGGCTGAGGCCGTTCGTGTCTATGTGATCGGCTCCCTCGGTCACACAATACGCGAGCTGTTCGCCGGTGAGGTTATCTGTCGATTCCGATTCCAAGACGGCCGCAACACCCGATACGTGCGGTGCTGCGAAGCTCGTGCCCTTCCACCAGCAATAGCCGCTCGACGCCACGCAGGCGGAGAGGACCATGTCCTCCTCAGCTCCGACGTCGTCGCCTCCTGGCGCCATCACGTCGACTCCCGTTCTGCCGAAGTTCGTGTAGCTCGCCAGCTCGTCGTAGTCCGCCTGGTTGATCGGCGCTGTGGCACCAACGCTCAAGACGTGCGGCAGCTGTGCGGGAATGACTATGTACTTGTTCGGATCGTTGTCCAGGTTCAGGCCGTCGTTCCCGGCGGCCGCCACGATCAGCGCGCCTCTAGCGTTCGCATAGTTGATGGCTAGCTGGAGCGCTTTAACGAGAGCTTTGTTGTCGGGGTCCTTCTCGTCGAGATAAGCCCCGAGGCTCATATTGATCACATCGGCTCCGACGTTGGCAGCGTGCAATACTCCATCGATGATGCTGCTGAAGTCAGTTTCGCCGAAATTGTTCAGAACTTTTACGATGCACAGAGTCGCGTCGGGAGCTACCGAAGCGGTCCCCACGTTGTTGGACGCGATCAGCGCCGCGACGCCTGTACCGTGACCAACAGCGTCCTGAAGCGAAGAGCCGACGAAGGTGGCGCTCTTCGAGAGATCAATCTTGCCGTCGAGTTCAGGGTGATCTGTATCGGCACCCGTATCAAGTACGCAGACGAGCGCGCCTTCGCCCCGGTTTGTGTCGTCCCAGGCAGCGTCGGCTTCGATCCGCTCGAGGCCCCATTGATAATCCAAGAACGAGGCTTCACTCGGCTCACCGAGAGGCTCAATGCCGCCGTACGGAGTAAAACTCAGGTCGCGTGGCGCAACCCACTGCATCTTTCTGTCCCGGATGACGAGCTCCACATCGCTGCGCGCCGCAACCGCAGCCGCGTCTTCGTCGCTCAGCCCGTGCATGACCGACACGCCGATCTCTTCGTGGAACCGTTCCAGCGCGCCGCCACGAGCTCTTATTGCCTGAATGAAAGGTGCACGAACCGCGCCGCGCGTGACGACGATGTGATGTTCAGTGGCCTGCCAGTTGGTCGAGACCTGGGGGAGGCGCACAGGCTCGGATTCAGGAGCGACCGGTGCCTCGCTACAACCAACGGCAATGAGCGACAACGAGACGAGGGTCGTGACGTCGCGACGTATCAATCGGCGAGTCTTCATGTGGTCCTCCAATAAGAATCCTAACAGGACGTACTAACTACCCCAACCCATTCGGTTACGGCCCCCTCGTGCGCCCAACGGCAGACAGATTGTCTACTGCGAAGGTGACGGCATCACCCTGCTGCCCGGCCAGCGTGACCACTACTCGGGCCAGGTTAGCCTCAGGCAGCGGCGTGGCGCCTTGGTCCATAAGGAAACCAACGGGTCCCGCAACGAGGGCAAAGTCGATGCGCAGGCTGGCCGTCCGGGCGTCCAGATCGATGATAATCTCGAAGTTCTGAGCCTCTTCAATTGTCCACGTCTCGCTGGGGACTTGCGTGAGATTGAAATCGAACGTATTGCCGGGCTCGTATTCCAGTACGGCGAGTACGCCCTCGGTTCCGTAGACTGCCACGGCACCCCCGAACGGGCCCGTCGACAGCGACTCCCAGCGGATATTGAACAGCCCGGTCGTGGGCAGCGAGCCTGCGACCCCCCCTATCAACCGCAAGAGACCGTCCCCACTTCGCACCAACTCCAACACTCTGTCGGCGTCTCCTGTCCCACCGCCCAGGTCACCCACTTCATCTTCAACCAGGATCGTCCCACCCACCTCGTCGAGAACCATCCAGCTCCCGATCTCCGGGTCTGCCGGCGGTTGGGACAGCGGGTCGGCATTGAACAGGTCCAGGAAGATCATGCTGTCCACTGGAGTGCTGCC
>JBDHHX010000230.1:0-10062 GCA_039589155.1 Gemmatimonadota bacterium | reverse complement strand
AGCCATCCAATCGCCACGTAGCAGGCGGCCACGGCAAACGCGCAGTAGGTCTCACACTTCTCCCGGTGCCCATCATCCGCGGCGTACGCCTGCGGCGGCGTCGCCGCGAAGGCCATCGCCACCAACGTCACAATCAAGAGCGCTCGCTTCATCACCACACCTCCTCACAGTTGCTTGATGATCTTCCCAAACGAGCAGCCAGCCAGGCAGCCCGCGATGTAGAAGTTGCATCGCATCGAGTCGATCACCTCGCAGTTCTGCGCCGCCAGCTCGCCACAGATGTCCTCGCACGAGCGCTCCGCCGCCGCCGCCGCCGATGGCTGCCCCAACAACAGCGCCATCGCGGCCGCGACCAACAACAGTCGTCTTCGCATCTTCCCGTCCTTTCTCTATCGAGTTGAAGAGCCCGACAGGGCCCCCAGCGCTCTCTTCGCGGCCGCTACCGCGGCCGGGTCCAGGCTACCCTGGCGCATGAACCTCACTGCGCCGTCGCTATCGATGATCGCCGTGAACGGCACGACCCTCACGCCCAATGCGTCGCCGAACCGCCGCGGCTCCAGCGGCTGCACGGCGACCGCACCGGGCAGGTTTTCTCTTACATAGGCCCGCGCTGTCGAGCCGTCGCGCTCCAACGCCACGGCCAGTACCCGCACCGACCCGCTGACCGCATCTATCACCTCGCGCCACGCGGCGCGGTTGGTGTAACACGCTGGACACGCCGGGGAGAAGACGAGCAGCAGATAGGGACGTGCACCTGGAACCCTGATCTCTCTCTCTTCATCCCGCGACGCGCCCAGCCTGCGTAGCTCGAAGCTCTCCGTCAGCCGCTCACCCTCCGCTACCGCGACCGGCTCGCCGCGCAGCGCCGGGATCACCCGCTCCGTCGTCAGGAAGTACATCGCTGTTACCGCCACCGCCGCCGTCATCAGGCTCAACGCCCGGTCCATCCAGATCCGACTCCTCACATCCCCAACCCATCCCCGTCGTTCACTGCGCCCGTCTGAGACCGCTCCGCTCGCTCCCCGTCCACCGCCCCCGGAGGTTCTCCCGGGGGGAGGTTCGAGGCCCCGGGGGCGGCTCGTGGGAAGCAGGCGAAGTCTAGCCAGCAGCCATCAACAGATCGTCAACACGACGAAACCGGCTCCGAGCCGCCGTTTCCGTCACCCCTAGCCGGGGCCGCAGGGCGGCCCCAAGTTGAGCCACTCTCAGATGTGAATTCGGAGTTAGGAATCCGGAGATCCGGGAAGTTGATTGGGGGATGCCGGAGCCCTAGGGAATTGCCGAAGGCGATTCAGGGGTTGAGGGATTCGGGGCTTTGGGGAGGAACGATGGAGTGTGCGTCGCGTTCCCCAACTCCCAACCACACCGAATCCCCGAGTCCCCGAATCCGCTTCGGCATTTCCCCTGGGATCGATATTCCCAAACTCCCACCACCAACAAAGGAGATCCTCCATGGACCTCATCGGTTTCTTGCTTATCGGCCTCGTAGCCGGCTGGCTGGCCGGAAAGATCATGAAGGGCGGCGGCTACGGCCTGCTCGGCAACATGGTGGTCGGCGTGGTCGGATCGTTCCTGGGCGGCTGGGCCCTGGGCCTGGCAGGTATTTCCTTCGGCGGAACCGTGGGCGCCCTCGCCACCGCGACTATCGGAGCCGTACTGCTACTCTTCATCGTCGGGTTGATCAAGAAGTAGCGGCAGGCCCACAGGTCCCGCGTTGACCGGGGCTTGTACGGGAGAGCGCGCGTGGGGGCCCTCGCTTCATATCGCGCCGGACGGGCGCGCATCGGGGACGGGCAACCGCGCTCCAAAGTCCGCTCTGGACCCCCACGCGCGCTCTCCCTACCGGGTACAGGGGTTGCAGGGACCTGCCGCTACGCCTTTCTCGTTCGGTAAGAACCAATTCTTCCGGCTCCGTCCTGCCCACTTCGGCAAGGATGTCGGCGTACGTCACAGCCGAGGTACCTGGCCATCGTGTTCTTAGACGCGAAAGGGAGGGTGCGATTGGGGGCACGAGCGGACTTTGGAGCGCCGCTGCCCGTCCCCGATGCGTGCCCGTCCGGCGCGATATGAAGCGAGGCCCCCAATCGCACCCGACCGACCGCGCGCCGAGACTGGCGCAACCGCCGGTCTCATGTTTCTTTTCCCCGGCAGGATGTAGGCGTTGAAGCGGCCCGTGCAGCCCCCCCAACCCGTCAACGTTCTCGGTACTTCAGCTGTTAGATTGGCGAGTCGGAAGGCACCTCCGCCTCGCCGGGGTGGCGTGGGTCCTTCGGTCTCGTGGTGCGCCCAGCGGCGATCCCCCGAAACAGACAAGGAAGTCGGACAGCCCGTGACGTCGTCGTCTGCTATCAAGATCTCTGTAACGGCCCTCTGCCTGGCGGTCGCGCCCTTCAGCGCGCGCATCGCCAGCGCGCAGGCTACATCCAACGGAGATAACGACAACGGCGACTCCTCAACGCCCACAGTCGTCGCGGTACCTGTCGAGACGGCCATCAGCATCGACGGACGTCTCGACGAAGCAGCCTGGGCAAGCGCCGCTCCGGCTGCAAACTTCGTCCAGGGCGAGCCGGTGGAGAACGCGCCGGCCGAACAACCCACCGAGGTCCGCGTGCTCTACGACGAGGGCGCCATCTACGTCGGCGCTTTCATGTACGATCCGCGGCCCTCGACCATCGCCACGCAACTGGTCCGTCGTGACGAGAACGGCGCCTACGACTACTTCGAGTTCTCGCTCGACTCCAACAACGACAGGCGCACCGGTTACCGCTTCCGAGTCAGCGCGTCCAACGTCCAGCGCGATGTCTTTATGTACGACGACGTGCGCGAGGACGAGAACTGGGACGCCATCTGGCAGTCCGCCGTGCATCGCGATTCCACCGGCTGGTACGCCGAGCTCCGCATCCCGCTCTCGCAGGTGCGGTTCATCGCCGCCGACTCGGTCCAGTCGTGGGGCGTCAACTTCGCGCGCCGCCGCCTGGTCAGCGCCGAGTATACCTACTTCGCACTCGAGTCACGCGTACAACACGGCAAGGTCAGCGTCTTCGGCCAGCTCGACGGTCTCCGCTTCCCAAGCGGCGCCCGCCGCATCGAGTTCCGGCCCTACGCGCTCGCCCGCGCCAACACCGGACCGGCCGATGCCGGGGATCCCTTCTACGATGGCCAGGAAGCCAGCGGCCGGGCCGGTCTCGATTTTCGCTATGGGCTAGGCGCCAGCTACACCCTCGACGCCACTATCAACCCCGACTTCGGGCAGGTCGAGGTCGACCCCGCCGTCGTCAACCTGACTCAGTTCGAGGTCTTCTTCCCGGAGCGGCGACCGTTCTTCGTCGAGGACGGCCAGATCTTCTCGTTCCGTCTCTCTGGAAGGCAGAACCAGCTCTTCTACACACGGCGTATCGGCCGCGAGCCCCGCGGCACGATCCCCGAGTTCGCTTCGTTCCAGAAGGTGCCCGGCGAAACGACCATTCTCACAGCCGCCAAGGTCACCGGCCGTTCCGCTAGCGGCCTCGCGCTCGGCGCGCTGGCCGGCATCACCGAACAGGAGACCGGGCAGGCCTACAACAACGATACCGGCGAGACCGTGCGGTTCACGGTGGAGCCGCCGGCCCAATACGGCGTCTTCCGCGCCCAGCAGGATCTCAGGAACGGCGCCACCACGGCGGGCGGCATCTTCACCCTCGCACACCGCAATCTGCCCGAGAGCGGCGACTTCGACTGGCTGCCGTCAAACGCCTACAGCCTCGGCTTCGACTTCGAGCACAACTTCGGCGGCGCCGCCTCACGGAACTGGGCGCTTTGGGGCTTCTTCGCCGGCAGCCACATCCGCGGCGACTCCGTCGCCATGATCCGCGTTCAGGAGAACAGCGCCCACTACTTCCAGCGCCCCGACGCCGACTACCTGGAAGTCGACTCGGCTGCCACGTCGCTTACCGGCGTCAACTGGCAGCTACAGTTCGAGCGCCGCAGCGCCAAGCACTGGACCGGCGGCGTCTGGCTCGGCCAGATCTCACCGGGCTTCGAGGTCAACGACCTCGGCTTCTCACAGTCGAACGAGCGACTCGACGCCGGCTTCCGCGTCGCATACCGCGAGATCACGCCGGGCTCGCTCTTCCGCAGCTACCGGATCAACTTCTTTACCTTCCACAACTGGAGGCACTCGGCGCTCGATAATCCCCTGTCGTGGAACTCGTGGAAGCAGGCGCACAAGGGTGGCATGTTCCGCCTGGGCGGCGACTTCACCTTCCTCAACTTCTGGGGCCTCGAGATCGACGCCGCCTACGACCCACAGGTCTCGAGCGACGTCGAGACGCGCGGCGGCCCGTTGATGATCGACCCCGCATCTTCCGAGATCGGGATCCAATTAAACACCGACAGGCGCAAGGCCCTGTTCCTCGAACCCCAGTTCGAGTATCAGAACCGCTACCGCGACGCCTACGCCTGGGAGCTGGGTCTCGGCATCGGTTTCAGGCCGATCCCCAGCATCGAGATGTTCTTCGAGCCCGCCTACAGCACCGGCGTCGACCCGGCGCAGTACGTGATCACCAGCGACAACGTCGACTTCGTGCCGACCTACGGCAGCCGCTACTTCTTCTCCGACCTCAAGCGGCACGAGTTCTCGTTCGAGACCCGACTGAACTTCACCTTCAGTCCGAACCTCACGCTGCAGCTCTACGCCCAGCCGCTCATATCGTCCGGCGACTACCTCACCTACAAGCAGCTGCTCGAGTCCGAGAGCTTTGACTTCGACGTTTTCGAAGAGGGGACCGGCGTCCAGGTCGACGGGGATGTGACCTGCGTCGGCGGACGCACCTGCACCTACGACGGCGAGCGCTACATCGACTGGAACGGCGACGGCGTAAGCGACATCGACTTCGAGGACAAGCCGTTCAACATCCAGTCGCTGCGCATAAACGCCGTCATCCGCTGGGAGTACCGGCCAGGCTCCACGATCTTCTTCGTCTGGCAGCAGAACCGCCGCAGCAGCATCGACGATGGCTCGTTCGATCTAAGCCGCGACCTCGACCTGCTAAGAGGCATCGAGCCGGAAAACGCTTTTATCCTCAAGGTGAATTACTGGATCGGGCTCTAGCCGGGTTTTTCTTCGACAGCCGACAGCCGTTAGTCGTCGCTCGACTTCGAAGTTGTATCGGCGCTTCGCGCCTCCGTCGATCGACGCACGACTGTCAACATTCGGAGTAACTGCGAACGTCGAGAGTCGAGAGTCGGAAGCCGGTCGACGAAGAAAACTTCAGCGTCGAGCGACGACTAACGGCTGTCGGCTGTCGAAGCCGTCAACCCTCCGAGAGCTGCCAAAAATCGGTCGTAAGCCCTACCTCTTCGAAGAGCGCCTCCGCCTCAGAAACCGAGTAACGGCGCCAGTCCGGCCGCAAGCGATGGTGATACCACGCCTGCGCCAGCTCCCACCCCTGCTCCAGCGAAAGCACCGCGCCACGCTCCAGCTCCTTCTCCTCGCACCACTTGTCCAGATGCTCTTCCGACCGGAAGAGTAGGATGGTTCCTCAAGTGAAGAAGATATCGTCCCACCAACGCGCCGCCGGCACGGCGAAGTGGATCAGCTCGCCGCCTCCGAACACGGCGCCGCCCATCACATCGATGCTGATCTCTTCACCGCAGTCGCCGCAGGTCGACAGTATCCGCGCGTCGCAGTTCAACATCGCCGGGATGCCCAGCGCGTCCCATGCGCAGTTCGCGTACCAGCGCCGGCCAACTCCCGATACCTCGAACGAAGTCGGCTCTGCCGAGAACGGCATCGCCATCCGCACTTCGTTCCCGTCCCGCGACAGCACGAGTATATGCTCGCGCGCTAGCCGCTGGTACGATTCCCGATGACGATTCTGTCCAGGTCCGGCGGCCGTTCGTACTCCAGGAACTGGCCGTAGACGTACAGCCGCACCGTCCGGTCCAACTCCTCCGTGCTACCCTTGAACATCCGTCGCGTCCCTCTCCTTCCCCGCACGCCGGTCCCGGCGCCAGAGCAGCCAACCGTAGATGCCACCGTTCAGCACGAGAACGGCCATTCCCAGCGCGATCTGGATCCCCCGGGTGAGATGACCGGGATAAAGTACCGGGATAATGTAATGCTCGACGAAGCCGCCGCCGTAGCCCGCCGCACCGCCCTGCTGTCGCAGCCAGTTCTCCAGCGGCGTCAGCGGACAGATCCAGCCGCCAAACTCGATCAGCGCGCCCCAGGCGGCGACCGGGACGTGGATCCAGGCCAGCCGCCGCCAGCGAAGTACTAGCAGCGCTCCCGCGACCACGAAGACCACGAAGGCGAAATGTACCAGCACCACAAGGTCGGCCAGCAAACGGTAGACCATTTCGGGCAACAAGCTAACACTCAGGGTGGGGTCCAGGGCAACACCGTTTGAACATTGAACATTGGACATCCGACATCGAACATCGAGATGACTGCCGAACGCAGACAGATCTGACATCGAACATCGGACCTTGAATCTCTTATGACACGTTCGATGTCCGATGTTCGACGTCCAACACCCAAACGTTCGGCAGTGATTCGATGTTCGATGTCGGATGTTGGATGTTCAATGTTCACTACAACATCCCGAGCATGGCGCCCCGGCATGCAGTGCCTTATAGATAATGACGAAGCATCCACCCTCCTCGGGAAGCGATTAGCAGATGGCGGTCTCGGTCAACGTCAACGGACGGTCGCTGGTTCACAAAGGAAGCGACGGCGTCGCCAAGGCGACGCTACCGGATGTGTGCCTCGTGCCGGCGCCCGGCGGCCCCGTGCCGGTCCCATTCGACAACGTCGCGCGCTCCAGCAGCCTGAGCGACGGGACGTCCTCGGTCACCGCCGACGGTGGTCAGATGATCGCTGTGAAGGGCTCGCAGTTCAGCCTGAGCGAAGGCGACGAGCCGGGCGTGGTGGGCGGCGTGGTCTCGGGCACCCATCTGAAAGAGGCAAAGTGGTTGTCCTTCTCCTTCGATGTCAGGATCGAGGGGAAGAACGCCTGCCGGCTTACCGACCGGATGACGATGAACCACGGCAACACGGTGTGCCTGGGCGGCGAGCAGCAAGAAGAGGTGCCGGAGGAAGAGGTCGACTGCGAGGCGGAGTGGCAGAAGTACGAGGACGAAGCGCACGAGATTTCCGACATCGAGGATCCCATCGAACGCAATAAAGCGATCAGCGCCGCCTACGCGCAGGTCTACCAGGACAACAACGACATGCGCTGGAGCGGCGCCGCCTCGTTCGCCTCAAAGCAGGTCGGCTGCGCCCTGACTTCCGCACGAGGCATGATGAAAAGTCCCCTCGGCATAGTGAAGAACAACGCCAGGGCGATGTACGAAGGACTGGGCGAGGGGAACAAGGCGGTGTTCGAGGAGATCTACCCGGTGATGAAGTTCTACGACGAACACGGAATCGAGGCCGTGCGGGGCTGCCAGTTCAGCCGTGACCCGCCGGTCCCAGGGAACCTGATGCGCGGTCTGGGACAGGTCAGCGAGGGCAACTTGGGGACCGGGGCGGAACTCATGCTCTGGCACGAACAGAGCGTGACGCTGCAGACGGTAGTGTACGACAATCCGGCGTTCCAAGACGCGATCAAGCTCAACCAGCTGGGCGTGAAGCTGTGGGTGGGGCGGCTGTTCGGCGCCCAGCCGATCAAGGCGAACTACTCGGCCCGGTGTGATGCGGCGCACGAGCTCGTCTTCGACGGCACCGACTTCAGCAACCTGGAAGAGCGCTGGCCGTTCGTGAAGAGCGTGGTGGACGGCTTCGCCGAGCAGGACCCTGCGGGCATCAAGCAGCAGCTCGACCTCATCATCAGCCGGGCCGCCGAGTTCACCGGCGGCGGGGGCGCGGGCGGCGGCGGCGGCGCGGGTGGCGGCTGGTGACAGGGATCCCCGGCGCCTTGCGGCGCGGCGGGTGGAGGAAGGCGGCCGGCTTCCTGGCCGTCACCGCCCTACTCGCCGTGGTCGTGGGAGCCCTGGGGTGGTGGCACCTTGAACGGGAGCGGAGGTTAGACATGGGGCAGGAAAGCTTCCCGGTCGTGCGGCTGAAGCTGGGCGACTCGATGGCCGAGGTTCAGTCGGGCTCGGGCTACCAGTTCCCGCCGCCCGCCGGCGAGCCCCGCCGGCCGCTCGCCGTCAGCGAGCCGGTGATCCTCGAGTACACCCACGCGGAGCGCGGTTTCGTGCTCCCGCCGGCGCTCTTCCTCTGGTTGGACGTCTACGCCGAACACGCCGTGGGCCTGAAAGTCTCACCGCACCTCGAGTACGTTAGCCTGGATGACGCGATCTCGCTCGCTGCCAGCCTGATCGACCTCTTCGATCGCTCCGGCTGGACGCGGACCGATCAGGGGTACCCATCGCTGGAGGAGCGGCGCGCCGAGTTCAGCGACCTGCAGGGCGATGCGCGGCGGACCGTCGCGATTCAGATGTGGCGGTCGCTTGGCGACAGGCTGTATATCACTCTCGCCAGGAATTGGAGGGAGGACCAATCGTTGCCCGAGTTCTCGGGTCGGCGAGAGGACTTCTTCGTGGTGACCGTGTTCGTCGAGAACGACAGCATCGCCAACAAGTATCTCAAAGAGAGCGAAAGCGGCGGGTAAGGACCGACCTGGCCGGAGGCCGACCCCACGACCGTTGCGCCCAGCCCCCAACCGACGGATCTTAAGCCCGTCCCAGCCCACAATCAGGAGATCCTAATGTCACGGATTCGCGCCGTTTGGCTCGGTCTTCTTCTGTTCGCGCCCGCGATCGCTTCCGCCGAGGTTGTCCGCGTCGAGATCGAGAGTCGCGAGGTCATCCTCGACGGCCGCTCGTTCGGCGTCATCGGCCCCTACGAGAAGATCGTCGGTGTGATCTACTTCGCCTTCGACCCCGATAACCCGTACAACGCTCGCATCGTCGACCTCGCGCTGGCGCCGCGAAACGCCGATGGGCGCGTTGAGGCCTGGGCCAACTTCACCGTGCTGCGGCCGGTGAACCCCGTGCCCGGCGGCGGTGTGGCACTGATCGAGGTGAGCAACCGCGGCGGTAAGGCGTCGCTGCGCTACTTCAATCGGGCGAGCGCTGGCGGCTTCGATCCAACCGACCCCGAGCACTTCGGCGACGGCCTGCTCATGCGCCTCGGGCTCACCGTCATCTGGGTCGGCTGGCAGTGGGATGTGCCGCTGCAGGAGGGCCGGCTGCGCCTCCACGTCCCGGTCGCCGTGGGAGAGGAGGGCGAACCCATCGTCGGCATGGTTCGGGCCGATTGGACCGTCGACCGTCCCACACAGGTGCTTGATCTCGCCCACCGCAACCACGTCGCCTATCCCGTCTACGGGCCCGACGGCCCCCGCGTCGTGCTCACCGAGCGGGACGGCCGCATGGCCGAGCGCCGCATCGTTCCGCGCAGCCAGTGGCGCTTCGCCCGCATCGAAGGCGACGGCGTCGTGACCGATCCCACGCGCATCTATATGGAGTCCGGCTTTACACCCGGGAAGATCTACGAGCTGGTCTATCCATCGAAGGATCCGCGGGTCGTCGGGCTGGGGCCCGCCGCCATCCGCGACGTCATCTCCTACGCGAAATACGACCCGTCGAGTCCGTTCCCGGTCGACTACGGCATCGCCATCGGCATCTCGCAGACCGGGCGCTTCCTGCGCCACTACACCTACCAGGGATTCAACACCGACGAGCAGGGTCGGAAAGCGCTGGACGGTCTGATGATCCACACGGCCGGCGCCGGGCGCGGCAGCTTCAACCACCGCTTCGCCCAGCCGTCCCGCGACGCGCATCGCTACAGCGCTTTCTTCTATCCGACTGATATCTTCCCGTTCACCAGCCGAACGCAGACCGACTGGCAGACCGGCCGAACCGATGGGCTCTTCGCACACGCGTTCAACGAAGAAGATTTGCCGAAGATCTTCTATACGAACACCGGCTACGAGTATTGGGGCCGCGCAGCGGCGCTCATCCACACCAGCGTCGACGGCGAGAGCGACATCGAACTCCACCCCAACGCACGCATCTACCACCTGGCCAGCGGCCAGCACTTCGTCGGCCGCTATCCGCCGCCCGATAACAGTC
>JBDHHX010000229.1:0-5990 GCA_039589155.1 Gemmatimonadota bacterium | reverse complement strand
CTCGCCGGTAGCGATCGACTCGTCCACCGACGAATAGCCGCGCACCACCTCGCCGTCGGTGGGGATTTTCTCGCCGGGTCGAACGATCATCACGTCGCCGACCTGGACCTCTTCGATGGGGACCTCGACTTCGGCGCCGCCGCGTTCGACGCGCGCCGTCTTCGCCTCCAGTGACAGCAGCTTCTGGATCGCCGCCGACGTGCGGCCGCGGGCCTTGGTTTCCACATAGCGACCGGTGAGGTGGATGGCCATGATCATCCCACCGACGCCGGCGTAGTTGAGCAGCTTCGGCGCATAGCCGAGGTCATAGGCAACTGTGACGAAGCCGGTGGCGAAGGCGACACCCGAACCGAGCGCGATGAGCGTGTCCATCGTCGGCGTACCGTTCACGAGGCTTCTCAAGCCGGCACGCATGGTATCCCATCCCCAGATGAAGAGGACGGGGGCGGCGAGGGCGATCATGCCGACGTCGAAGGCGAGCGCCGACGGCCACATCACGCCGAAGAACATGTGGGGGATCATCCAGGCGACGATCGGCGCCGTGAACGCCCAGGCGAAGATCATCCGGCGGCGCGCGTCATCGACCTTGCGCTGGTCTTCCTGCAACCGCTCGCGCTCACGGGATAGCCGTCCCTCGGCGCTGGGTCGATCCGCCTTAACCTCGAACCCAGCGTTCTTCACCGCGAGACGAAAGTCGTCTAGCCCCACACGTCCGCCATCGTACTCGACCGTCGCCTTCTCCGTCGCCAGGTTGACGCTCGCCTGCTCCACGCCGTCCAGCTGGGCCAGTGCTTTCTCCACCGCCGCCGTGCAGGACGCGCAGTGCATGCCGCCGATCTCAAGTGTGTCTTTGGTCATATCAAGTCGCCTAACAAGAAAGGCGTTGGCCCCGGATCACTCCGGGACCCACGCCCGAGTCTATCTGTCTACTTGTCTACTCGTCTACTCGTCTACTGAACCCCGCCGCCCTCTTCCTGATGTAGACGCTGCCGCATCTGCATGCCATGGCCCTCGCCGTCCTCATCATGACGCATGTGCATCCGCATCATCTGACGACCCTGGCGGCGGAGGATCGCGGCGCCCTCTTTCCAGGCTTCGAACTTCTCGCGCTGCGCGTCGGTCAGCACGCCCATCGTCTGGCGCTCGACATCGATGAAGCTTTTGGCCTGGGCGGTCCGCAGACGCGACACGTCGTCGATAGCGCTCTCCATCGCGTCGTAGTCGTTGGCCGCACGGGCCTCCATCAACGCCTCGTGGCCTTTCTCCAACTGCTCGCGCATGCCCGTCATCAGCGCCTGGTGGCTCTCGTGAACACCCTCGAGCTGCGTCACCTGCTCGTCGCTCAGCTCCAGGTCATCCTTCAAGCCGATCAGGAAATGCGGACCGAGATGGCCGCCGCCCATGCGGGCGCCCATCCTCATGCCCTGGCGCATGCCGCGTCCCTGCATGCCTTGGCGCCCCATCTGGCGCATCATGCCACGGTGCGCGCGCCGCATCGTCGCCGTGTCCTGTTCCGCTTCCTGTGCAGCGCCCGGCGTGGGAACGGCCAGAAGAGCCGCCAACGCTAGAGCCGCCGCTGCTGGGAATCGAATATTCATTCTTACTACTCCTGTTCAGTTTCGGTGCCTGCTGCCTCCGACAATAATGACAGCTAACGGCCCCAAAACGTTTGGCAGGAAGCGCCCGCCAGGACCGTAGTCAGCGTACGTAGCGGCCCAGGATCTCCAGGATCTCGCCTCTCACCTGCTCCGCCGCCGCGCCGCCCTCCAGCATCGCGTGCGTCGCGCAGCGCTCCAGGTGGTTCCCCAACAGCTCGCGCTCCGCCGATCGCAGCGCCGAATGCACCGCTGAGAACTGCTGCAGGATGTCCGGACAATACCGCTCTTCCTCCACCATGCGCGTTATCCCTTCCACCTGCCCGCGGACTCGGGCAAGACGCTTGAGCAGGTCGCGCTTGGTGTCGTCGGCGATACCCATTGCGTGGTCCGGTATCTCGGCCATCCGACAGCTCCAGTTTGGGGTATATGCTATACTGGGGTATAGTATACTGGTCCCTCCGCTTTTGCGCAAGACCGAGCCTGTCGCCTGCTTCTGCGGCATTGTCGTTGTCGTGTCTGGTTGTGGTGCCAGAGGGCGGAGGGACCGCGAGAAGCGAGAAACGAGAAAAGAGAAGCGGCCGGCGCGTGCGCGGATCCTTACCGCGGCGACGCCGACCGCTTGCCACCTACCACTCACCACCTATCGGGCAGAGCGCTCCCGCAGGTAGCCGGCGATCTCGTCGGCCTGGCGATCGTTGAGCGGCTCAATGTCCATCAGGCCCATCAGCCCGCGCATCCTGGCGACCATGGCGTCCCAGCCGGCGGCGGTGTGGGCGCGTGGCGACGGGGGTGCGTGGCAGACGGCGCACTTTTGAAGGAACAGTTCGCGTCCCGGTCCGTCGGTGAGCTCGCCGGGCTCGGCCTCCGGCATGGCGTTTCGCCGCAGGTAGACGAGGATGGAATCGGTCTGTTCCAGCGTCGGCATCTCGGCCGTCTCGAGGCCGCTCATCACGACGTCGCCGACCATGCCGGTCGTGAGGGGACCGCCGAGGCGGTACTCGAGTGTCTGGGCCCTGAGCAGCATGTTGCGAATGAGGTAATCCCATTCGTCCGCGGTGTGCATCTTGGGCGACGGCAGCCAGTGGCACTGGATGCAGTAGACCTGCAGCAGTCCGGCGCCGCGCGAGCCCGGCTCGGGAAGGTCGTCCGGGTTGTAGTTGGTGGGCGGCAGACCGGAGCCGACGGAGGCGATCATGCGCCACCTGGTGCCGCGCTCCATGGCGGCGGTGCTGGTGCCGCCGAGCTCGGCGAGGACGCTGTCGATGACGGCGATGTCGACGGTCCGATCGGCGGGTTCCTGGACGCAGCCGGCTGCGATGGCGGCGACGAACAGGGTGGCGGCAACACTTGTTCTGTGCATTCTGTCTCCCCTCAAGCCTCGTTGCGTCTTTGTCTCAGGCTGACGATGCCGGCGACTGTGTAGTCGACAATCGCGATGACCGAAGCGACGCCCACCAGCACCACGAACAGCCCGACCTGGTCCGGTGCGAACAACAGAGTGAACAGGGTGATGACCTGGAGCACGGTGACCAGCTTACCGCCGGGCCGCGATTGGGCCACTACGTCCACCCTTATCAGCTTGGCGACCACCCACCCGAAGCCTATGTACAGGTCGCGGGCGATCAGGATCGCGAACTCCCGCCACCCTAAATAGGGTCCCGGGAGAAAGGCCGCCAGAGCGATCAGGACGAAGAGCTTGTCGAACGCCGGGTCGAGTAACGCCCCGATCCGGCTCTCCACCCCAAGTTTGCGAGCCAGCCACCCGTCCAGCACGTCGGTGAGCGCACCCGCAAACAGCAAGACGCCGCGCCAGAGCAGCGTATCGACGGCCAGAAACGCCACCGCGATGGGCAGCCGCAGGGCCGACATCAGGTTCGGCACCACGGCTAGCGACGAGCGGCGCGCTGCCGCAGCTGGGCTCATGCGAGAAAATACCTCACGGCCGAGCCGCTCGCGAGGTCCCGGCGGCGCAGCGCTGCATGACGGCGCGGAGCGAGGTCGGCTCGAGCCCGAAGACGTCCCGCAACGCGCTGTCGTCGCCGGGCACGATGCTCTCCTGGAACAGCATGTCCAGCTGGTCTGAGGTGACCGGAGTCGGCAAGCGCCAGTTGGACGCCAGATCGACGAACGGACGGACCAGCGACACGGGAACGTGGATGATTCGCCTGCGGGCGCCCAGCTCCTCGCAGACGATCTCGACCATTCTGTTGTAGGTCAGCTTGTGGGGGCCGCCGAGGTCGTAGCTCTCCTCCTTCAGCTCGTCCCGTTCCGCCGCCAGGATGATGGCGGCCGCCACGTCCTCCACGTCGACCGGCTGCAAGCGATAGCTTCCATCGCCGATCACCGGAATCACCGGGGCGTGCCGCACGATTCGCGTCAGCAGGTCGGTGAATTCGCCGCCCGGCCCGACAATGATGGACGGCCTGAAGATCACATGCGGGATGCCGGAGCGGCGGACCAGCTCCTCCGCTTCGTGCTTGGTCCTCTGGTAGGCCGTACCCTCGAGCCCGGAGCCCAGCGCGCTCATGTGCACGAACTTCTTCACGCCGGCGGCCGCCGCCGCCTCGAGGACCTGTTCTGTCCCGCGAGTGTGGACCCGTTCGAAGGTCAGGCTCGGCGGTCTTTCCTTGATGATGCCCACGAGATGAACGGCGACGTCGCAGCCGGTCATCGCGTGGCCGGGCATCGGGTCCGAGATATCCCCGGCGACGAGCTCTGCACCCAACTCGCGCAGCGCCTCGGCCCGTTCCGGCGCTCGCACGAACGCGCGTACGGAGTGCCCGCGCTCCGCCAGCCGGCGAGCGACGTAGCCTCCGACGAAACCGGTTCCGCCTGTGAGGAAGACCGTTCGTTGCCGGAAGTCAGCTTCGCTCATGCGACGCTCACTTTCCCCGCGCCCTCTCTTTTCGGCCCGGGTCGCCCGTCGCTGCGGCGCTCGCCAGCCGCGGAATCTCGAGCGCCCGCTCGAGCACCTGCCGCGCATTGAAGTAAGTGACCCGCGCCACCGCTTCAGCGGGGCTCATCCAGGCGCACTCGCTAATCCCCTCGGCGATCTGCGGGACCGCCTGCTCGCTGGGATCGGCCATGAGCAGGAAGTAGTCGCAGTACTTGTGCACGAGGGTCCCACCGACGCGAAAATACCAGTCGGTTGTGGCGACGGCGCCGGCGACCTCGAGACGCTCCAGCCCGGTTTCCTCCCTGCATTCCCTGAGCGCCGCACCCTCGAGCGTTTCGCCGGGCTCGACGTGACCCTTGGGAAAGCCCCAATTGCCGTAGCTGTCCTTGATGAGCAGGGCCTCGATTCCGCCGTTCGTCCTGCGGCAGATCACGCCACCGGCGCTGAGTTCGATGCGTGCGGACCGCGGGCCAGCCATTCACGCCTCCACGAAGCTGGGCGTAGGCGCCCGCTCGAGGGCGCCGGCCTCGGCGGCGCGCCGGTAGAACTCGTCGAGGCCGGCGGCGAGATCTTCGTCCCAGCCGTATTCGATGCTCCGCCAGTAGGCCAGCAACTCGTCGCTGGACCACCCGAAATCGGACGCCACGCGTTCGGCGAGCTCGGGCAGGCGCTCCATCGACCAATCGCGCGACGCGTGCAGCTCGGCGGTCAACGCGCTCAGCTCCGCCTCACGATCGGACCCCACGCCGGTCTGCCAGAGCGCGAAGACGAAGGGCAGACCGGTCCACTCGTGCCAGATCGCACCCAGATCGTTGGCCTGGAAGCCGGCCCGGCCGCGCTGCTGGTGGGCGATGTCTCCGATGAAGAGCGCGGCGGCGGCGCCCGCCCCAAAGGGGTCCTGCGATTCCTGGTCGAACCACATATAGTTCGGCCGGATGCCGAGAAGCTGGGTCATGACTATCTTGAGCAACGCCACCGAGGTCGCCGACGCGGTGGGCACCGCGACGCGGGCCCCGTCGGTCAGCTCGTCGATGGGCGGCCGCGCCAGCAGCTGGATCGTTTGCACTGCGCCTGTCGCCGAGATGGAGAGGCCCGGCAGGATTCGATAACGGTCGGCGTGCCGGGCGTACTCGATGCTCGAAGCCGGAGCCACGTCGATCGCGCCGCGCTCCAGCAGGCCGTTCAGCCGGCCGGGCACACCGTGGACGAGCAGTAACGAGGGCGGCGGCCCCTGTTCCAGCAGCCGGCCGTGGACCGGGTAGCAATTGCTATAGGAGATATGACCGAGCTTCAGCATGGTTGGGCAAGCTAAGCAGGGGCGGAGCCGCCGGGCAACGCCGAAGGGCCCGTATGCCCTGCGGCGGCGGCTCGGCCAAGAAGACACGGGGTCAATCGGGTGAGCGCACGCCGCGGAATCTCCTGGAGCCAGCTCCGTATCGGGCTGTTCGTGACGATCACCGTCACGGCCTCCAGCATAGTGGTCTTCTTCATCGACG
>JBDHHX010000228.1:0-5995 GCA_039589155.1 Gemmatimonadota bacterium | reverse complement strand
TCGACGTGGGCGTGGACTACATCATCCTCGACGGTCGCGGCGGCGCGACCGGCGCCGCGCCGGAGATCTTCAAGAACAACATCTCGGTTCCCACCATCCCCGCCCTCGCCAGGGCCCGTCGCCACCTCGATCGTCGCGAGCGCCCCGATGTCACCCTCATCATCACCGGTGGCCTGCGCACCGAGTCCGACTTCGTCAAAGCGCTTGCCCTCGGCGCCGACGGCATCGCCATCGCTAACTCGGCCATCCAGGCCATCGGCTGCCTCGCCATGCGCGCCTGCAACACCAACAACTGCCCGGTCGGCGTCGCCACCCAGAAACCGAACCTGCGTTCGCGACTCGTCGTCGAGTCGTCGGCTCGCCGGCTGCACAACTACCTCGAGGCCACCGTCGAGCTGATGGGCGTCCTAGCCCGGGCCTGCGGTCATGATCACCTGAACGGGTTCACTATCGATGACCTCACGACCTGGGACCGGGACATGGCCTATCTGACGGGGATCGCTTTCGGCGGGGTCGTTCCGGCATAGCGGTGGTGGGCAAGCGCCTGCTTGCCTTCCAGTGTATTTCGGGTTATCTTCGGGATCCCCAGGTGACGCTTTCAGCCAGGGAATGGGGCGCCGGCAGGACTTACCGGCGCCCCAGATCGATGGCCCCAACGAGCGTACCCGAGCATGTCGTCCAGAACCCGACGCATCGCCTGCCTGCGGATCCCCGATTTCCCTATCTCCGCCCACCTGCGGAAGGGGCTTGGGGAATCTCCAGAATTCCCGAACTCCCCGAATCCCCGATTCCCCGAATCCGATTCGAGAATTCCCAGCATAGTAATCCGCGGCGAAGGAACGCGCGCCGAGGTAGCTGCGGCGTCGGTGGCGGCGCGAGCGGTTGGGATCACCGCCTGCATGCGTGCGGCGGACGCCCGCGGCCTGGTCGCCGAGCTGCGGGAGTGGCCCTGGTCGTCCTCTCTATATGAGGAAGTACAGACCGAGCTGGCGGCGGCGCTGCTGGCCGCGTCGCCGCTGGTGACCCGGGCGGGGCTGGGCTCGTTCTGGCTGGATGCCGGCGGCTGGGACCGCCGGGGCGGGGAAGAGGCGTTCATCGAGGCGGCCCGCTCGGCGGCGCTGGCGGCGGGCTACCCTGAGGCCCGGGTCGGTGTCGCGGATGCGCCGGCGGCGGCCCGGGCGGCGACCCGGGTGAAGGGGTGCGCCGTGCACAGGGTGCCGCCGGGCGAAGACGCGGGCTTCCTGGCGGCGCTGCCGCTCCGCGCCCTGCCGGTCTCTGGAGAGCTGCAAGAGCTGTTGGCGGCGTTGGGGCTAAAGACGGTGGGCGCGCTGGCCGCGCTGGAGCCGGGCGAAGTGGAGTCGCGGCTGGGCCGCGAGGGCGTTCGGGCGCACCACTGGGCTCGGGGCGTGGACGACGGCCGGGAGGGTCCGTTCGTGGATCGGGCGCCCGGCGATTGGAGGGTCGAGGTGGAGTTGCCTGGTCCCACCGAGCGGCTGGAGCCGCTGCTCTTTCTGCTCAAGTCCTGCCTCGATCACCTGTCCGGCGCACTCGCCGTAGAGGGGCTCTGCGCCCGCGGCCTCCGCCTGACGCTGGAAACCGAAGAGGGCCCGGCGCGTAAGCGAGTGCGGCCGGCCCGGCCCACTCGCCAGGTGGCGATGCTGCTTTCGCTCTGCCGCGGCGCGCTGGACGGCCTGCGACTCCCCGGCCGTGCGTTGGGGATCCGGGTCGAGGTCGAACGGGCGGTCCCGGCGGTCGCGGAACAGATCGACCTGTTCGAGGCCGCCCGCCCCGACCCTGACGCGCTGGCCACCGCTCTCACGAGACTGCAAAGTCGCTGGGGCCCCGAATCGGTCGTCCGCCCCATCCCGTTCGACAGCCATCGCCCCGAACGCCAGGGCCGCTGGGAGCCCGTCGACCTGATGAAGGAGCTGACCCGTCGCCCGACGTTCGCTGGCAACGGCAACGGAAACGGTCACCCGGTCGCACCCGCCCTCGTGCTTCGTCTGTGGCCGCAGCCGCGAACAATGAGCGTGCGAATCGAGAACGGCCGACTCGGCGCGGTGTCGCTGGAGAACGGCTGGCGTTCGGTGCGGGCGCTACAGGGCCCCGAACGATTGTCCGGCGAGTGGTGGGAAGACGAATTTCGCAGGGAGTACTACCGGGTTGGGACCGAGGCCGGCGACTTGCTGTGGGTGTTCTGGGATCCGCGGCGAAAAGAGTGGCTCTGGCACGGATGGTGGGACTGACCTTGAAGAGGAACATGACTCTGTCGATGGCGATGAGGATGACGATGAGCATGATGATGAAGAGGGGAGTTGAGGCTGCGATGATACCTGCCTCGCATCCTCATCATCATTATCATCGTCATCCTCATCGCCATCGACAGAGACACAAGATGACATTTTCCCATGACCGCCTCGATGTTTACAACCGATCAATCGCCTTCGTCGCCTGGGCTCAGCGCTTGTCTGGCTCACTTCCGGCCGCTGAGGTTGCACGCCCCCAACTCGAACGAGCTTCCACGAGTATTCCCCTGAATATCGCGGAAGGTAACTCAAAGTCCTCAAAGAAAGATCGAGCCCGCTATTGGAAAATAGCTCTGGGCTCAACATTTGAATGTGCGGCGATTCTCGATGTCCTGGTTGCACGGGGCGTCAAAGGTAAGAGCGATACCCTTGAAGGAAGAGACGCTCTTGAGAGAATCGCCAAGATGCTTATGGGCTTGCTGCGAAATCTCGGAGCAATGATTGCCGATTAGCCGCCCCTCGCTGGACAGCCCAATAACCGTCCCACATATTCACCTCGCCGCTTTGTTCCTGAACTGAGAAAGCCGGGCACTCGTTTGGCCGAGATACGAACCGCGCGGATCGCGCTCTCACTCATGGTTTTGTCAGGCCTCGTCGGGTCCGTTGAGCTGAAGGCCCAGGCTCGCGATCCGCAGGCGCCGGTCGTTGATACCATCGTTGTCATCCGCGACAACGTTTTCAACGACGAACAGGCAGCCACGAGCGCGTTCTTCCGCATCATGAACAGCCTGCATATCCGCACGAACGAGAGCTTCATACGGAACAACCTGCTGTTCGTGGCGGGAGAGCCGTTCGACTCCGCCCGCGTCGAGGAGAGCGAGCGGCTGCTGCGCAAGCGGCAGATCTTCCGCGAGCTCGACATCGACACGATGCGCGTCGACGGCAGGTTCGCCGTCGTCGTGCACACCCAGGACGGCTGGAGCACTAAGCCGAAGATAAAGTTCTCGATCGCATCTGACGGGACCTGGACGGGTACGTTCGGCGTGAACGAGATCAACCTGCTGGGCACGGGCAACCAGGCGTACATCGCCTACGTCAGGGAAGTCGACCGCGACGGCCTCAACCTGACGCTCAACTTCCAGCGCCTGTTCGGCTCCGAGTTCGACGCCAGCGGCAACTACGCCGGTCTCTCTGACGGCAAGAACGCCAACTGGATCGTCGGCGTACCATTCCGGACGATGGTGACCCGGAACTCCTACGAGATCTTCGGCATGGCCGCCAACCAGCGCATCCTCCAGTTCTTCGCGGACGACCCCGCCGTCCTCGATACGACGATCTACCAGCGCGACGCCCAGATGCACAACTTCAGCGGTGGGCTGGCGACGGTGGCTCAACCGTCGAGCTACGTGCGCTGGGTCGGCACGGTGGGGATCCGCCAGGAGGAATACGTCCTGCGGGCGGATTCAGGGCTGGACGTCCCGGACACCGTCACCGCGACCGTGGGGGCCTACGCCGAGTACAGCCACGCGAACTTCCGGGTAGTCCGTCGCTTCAACGGTTTCGGTGATGAAGATCTCGACCTCAGCGGGACGCTGCGCTTCACGCTCAACCTGGCGCCCGAGCTGCTGGGCTATCAGGAGACGGGGATCGGTCCGGGTATCAGCGCCTCCGCCATGGTCGGCGTCGGGTCCGGCTTCGTTTGGGGCGCCATCGATGCTAGCGGCGTCTTCACCGACGCGGGGCTCGACTCCGGGCGCGTCATAATGAACGCCGCTTTCGGTTGGAAGCCGGCGGAGCGGCACGCTCTGGTCGCCCAGATCCAGATGGGCGCCCTGGACGACGTGCGCCCCGGCGAGGAGTTCGACCTCGGGTTCGAGTTTCCGCCGCGGGGTTGGGAGCCGCATTCGTTCGTCGGCACGCGCGAGATGTGGGTCTCGGCCGAGCATCGCTGGTTCATCTGGGACGCACTCTTGAACCTGGTCGGCGTCGCCGTCGCCGGCTTCATCGACTACGGCGGTGCCTGGTACGAGGGGCAGGACCGCCGCTTCGGCGGCACCGTGGGCGCCGGTCTGCGGCTGGGCTCCGCACTGAGCACGATCCCGCGGACGGGACGCCTCGACTTCGGTTACCGGTTTGGTCCTGAGGTCAGCGGCGACAGGTTCGTTGTCGCGTTCGGCGCAGGTTTCGTCTTCCCGAGACGCGAGATTCCGGTGATCTCCTATAGCGCGCGGCCGCCCCCGTAGTTCACCGCTTACAACGGCTCGCGCGAGCCGTCGCCGCGCACTCGATAGAAGCGGCCATTCTCGACTAGCAACGCTTGGAAGGAACCGAGTTCGCCCAGCGGGATGTCGAGAGCGAAGACCCGGCCGTCGTATAGGCTCATCACCTGATCGACCCCCGTGTGGCCGACGACGACTGCGCGCGCGCCGTAGGCCGCGAGCGTAGCGTCGACCTCGTCCGACGTCGCTTGCGCGTAGCGGCCCTCTTCGGCGTTGTGATAGCCCCGGTACCAGTACGGCCCCTGGTCTGTGTGCCCGTAGAAGCTTCTGATCGAATCGGTGAACGCGATCTCGTAGGTTCTCAGGTCCAGTGTGGCCCTCGCCAGCTCGTTCATCGCCGCCAGGCTGACGCCTTCTTCAACGAGGCGCGGCGGAATGCCGCCGTGGACGAACAGCACGTCGTTGAGCTTGACCGCCGTGTGCTTGGCGCGTAGCCAGCGACCCATCTCCATGTCGGGGCCGTAGAGGTCGGCGTAGTCGATCTTCGTTCGCCGCACCACACCGTTCATGTACTTATTGTTGACGTAACGCAGGTCGCGCCGGATGACCATCGTTTCGTGGTTGCCCAGCAGGAAGTGGACGCGGCCGCCGGCGCGCTGCGCCTGCTGCTCCAACCGGTAGAAGAGCCATAAGCACTCCGTCACCTGGTCGCCGCGATCGAACGTGTCGCCGTCGATCACCAGGTGCCCATCTCCCCAGCTCCAGTCGAGGGTCGCATCGACCACGCCCGCTGCCTTCAAGAAGTCGATCAGCGCATCGTACTCGCCGTGGACGTCGCTGATGGCCAATACCCTCGATACCCGCTCGTAGATGTGCGGCTCGACCGGGGGATCACTGGCGCCGGTCACGTACTCCTGGTCCGCATCGTCGCAGAAGCCAATGAAACGGAGCGTGTCGCTGGCCTGGTAGCGACGTTCGACGACGTCGCCCTCGCACAGGTAGAAGACGATGGCCTCCGACGCGCTCGGCCAGTAGACGTGAGGGCCATCGTTCAGCGTGTCGGGCTGCTGCGCCGTAGCGGCGATTAGGAGAATCGCGGTCTTTAGCATCGATATCGGAGGTTGAAGAAGATCAGGCCGGGCACCACGGCACCGGCCTGATCGTAGTTGCGTTGCTAGTGCCTGCTACTCGAGCACGTGGATGTTTCGCTTCGCGCACATGTCCTTCAACACCTGCGGCCACACCGTGACGCTCACTTCGCCCAGGTGCGCCTTGCGCAGGAAGTACATGTAGGTGCGCGACTGTCCGATGCCGCCGCCGATCGACAGCGGCACCTCGTCGTTCATGATGGCCTGGTGGTAGGGAAGCTCGAGGCTGTCCATCTGGTTCGACATCTCGAGTTGCTTGACCAGTGTCTCCTTGTTCACACGGACGCCCATCGACGTCAGCTCGTGACGACGCTTCGTCACCGGGTTCCACACCAGAATGTCGCCGTTCAGCCCATGCATCGGTTTGCCCGACTTCGATGTC
>JBDHHX010000227.1:0-7325 GCA_039589155.1 Gemmatimonadota bacterium | reverse complement strand
GGCCCGCTAACCAGCAAAGTCGCGCCGCGCCCGGCCAGGGCAGTCAGCTGCGACCATGCGGCTTGTGCCATAACACGTGGCGACGGCACGACGACGAGGCGCGGAACGTGGTCCAGCCGGTCGAGGGCATACTCGCTGCAGCCGCTCATGGTGGTGCGGCAGTTGTAATGCATGGCGCGGACCGACCGCTGCGTCGCTGCTGTGGCCCGGTTGCGCACGGAGAACATGTAGGAATGTGGGATCACCATGAGAGTCGGTTCGGCCTCTCGCGGCCCGAGATCGCGCATGTGATCGCTGACGAAGGCAGCGACGCTCTTCAACGCGTCGAACTCGGGCTTCTTCGAGCCATCGGGCCGCAGCAAGCCGATGGCCGACTCGTTGTCGAGCGGCATGTAGGGATTGGTGTTCCAAATCCACTCGATGAAGCCGGCGCCGCCAACCGCCGTGGCGAGGACGAGTTTCCTCTCCAATAGGTTCCGGGCCATCTCCTCGGTTCGCCAGGCGCTGCCGTCGATCTTCTCGTAGAACATGACGCCCGTCTCCGATATGAGATTCGGCCGGTCGGGCGTTTTGGTGACGACGTGGTCCCAAAGCAGGTCGTCGTTCAGCCACCAGGTGTGGTTCGATGTGAAGGCGACGGCGGGTCCGTGGAACATCGGCGACGGCCGCTCGTAGGTGCCGCCCTCGTCCTGCCCCACCGTCACCAGCTGCTGCGGGCTCCCGGCCTCGTTCAGCGTCGCGACCATCTGCTCGGCCCAACGGGTGAACATGTCGTTGGCGAAGAGGCGGTACTCCATCGCCTTTAGCGGTCGCAGTTCCTCGAAGATGTTGCGGTCGCCGAATTCCTCGGGTCGCGGCAACGACATGGCGTCGCCGGGCAGCGTCCGCCACAGTTCCGCCAGCTTCGAGTCGAGTTCTGCGTCGTCTTGGGAAGGGAAGCGCTGCCGCAGCCACTCGTGCCAGGCTTCTTGCTCGTGTCGATCGTAGTTGGGGCGCGTCGTCCACAGGCGTTCCGGCGAACAGAAAGAGGGCTCGTTGATCAGGTCCCAGATGACGCCGTCCATCTCGCGGTAGCGCCGGCCACAGCTCCGGTAGGAAGGCGAAGAAGCTGAAGATTACGGGAATATCATGTTTGCGGGACGCTAGCATGAACGCGTCCAGCGCTCGCAGCGCAACCTCGTTCGGCGTGCCGTCCTCGGACATGTAGTTCTTCCAGCCGGTCCAGATGCCGGTGCGGATCATGTTGATGCCGGCGCGCTTCATCGCGGCGAAGTCCTGGTCGAACACGTGGGGGTTCGGCTCGAGCAGAAAACGGCGATGCACGTCGGACGCCATGTACGATGTCCCGGTGACCACGAACGGCACCCCGTCGCGCAGCAGCGAGTGGCGGTCGGTCGTGAATCGTCCGCCGCCGGCGAGAAGCGCGGCGTCGTGGATCCAGAACCCGGTCGTCGTCCTCATTCCCGCGACCGTCGGGTCGTCGGAAAGCAGGCTCGCTTCGACTCGATAGAGGCCTGGATCCAGGCGCGCCCCGGAGCGAGTTCGCAGGTCGACGGTCGCAGCAGTGACGAAGCCGCTCGTCTGTAGCGGGAAACTTGCCGACGCGATCAGGTCGTTGTGCGCGTCAAAGGCCTCGAGCGCACAGGAAACGGCAGTGGCGTTCTGCCGATTCGGTGTCTTCAGCGATACGCTGATGGCTGGGGTCTCGCCGTCACGGAAGCAGGCGAACGTTGGTGTGGCGACGAGCTGGCGGGCGCCGAGCGCGGCGTGGTCGACGAGCGCCCGAATCGCCTCGGGCGAAGGCGCGCCGCGCAGGTTCGCCAGAACCCAGCGGCCGCCGGCGTAGGGACCCAGCAGCCGGTCGATCCGAACGATCGGCGCCGCTATCGGCTGCTCGCCATCACCGTAGACGGATACCAGCGGCACGACGACTGCCTCGCGAGGGCCGTCGGAGCCGTCCTCTTCCGGATACTCTTTCTCGCGGGTGAAGCGATAGTAGAGTTCCCAAGCGATGTCGGCCTGCAGTCCATCGACCAGCGGTGCCGACTCGGTGATCGACGGGTCGACCTCGTACCGTTCCGCGCCCGCGATATCGACGGCGAACGATTGCGTGATGCCGAGTGCCTTGTGATAGGCCGTTTGGTTGACCTCGGGCCTCCACCCGACTCCGTCGTGGCCAACCGGGACCACGAGCGGGGCGCCGCCCAGGTTCACCCAGGCGCCGCCGCCGGCGAGAAAGGCTTGAATGTGCGGCCATCCGTCCTTCGGGAAGGCGGAACCGTATGGATTCACAAGGACGTCGAAGTCTTCCGGCGTCAACCGCGTCAAGCCGGCGACATCGAGGCGCGCAACCTCCAGCCCGTCCAACGCCGTCTGCAACTCTTGCGCGTCGAGCTCGGTAGAATCGATGGTTGGGAAACCGTCTAACGTCAGAAGAGCGACGCGGGCCGTTTGAGCAGTCTGCGTCGTCGGCCGGGGTTCGAAGAAGGCCTTCAGCGGGCGTGGCACCGCGCCAGCGACGGCGGCGGCGCCGAGAGAACCGATGAAGCCGCGGCGATCGACGACCGGCGACATGGCTTTCACCTAGAGCTGTGACCGAAGCAGCTGCGGCCGCTCATCATGGATGTTGATGATCAGCTCGCCGAACAGCGTGTTGGCCCAGGCGAACCAGGAGCGAGTGAAGCGAGCCGGGTCGTCCTTGTGAAACGACTCGTGCATGAAGCCCGTCCCGGCGTGCGTCGACTTGAGCATACCGAGGCAGTAGAGGATCTCGGCGTCGTCTCTGCTGGTCAATGCGCGCATCGTGATGCCGAGCGGCCAGACCATGTCGAGCCCGACGTGGGGGCCGCCGATCCCTTCACCGGCGACGCCGCGGAAGAAGTAGGGGTTGTCTTCACTCAAGATCAGGCGGCGCGTCGATTGATAGAGCGGATCGTCGACGTGGGCGGCTCCCAGGTAGGGGAGCGATAGCAGGCTTGGGACATTGGCGTCGTCCATGACCAGCGCGTTGCCGAAGCCATCCACCTCGTAGGCGTAGACTTCGCCGTGCGTCGGGTGCTCCACCACGGCATGGTCCGCGATGGCGGCCGCTACTTCTCCAGCCAGCTCGATGCACTCGCCGGCGAACGAGTTGTCACCGATCTCTGTCGCGAAGATCTCCGCCAGCTGTTCGAGGGCGACCACGGCGAACAGGTTCGACGGTACAAGGAACGGGTAGACGCACGAATCGTCGGAGGGCCTGAACATCGAGTGGATGAGACCGACTTTGCGCGTGGGATTACCGTAGCCACCCAGTGGCACCGTGTCGTAATAGACGGCCGTGACGCGCTGAAACTTGTAGGGCCCCCGGTCGAGCTTACGCTGCTGCTCGCGGAACGTCTGCACGATCAGCCGCGCCGCCGCCTGCCAGCGGCCGTCCAACACCGACGCATCGCCGGTCGTCTTCCAGTAGCCGTGGGCCAGGCGCACGGGGTAGCAGAGCGAGTCGATCTCGTATTTACGTTCGTGCAGCTCCGGCTTCATGTCGGTGAGGTCGCTCTCCCAACCGCCGCCAGTCGGCCCGTCGTTGAATGCGTTGGCATAAGGATCGATCAGGATGCAGCGGGTCTGCCGATTGACGACGCCGGCAAGCAGTTGCTTCAGCTGCTCGTCCTGGCTGGCCAGCGGCAGGTAGGGCCAGACCTGTGCTGTCGAATCGCGGAGCCACATGGCCGGGATGTCACCAGTGATCACGAACCCATCCGGCCGCCCGTCCACCATGGAGAATCGGACCGTGGTGTCAAGAGTGTTGGGATAGCAGTTCTCGAACATCCAGGCGATCTCGGGGTCGGCGATCTCGGGCTTCACCCGGGCGATGGTGGCCTCGACGGCCTCGCTGCTGAACTTCCGCTCGTCGGGCGGCGGCCGTTGCGAGGTGTAGTCCTCGGTGAAGCTCCCGGCGGCCAGCCGGTCGGTAGCGGTCGCGAGTCCGGCGACGGCCAGTCCAGTGGCCCGAATCATGTCTCTGCGTGAGATCATGTTGCAGCGCCGCTCCCTTCGGTCGATGGGTCCGGTCAGAGAGTCATGGACGGTGGCGCGGCCAACTCGTCCGCGGCCCATTCCCGGTTCGGCTCGGGCCCCATGACGAACTGCAGCGTTCCACCGATAGCGATCTCGGCGTGCGTGATGTAGCAGCGGTCGAGAGTGCGACCGTTCAGCGATGCCGACTGGATGTACTTGTTGATGCTGGATGTCCCCGGCGCCTCGACCGTGAAAGTCCGTCCTTCGTCCAGGACGAGGGAAATTCGTTCGTGGTGCGGCGTTCCGATGACGTACACGCCCTCTGCCGGATTCACCGGGTAGAATCCGATGGCGCTCAAAATGTACCAGGCCGACATCTGGCCGCAGTCCTCGTTGCCTGGTAGTCCTTCGGGGGTCGTGTCGTATTGCGTGTCGGTGATTTGTCGCACGCGCTCCTGAGTCTTCCAGGGCGCCCCGGCATAGCAGTAGAGGTAGGCTACGTGCTGGCTCGGCTCGTTACCGTGAGCGTATTGGCCGATCAGTCCGCTGATGTCGGGAGACGCGTTCGTACCTTCGATATCCGACGACTGCTCGAACAGCTCATCGAGTTTCTCGATGAATGCCTCGCGACCACCCAACAGGCCGATCAGGCCCTTGATATCATGTTGTACCGACCAGGTGTACTGCCAGGCATTACCCTCGGTGTACTCGTCTTGCCGGTGGGACGAAAAACGCGGCGAGAACGGCTCCTTCCAGGAGCCATCGGAGAGACGACCGCGCATGAACCCGGTCTCCGGGTCGAAGAGGTTGCGATAGAAACGGGCCCGACGCCTGAACGTGAAGGCGTCGTCGCGCGCGCCCAGCGCGTCGGCGAGCCGCGCGACACACCAGTCGTCATAGGCGTATTCCAGCGTCTTGGAGACCGACTCGTTCACCCAGTCCGCGGGCAAGTAATCGTAGGGCTCCAGCGGTCGCAGGGTCAGCTCGATCTCGTCGAGGACGCGTCCCTCGATCGTCGCCTTGACCGGGATGGGCGTGTCCTGGTTGACAACCGGTGCCGTGAGGACGAAGCGGTTGCTGCCGAACTTGAAGTCCACGGGTGTCGGCACATCGTCGACGCTCACGCTGCCCTTGCCGGGCGGCCCCATATTCTCGACATCAACGCGCACGATCTGCCGGCGTCGTCCGAACTCCTCGACGATGCCGTAGACGCTATCGGCCGCGATCCGCCAACTCAACGGATGGTCGAAAGTCATGTACCACTGATCCGACCCGGCATCCTCGGCGTGCACGGCGAGGCGGAGCTGCTCACCGCGTGGCAAGCCTGCCGGCAGAGTGAGAAACATGACGCCGAACAGGTCATCGTATTGATCGCGGTGCGTCCCGCGGAAGTTGAGGGTTGCGCCTCCGGGGCCCGACTCGCGGAAATTCTTGTCGTCGGCCCGGGGACTGCGGAAGCTGAACCACTGCTGCCCGTTGACATAGAGCTCGAACTGGCGGCGCGGCTCGCCGGCGTCCATGGCGGCGATCCAGGCGAGAGAGATCTTCCGGCCGGATACTGGTTCAGGGACGGGCCCTGTCTGCCACTCGACGGGCTGGAAATCGGCGCGTGCCCGCAGCAGCAGAGCCGTTCGCGCCTGCGGAAACTGCGAGTGATACGCGAACGTCGTCCCGGCCAGAGGTTTCTCGTAGCCGTTGACGATGGGGCCGAACCGCACAGTCGTGAAATCATTTGCCGAGATCGAGTCGATGCGCCGCATGTTGGACTGCGTCTCGTCGGCAGTGACCGCTTGCAACGACCTCGGCTCCGGCTCCTTGTAGTAGCGCAGACCGTCGGCGTCCTGGAGCGCGCTCTTCTTCATCGCCTCCAGCGCCTCGCCCGGGTCGACGGTCGTCAGGTTCTTCGACCATGCGTCGACGATCACCGGTACCGAGTGGTAGCCGATCATCGTGTTGGTCTCGTTGCCGGCCAGCGACCAGACGGGCAACAGGCCATGCTCGCGGTAGAAGCTCATCATCGACTGAACGAGATCGTCAACGCGCTGGGGCTGCACCAGAGTGAGCAGCGGATGCTGGGCGCGGAACGTGTCCCACAGCGAGTAGACCGAGTAGTTGGAGAAGGCGAGTCGGCGGTGGACTTCGCCGTCGGCGCCGCGGTAGCTGCCGTCGGTATCGCTGAATAGCTGTGGCGCCATGAGCGAGTGATAGAGCGAGGTATAGAGCAGTGTCTTCTGCTCATCGCTCTCGCCCTCGAGCTGGACGCGCTGCAGGGCACGGTTCCACGCCTGAGCTGCCTGGTTACGCACCGCATCGAATCCCCAGCCCGGAATCTCCCGGTTCAGGTTGGCGATCGCGCCTTCGATACTGACCGCCGAAATGCCGACCTTGGCCAGCAAACCCTCACCGGGGCGGGAGAGAAACTGGAAAACCCCTTTCACATGGGTTCCCGCCAACTGTCGATGCGCGCCCGGCGGTGACCATTCGCTCTCCAGCCAGTGCGCGACATAAGGACGCGAGAAGCTCGCTGCGAAATAGATGTGCTGGTTCGGCGCCCAACCGGTCGATAGTCGGCGGCCGGTGATCAGGGTAGGGCCCTGGATTTCGATGAAGCTGTCGGTTGGCCGGTCCCAATTGAGAGAGTGGCCCAGGTCGACGACGATCGATGGCGCCATCCCGGGGAACGGCGCAGGGAAACGGTAGCGGTGCAACCCGGCGCGCTCGGTAGCCGTGAGCTCGGCGGTGATGCCCGGGTCGCTCAGTAGCACCGAATAATAGCCCGGGCTCGCCTGCTCGTCGTCGTGGGAGAAACTGGAGGAGACGTCGCGGAGCGGCGGCGACGTCGTGAAGGCTGGCATCAACAAAACGTCGTACATGTCGCCGATGCCGGTACCGCTCAAGTGCGTGTGGCTGAAGCCGACGATGCGGTCGCTGGACCAGTGGTAGCCCGAGGTCCAGTCCCAGCCGTTGACTCCGTTGTCGGGGGAGAGTCCGTTGTCGGGGGAGAGCTGCACCATCCCGAAGGGTAGCTGCGCCCCGGGATAGGTGTGACCGTGAGCGCCCGTACCGATGAACGGATCGACGTAGCGCGTCAGGTCTTCCTGCTCCTGCCCCCGCAGATCGTGCCAGGCGCCGGGTAGAGCGGCCAACCCGGCGACGGCGGCCCCGCTTCGTTTGAGCATCTCGCGGCGGGAGATCATTCGGCCTCCTTGGGCTTGGTCAGGCTGAGAATAACGCGCCGGGAGGGAGGGCGGTAGGTGGTATGGTGGTGCGGTGGTAAGTGGTACGGTGGCGCGGTAGTGTGGCTCGATCTCGTAACCACCGCACCA
>JBDHHX010000226.1:0-6136 GCA_039589155.1 Gemmatimonadota bacterium | reverse complement strand
CGCCGGTGCTGTACAGGAACATGTCGCCGTTGGAGTGGAAGCGACCCCGCGTATCGGCATCGCCCGCCAGGCTCTGTGTGCCCTCCGGCGAGAACTCGGCGAACTGGTAGATCGGGATCGCCTGCGCCTTGGCGCCCAATCGCACCGCGCCGTGAGTGCCAGCTGCGTCGGTCACCCGCGACGTAATCGTCAGGTTCTGGGTCAACGAGTACATGCCGGCCCATGGCCCGTCGAGGATCGTCTCGATGACGATCGAGTCCTCTCGCTCGATAATGAAGTCCACGAACGTGTAGCCTTTCATGACCGGGGGCCCGATCGCCGCCAGCTCATCGTCTTCGAGCACACCGTCGGCCAGCGCTGCTTCGATCTGGCTGAGCGCCGACTCCGCGCCGCCCTCCGCCGCGTAGAATGCCCGCGACGTCAGGTAGGTAGCGTTCGATGCCCGGGTGACAGACAACACCCCGGCGATCGCCGCCGCCGCGATGACGCCGATCGCCACGACCAGCAGGATTCCCGCCATCAGGGCGATACCGGATTCTTCTCTCATTTTTCGCATAGCTCTTCACCGCAGGGCGAGGGGGGTCACCCCCGTTAGGTCAATTTGCATGCCCGGCGGCCTAGCAGTCGACTGAACTGTTAAGGACTTGTGTTTGACGAAGTTATGGGCTGCACTTCCAGCGGTGGGTTATCTGGAGCCACCGGTCGCGGGCCCCTGCGTCAGGGCAGGATGACCAGCGAATGGGGCCAGTATGACCGAACGGATCCGGCCGGGCGAACGGCCCCGTTACCGCTGGGGCGTCACCCTGAGCATCACCACGCCGTGGGGGGCGACTGCTAAGGCCTGGAACGCCGGGAAGAATCGGCAAAGTGAATCCTGTTCCTTACTCGCTCCCTTGTTAGTGAAGTCGTCGCCGCGAGACGATGAACGACCTTCAGTCAGGCTCCAGATAGAGTTCCAGCCGGCGGGCGGCGGCAACGAGAGGACGGTCCAATGTCCAGAAGCCGACGCCCGCCAGGCGCGCTGCTGCCAGCAGGTGAGCTTCAATCCAGCCGATCCCCTCTCCCACCAAACGATTTGTCTCGACGAAGGCGAGTACTTCCTCGTGCTCGGCCAGCGGAGCCTGTGGCAAGGCCGATAGCAGCGACAGGATTTCGGCGCGGGCATCCAGCTGACCACAAGCAAGCTCGCCGACCACAAACGGATGACACCAGACTTCAGCCTCGCTCAACTGCCGGGTGAGGTCGACGTTGCCCAGACGCAGGTGGTCGATCCAGACCGACGTGTCGACCAGCAACTAGGTGCCCTCCGTCGGGCGACGCCGACGAACGGGCTCGAGCCCCTTCTCGCTACCGCCCAGCGCAGCCAAACGCCGTGCGCTCTCCCGGGCGATCAGCGCACGGAGCCCCGCGTGGATCACCGCTGTCTTGCCCGTCAACCCGCTGAGCCTCTGGGCCTCCTTCACGAGCTCATCATCGATATTCAATGTCGTTCTCATGCATACTAATATGCATTATTTATGCATATTGGGCAAACGCCTGCACCCTGCCTACCTGCCCGGCAGTTTCAGGCTACCACAGATGTCTCAATGGATCGTCAACGGCTACTTAGCGCTGCAGGCCGATTCTCTGCATGAGCTCGGTGTACCGAGCATCGGAGCGCAGGCCGTCGTAATAGGGATCGTTGTTCGGTTCTTCCAGCAGGAAAGAGGCCCTCTCCTCATAAGCCCTCTCCAAAATGGCGAAGGCGCCATCCACGTCGCCGACACCCACGTGAGCGGCGAGCTGATTGCGCAGCGATCGGTCGCGCGATGCCTCGAGCACGGCCGCAGCTTCACTATCCCTGCCCAGCGCCGTGTAGGCGGCCGTCAATTCCCCAGAATCCTCAAATCGAAGAGCTTCCACTGCCTCCTCGAACATCCCTTTCTGTAAATAGGCCTTTCCCAGCCCCCAATACGCCGAGCCGAACCCGGGCTCCAGCTCGAGGATGGTTTCGTAGCGCTCGATCGCCTCATCGTAGCGACGCTGGAGATAGTACAGGTCAGCAAGGTTCGTATTGATGATCGAGGAGAGCGGATCGAGTTCGCGCGCAAGCTCGAGCTCTGCCATCGCCTCGTCCAATCTCCCGACGTATCCCAGAAACTGACCGTACCAATGATGAGCCGTGGAGTAGTTGGGGCTGAGGGCAAGCGCTTCCCTGTATCCCTGCTCCACTGAGGACAGATCCCAGTCGTACCAAGTCCTGACGGCGGCCAGCGTGTTGTGCGCCTCTCCTAGTCTGTCATCGATCTCCAACGCCCTGAGCGCCGCGGCCGTCGCCCTGGGATAGGTTTCCGCTGGGGGCCACTCCGCATACCAGGGTAGGAGAGCGTAGGTCTCCGCTAGCGCCACGTGGGCCAACGCGTAGTTCGGGTCCTGCTCGACGGCCTGGTCGAAGTACTCGATGGCCCGCTCCAGTCCGTCGGCCGTTCGTTTGTTCCACCAGGAGCGCCCGAGCAGATAGAGATTATAGGCGTCGATGTTCAGGGTCGGCGGCCTCTCGATCTGCTCTCTCTCCGCCGCGGTGAGGGTGGCTTTGAGAACGGCGGCGATCTCTTCTGCCACCTCGCTCTGGATCGAGAAGATATCCGTCAGTTCTCGATTATATTGCTCGGCCCACATGTGGTCATCGCTTTCGGCATCGATGAGCTGGGCCGTGATCTGCAAGCGATCCCCAGACCGCTGCACGCTCCCCTCCAGGATCGTCGCCACCTCGAGCTCCTCGGCGATCTGGCGCACGTTCTTGTCGGTGTCTTTGTACTGCATCACCGATGTGCGCGAGATCACTTTCAGATCGGCGATCCGAGAGAGATGCGCGATGATCGTCTCGGTGATCCCGTCGCTGAAGTATTCGTTCTCGGGGTCGGCGCTCATGTTGACGAAGGGAAGAACCGCGACGGACTTTCTCCCCTCGATTGATTCCGCGACCGCACGGTCGCCGAAGATCAGCCAGCCCGTTGCGATCACGCCCCAGAGCCCGAATGCCAGCGCGCCACCCACGAGTGCCTTTCGCCAGGTGAACATCCCACGTACGCCCGCGGCCTCGTTCGCTTCAGACATCGACGCCGGGCCAGCATCCGAAGCCTCGACCTTCGAGGAGTGCTCAGGTGCGCTTCGTCCAACGCCTTCCTGGACGAAGGCCGTGGCCAACACGATGGGAAGCCCGATCAGAAGCAGGACGGAGGCGAGGCCGGGAATCCACTCCGGCAGTCCGAGACCTTCGGTGAAGGTCTGCACGACCTGAAAGACGATCCACGAGGCGAACAGGTAGATGCCCAGAACCTGCCAGATCGAGCGCCTGTGGATCTCTCGTACGAGTTGTATGAAACGCGACATGACCCTGCCCGCGACGAGGAATATCAATCAGAGCTTGGGGCTAACGAATACAGCGATCAGATTGCCGCGGAAAGATGGTATGAATCGAGAGCGGGATCAACAAAGGCTCAGAAGTGGCTCGGAACATTCCGACGCAGCTGCCGTACTCAGTAGGCGGAGCGCCCCCGCCCGAGTCCTACCTCCCGAAAGAGCATGCACCCTGGAACACACCTGCTGGCCGGCTGGACGCTAGCCAACGTTGCTGAACTTTCCAATCGCGATCGTGCGATCGTGACGGCGGCCTGCGTGGTGCCGGACCTGGACGGGATCGGGATCGTCGTCGAGCTCGCCACGCGCAATGCCAGCGAACCGCTTCTCTGGTACAGCAGCTATCACCACCTCGCCGGCCACAATATCGGCTTCGCTCTTCTCTGCTCCCTCATCGCGCTGGCTCTCGCCGACCGCAAGTGGCTGACCGCGGCCCTGACCTTCCTGAGCTTTCACCTGCACTTGCTGGGCGATCTGGTGGGATCGCGGGGAACGGACGGATACCAGTGGCCGATTCCCTACCTGGAGCCGTTCTCCGACGCCTGGCAGCTGACCTGGTCCGGTCAGTGGCTGCTGAGCTCGTGGCAGAACAACGCGATCACGGTGCTGCTGATGGTGACCGCCATCTTCCTGGCCTGGCGGCAGGGCTTCTCGCCGCTCGCTATGGTATGGTCCTCGGGCGACCGCGTATTCGTGGATACGCTCCGCGCCCGGTTCGGCGAGCCGACGCAAGAATAGGCGGCAGGTTCCCGGGCCAGCTTGGCCCGGGAACCGCTTCACGTCACGACGGCCGCCGGACTAATGCCCTTCAGCCATTGGCTCGTCGCTGTTCCAGATGTCCTGCGTGATTAGCCAACTCCCGTCGGGCTGAAGCCTGTAGATGTGAATGCCCTTGATGGTTTCTGTGACGGTCTCGCCGCCGTCCCTGGGCGTCATCGTCACGGTTCCGGTATAACGCTCGATCGCCCAATCGCCCGCGACGGTCACGTCCGAGCTGGTGTACTCGAGGTTCGCTTCGAACATCTCGACAAAGGTCGCGAACCACTCCCGGCTCGCTTCCTGACCCATCACCGCCGGCTGGTTCGGTGGCAGCATGATGACGTCGGCGGCGTAAACGTGGGGCAGGTTCTCGATCGCCAAGGTGTTGATCATGGCGGCCTCGCCTTCACGCACCTCGTTGATCGCCGCGATGTATCCCGCCGACATCGACATCGACGATGCCTGCTCCTCGGCCTCCGTGCAGGCGAGCGCGAGCAACATCGTCGGCGCGATCCAAAGGGCCTTCGATCTGCGATTCATGGTCATCTTCCTTTCCCGGCCTGGGGCCGGACCGAGTGTGGAAAGGGGGTCGAAGTGGCCGAATCCTCGCACAGTCTACGCGGAATGTCAATCTGGTGGGCCGCCCTTGTCCACAAAGCAAGATCCTGCTATGGGTTGCGGTTCTCAGTCTAGACATACCACTCGATGGATGGGTTGACGCAAGCAAGGAGGTAGTCATGCAGCGCTTGATACTCCGCGCCGGCGCTGCGGCGCTGACCGCGATCCTGGTTCTGAGCGTCGCGCAATGGGCTGCCGCTCAGGAAGAGCAGCAACCTCAGACGTTGCCACCCAGTACCAACCCGACGAACCGTGTCATCTACCCCAGCGAGGGCCAGGACGAGCAACAGCAGATGTCTGACCAGCTCGACTGTTACCGCTGGGCCACACAGCAGACGAATTGGGATCCCTATCAGGCCTACGACGTGCTGGTCGAGAAGGGGTACGTGGCGCAGCAGACCGCCGAGGAAGCTCAGGGCGGCATGATCAGAGGGGCGGCGGGAGGAGCGGCGGCGGGCGTGCTTATCGGCGCCATCGCCGGCGACGCTGGCAAGGGTGCTGCGATCGGCGCGGTCGCCGGCGGCCTGGCTGGCGGCTCGAGGTCACGGCGGGCGCAGCGACAGGCAGAGGCTGAAATGCAGGCAGCAATCGACGCGTTCAATGCCCAGTTGCAGAAGTGGGATCGTAACTACGTCGCCTGTATGCAGGGCCGCGACTACGTCGTGAACTAGGAGGGCGTAATGTCAATGCGAAAGAGTGGAATCATCGCCGCGGTGGCCCTCACGCCACTCATCATGGCGGCCGCGGTACCCGCTAGTGACGGGGACCAGTATGTCTGTTCGCTGACCAAGAGTATCGAGTGCGACGGGGACCTCAACTGCGGACCCACCGCGCCGCAACAGCCTAAACCCACCTTCATCCACCTGGATCTCGATGAAGAGCGTATCACGCTGCTGGCACCGCCAGAGCGCAGAGGCGAGGCGACTCAGATCCGCGGCATGGAGCGTCAGGACGAGCATTTGATCTTGAGCGGCATCGAGGCCGGGCGGGGCTGGAGCCTGAACATGTCCCAGTCGACCGGCGACATGTCGATCACTATCAACTTTGGTGACGCGGCCTGGATCGTCTTCGGCCACTGCATCCCGGAGGATCAGGCATCACCGCGTTGATGATCACAGAGGAGGCGGAGGTAACGACAACCAGGAGGCAAGCCGATCAATGCTAGACAACTCATCTAAACGCACCACGCGGATGGCGTCGCTGCACTGGTGCGCGCACCTCATATTGGCTGCCAGCGCCGGCACGTTGCTCGTCGCGGGCACGGCACGGGGACAGGCCGGGGGTCTGTACCTGCCGGAAAACGGCGGCGCCACCAACGGCACGGCGCAAGCAGGCTCTGGGGCGCTCGCCCGCGACGCCG
>JBDHHX010000225.1:0-6169 GCA_039589155.1 Gemmatimonadota bacterium | reverse complement strand
GCCGGATCCCGCGACGAGAACTACTTGAAGCACTGCTCCGGGGTCTGCCGCCTCGGTTCTCTCAAGCAGGCGCGATACGTCCGCGAGCAGTACCCCGAAGCACAGATCTTCATCTTTTACATAGACATTCGCGCGCCGGGTAGACTCGAGGACTTCTTCGCCGCCACCGAGAAAGACGAGAAGCTCACCCTGATCAAGGGGAAGGTCGCGAAGATCACCGAGGATGCCGCCAGCGGGTCGCTGCAAGTCGAGGCCGAGGACACGCTCACAATCGAGCGCGTGGCGCAGAAGGTCGACCTCGTCGTGTTGGCGACCGGTCTGGTGCCGGCAGCCGCAGGCGAAGCCCAGGTAGACGGCGGTCTACGGACCGACGAGTTCGGGTTCCTGACCAGCGATCAGGAGCAACCAGGGATGCTGGCCGCAGGATGTGCCAAGCGCCCCACGGACGTGGCCACATGCGTAAGAGACGCCACCGGCGTTGCGATCAAGGCCCTGAAAAGCTGCGGGGAGTGAAGGGTGGATAAGAAAGTAGCCGTCTACATATGTCATGGCTGCGAGATCGGCGGCTCGCTGGATATTGAGGCATTGAGTGAAGTCGCTACCGGAGAGTGCGAGGTTGATCTCTGTCGCGATCACGAATGCCTCTGCGGCGATGCCGGGCTCGAGCTGATCAAGAGTGATATCCAGGAGGGTGCCAACGCTCTGGTCGTCGCGGCGTGCTCGCCGCGATTCAAGACCGACGAATTCACCTTCGACGAGTGCCGTACCGAGCGGGCGAACTTGCGGGAGCACGTTGTCTGGAGTCACGAAGCCAACGACGAAGACACGCAGATGCTTGCTGCGGACTACCTGCGCATGGGCATCGCCCGGGCGAAGCTGGCGGAGATACCGGAGCCGTTCGAGGCAGAGATCGACAAGACGATCCTGGTCGTCGGTGGCGGCGTGACCGGGATGAGCGCGGCGCTGGATGCCGCCGGCGCCGGGAACGATGTCGTCCTGGTGGAAAAAGAGCCGCAACTGGGCGGCTGGGCGGGCAAGTTCGCCTGGCGATTCCCCCTCAACCCCCCTTACCAAGAGCTCGAACCTGTCGATCTCAGCGGTCGCATCGCGGAGGTCGAGGGCGACGAGCGAATCACGGTCCACACCGGCACGACTATCCAGCGGATCACCGGCCAGCCCGGTCAGTTCGACGTCACGATCCAGGCGAACGGCTCGAGCTCCGAGTTCCGTGTCGGCGCCATCGTGCAGGCCACGGGATGGAAGCCATACGACGCCTCCCGGCTCGGTCATCTGGGCTACGGCCGCTCCGCCAACGTCATCACCAACGTGCAGATGGAGGAGTTGATCGCTGACGGGGCGATCACGCGGCCCAGCGATGGCAAGCCGGCCCGCCGGATCGCCTTCATCCAGTGCGCCGGCTCGCGCGACGAGGATCACCTTCCCTACTGCTCGGCGGTCTGCTGTCGCGTGACGATCAAGCAGGCCATGGTGATTCGGAAGCTCGACACCGAGGCCGAGGCCTACGTGCTCTACAAGGATATCCGGGCTCCGGGGCAGTACGAGGACTTCTACCGCGCGGCCCAGGACGACTCCGGCATCTTCTTCACCAAGGCGGAAGTGGTCGGCGTCGAGGAAGTCGATGACGGCAACCTGCAGGTCGAGGCCGAGAACACCCTGCTGGGCGAAAAGATTCGCCTGGAGGCAGACCTTGTCGTTCTGGCCACGGGCCTGGTACCGGCCGCGGCCGACGGTGAGGGCATCCGCAAACTGACCGACGCCAAAGCGATAATCGAGAAAGGCGAGGCGGGCGCGCAGTTGGAGGCGGCGAAGGAGACGTTCGAGGAGCTGCAGCATCTGGAAGGCACGGCCATTCTGAACCTGGACTACCGGCAAGGCCCTGACCTGCCGGTATTCAAGTACGACTTCCCGGACTCACATTTCATCTGCTTCCCCTACGAAACGCGACGCACCGGCATCTATGCCGCCGGTTGCGTGCGGGCGCCAAACGACTCGCTGGTTTGCATGGAGGACGGATCCGGCGCGGCGCTGAAGGCGATTCAGAGCGTTGAGCTCGCCAGCCAGGGTACGGCTGTTCATCCTCGGTGGGGCGATAACTCCTACCCCGATTTCTTCATGCAGCGCTGTACTCAGTGTAAGCGTTGCACCGAGGAGTGTCCGTTCGGAACGCTGAACGAGGACGAGAAGGGCACGCCGTTGCTCAACACCACCCGCTGCCGCCGCTGCGGGATATGTCTGGGCTGCTGCCCCGAGCGGATAATCTCGTTCAAGGACTACTCGGTCGAGATCATCTCTTCAATGATCAAGGCTGTGGAGATTCCCGACGAGTTCGAGGAGAAGCCCCGCTTGCTCGGACTGCTGTGCGAGAACGACGCCTATCCTGCCCTCGACGTCGCCGGGCTCAAGCGCATTCAGCACAGCGCGTACATTCGCTTCCTCCCGGTCCGCTGCCTGGGATCGATCAACACAGTCTGGGTGGCCGACGCCCTGGCTGGCGGCTTCGACGGCATAATGCTCATCGGATGCAAATCGGGCGACGACTACCAGTGCCACTACATACGCGGCAGCGAGCTGATGGAAACGCGGAGTGAGAACATCCGCGAGAAGCTCAAGCAACTCGCGCTGGAAGAGGAACGCGTTCGTCTGGAACAGCTATCCATTTCCGACTTCGACAAACTACCACAGATCATCAACGAGTTCGCCGAAGAGATCGATGAGATAGGGTTGAACCCGTTCAAGGGGTTCTAGGGAGAGTGGTGGGGATGTCCAACTCCTTGTTGCTTGCACCAGACCGAAACTTCGTACGTGAGATCATCGCCTCAGGCGGTGGCGACCTCAAGAAATGCTACCAGTGTGCCACCTGCTCCGTCGTCTGTGAGCTGGCACCAGAGCGACAGCCGTTTCCGCGCAAGGAGATGATCTGGGCTCAGTGGGGCCTCAAAGATCGCCTCGTAGCGGACCCCGACGTCTGGCTTTGCCATCAGTGCAACGATTGCTCGGTGAAGTGCCCGCGGGGGGCTCGCCCCGGCGATGTGCTGGCCGCAGTCCGCGAGCGGACGGTACGGCACTACGCCGTTCCCGGGTTCCTCGGCCGCTGGGTGAACAGTGTCAAGCTTCAGCCGGTGTTGCTAGTGCTCACCGCAGCACTGCTGGCCCTCGCACTGACGGTTCGGGAGCCGGTGGAAAGCGCGATGGCCTTTGGAGAGCCGCACGGATTCTACGCGGAGTTCTTTCCCCACTGGTTGCTCATCGCCTTCTTCGCCTTCTTCACGCTGCTCGCCTTCGTGGCAGCCGTTGCGGGCGTCGCGCGATTCTGGCGCGCGATGAGAGCCGCCGATCAATCGGCGGGCCGCGCTCCTCCCGCGCTCGGGTTATTGGGCAGCATCATCCGGACGATCGGCTCGATCTTCGCACATAACAAGTTCGACAAGTGTTCCTCCAAGCCGTCGCGCCGATCGGCACACCTGACAGCCTTCTACGGCTTCATGGCGCTCTACGTCGTCACGATCTGGGCTGTACTCGACCTGTATGTGCTCCCGCGTTTCGGGATCGCTGCCCTGTACCCGTTCGACCTCGCACACCCGATGAAGATCCTCGCAAACGTCGGCGGAGTGCTGCTGGTCTTCGGGTGCTCGAAGGCCATCCTCGATCGCTTTCGCGATCGTGACGGATCGCAGACGAGCACGGCTTTCGACTGGATGTTCGTTTGGCTTCTGCTGGGTGTGGCAGTAACAGGGTTCGCGATCGAGGTATTTCGGTTCACGATCGATCCCGCGACGCAGTCAACGGCGGTGACGGTCGCATACGCAGTCTATTTCGTACACCTGGTGCTGGTGTTCCAACTCCTCGTGTATTTGCCGTACTCGAAATTTGCCCACCTGCTCTACCGAACCACGGCGATGGTCTACGTGGAGCGTAGCGGGCGTGGCCGGCAGCTAGCGAAAGCTGCCTGACGTAAGACGCATGCTCCAGAAACACGGAGGGCCGTGAGACCGACATGAAGGGCTGAGGAGATTCCTCCAACTATCGTCGCACAGAGGAGAGGAACGATCATGGACCAACTGGTCAAGCCGCATGGAAAAGACGGAACGCTCAAGCCGTTGCTGTTGAGCGGTCCGGCGCTGGCAGACGAACAGAAGAGAGCGGAGTCACTCAAGAAGATCACCATCACGTCGCGAGAGACGGGTGACACCATCATGATGGGCATCGGTGGGTTCTCGCCGCTCGATGGCTTCATGAACAGCGGAGATTGGAAGGGTGTCTGCACTGACATGCAGATGTCAGACGGCACGTTCTGGCCCATCCCGGTCACCATTTCTGCGACCAAGGCAGATGCCGACGCAATCAAGGTCGGCGAAGAGGTAACGCTGGTTGAGGAGGACACCGGAACCAGCATGGCCACCATGAAGGTGACGGACAAGTACACCATCGATAAGGAACTCGAATGTAAGGAGGTCTTTCGGACCACCGACACCGATCATCCGGGCGTTGCGATGGTGATGTCCCAGAAAGAGGTCAACCTGGCAGGACCGATCAAGGTCCTGAGCGAGAGCTTCTTCCCCAAGGAGTTCAAGGGCGTCTACATGCGGCCAGCCGAGTCACGGCAGATGTTCATCGACAAGGGCTGGCGGACGGTGGCCGCGTTGCAGCTGCGGAACCCGATGCACCGCTCGCACGAGTACCTGGCCAAGATTGCCCTGGAAACGCTGGACGGCCTGTTCATTCACCAGCTCGTCGGCAAGCTCAAACCAGGCGACATCCCCGCCGAGACCCGGGTCAGGTGCATCGACGCCCTGGTGGACAACTACTTCCTCAAGGACTCGGTGATTCAAGGCGGATATCCGCTGGACATGCGCTACGCCGGACCGCGGGAAGCGCTGTTGCACGCCGTGTTCCGCCAGAACTACGGCTGCAGCCATCTGATCGTGGGACGCGACCACGCCGGAGTTGGAGACTACTACGGACCGTTCGATGCTCAAGAAATCTTCCACGAGATCCCTGAAGGCGCGCTGGAGACCCAGCCGCTGAAGATCGACTGGACCTTCTTCTGCTTCAAGTGCCGCGGCATGGCTTCGATGAAGACCTGCCCGCACGGCAAAGACGACCGCCTGATGTTGAGCGGCACGGTGCTGCGCAAGACGTTGTCGGAAGGTGGGGATCCGCCGGAAGACTTCAGTCGCCCCGAAGTGCTGGCCATCCTGAAGGAGTTTTATGCAGGTCTCGATGAGAAGGTCGAGGTCAAGCTGCACCAGGCGGCGACGGGAGATGTGAAGAAGGGCAAGTAGGGACTACGCCATGGACCTGATCACCGTCACGAGACGAGACGGTCTGGAGTTCGATATCCAGGTACGCGGGCGTGATGTCACCAGCGACATGTCAACAGAGGACGGGGGCCGGAGTTCGGGCTTCACACCGGCGGAGCTGCTCGCCGGCTCCCTTGGGGCATGCATCGCCATGATGGTGCAGGGCTACTGCGACAGGCACGGTTACACCGACGGCGACGTTGGCGTCAACCTCACGTTCGAGCTCGCAGACAGCCCCAAACGTGTGGGGGCGATTGTTATCGACGTCGAGCTCCCAAACGGCGTTCCCGAAGACCGCCTGGATGTCGTCAAGCGGATAGCCGAACGCTGCTCGGTCCATGAAACGCTGAATCATCCACCGCGGGTGGATGTCGACTTCGTGTAATAGCCGGCATACGAACGGAGGGCTCCGATGGAACAGAAGGAATTTGGTGGCAAGTTGATCGAAATCGACGAGGACGGGTTCATCCAGGATCCGGAGGCGTGGAACGAGGCCGTTGCCACGGACCTGGCGAAGACGGAGGGCGTCGATGCGATGAGCGACGACCATTGGAAGGTCGTCAACTACCTGCGCGAGTACTACCTCGAGTACAACATGGCGCCGATGATTCGCAAGCTCTGTAAGACGACCGGCTTCAAGCTGAAGGAGATCTACGATCTCTTCCCCAGCGGACCGGCAAAGGGAGCCTGCAAGGTCGCGGGTTTGCCGAAACCTACCGGCTGCGTCTGATCGTGCCGGCAACGAGAAAAGCATGATGACGCTCCGGGATTTTCTGGGCGACAGGAGGGATGTCATCGCCCGCAGCTGGCTCGACGGCGCACTGGCGATGTACCCGGGTGACTCCGCT
>JBDHHX010000224.1:0-6197 GCA_039589155.1 Gemmatimonadota bacterium | reverse complement strand
GCTGATGCAGGATCCGGCGAGTCACAGTCCGGAAGGGTTGTCGAGACGGCGGCTTGGCAACCTGCGACAGCGCTGGCTGACTTACAGGAACCAGCTCGAGAACTGGCAGTCGACCCTGGAGGAAAGATCGGCGACGCTGGAAGCGGAGCGCCTGGCGTTGGCGCAGACGCGCGCGTTTTGGGAGCGGGGAGAGGCGGTAGCGGCGGTGGAAGACTTCCCGGAAGCGGTGCTGGCGCTGATCAGATCGACGGCCGCGGCGGTCGATGAGGCAGCGGGGCAGATCCGTCAGCGGTTGGACGAGGTCTTGACCCTCGAGAACCAGGTCACCGACGAGCTCATCCGGGTGACGGGGGTATTGTCGCGGATCGATGCTGCCGAAGAGGCGGCACGATCGCAACTGTTGCAGCAGGACCAGGTGCCGCTCTGGCAGCTGCGCGCGCCGAGCGACCGGTCGGCGCTGGTGCAGGAGGCGCTCGAGTCGGCGCGCGAAGATATCGAGATCCTGAAGCGGTTTTCGAGCAACAACCGCGGCGATATCGTCTTCCACGCCGCTCTCTTCGTGATCTTGTTGGTGCTGATCGTCGGGCTGCGGCGTCGCACCGAGGACCTGGCGAGGGACGATCCGGCGTTCAGCGGGACACAACACGCTCTTTCACGTCCGGTCTCGGCCGCTTTGCTGGTCGCCGTCTTCTTCACCGGCGTAATCTACCCCGACGCACCCGAGGTCGTCGTCGACCTGGCGCGGTTGATCGCGCTGGTGCCGATCCTACGGCTGTTGCCAGGGCTATTGCCGCGCGAGATGCGGCGATCGCTGTACGCGTTGGTCGGGCTCTACCTGCTGGAGGTCGTTCAGCTCACCGCTCCAGAGGGCTCGTTGGTGCAACGGTATCTCCAGCTCGTGGTCACGCTGTTGGCGTTGGGGGGCGTGATCTTCGTTACCCGGCGCAGCGGCTGGCTGGCTAAGCAAAGCGGTGAGTTGCTGCGCTGGGTGTTGATCGTGGGCCGACTGGCCGCTGCCGTGCTGGCGATATCATTGATCGCCAGCGTGGGGGGCTTCGTCGATCTTGGAGAACTGCTGACCGGTGCGACGCTGCTGAGCGCCTACGTAGCTGTTGCGGTCTACGCGGCGGCGCAAGTGGTCGCAGGACTCATACGGGTCGTGATGCAAACGCCGGTGGCGCAATCGGTGAACGCCGTGCGGCGAAACACAGGCATGCTGACGCGGCGCGGGGTGAAGGTGGTGCGTGTCGCGAGCGTGTTGCTGTGGTTAGCGTCGACGTTGAAGGTGTTTGAGATCCTCGACCCTGTCATCGGCATCGTAACGACTGTATTGGGGAAGCAGTTCACGGCCGGCTCGATGTCGGTTTCGCTGGGCGGCATGTTGTCGTTCTTCATCACGCTGTTGGCGGCGTTTCTAGCCTCGCGTTTCGTGCGTTTCATCCTGGACGAAGACGTAATGCCGCGTGTCGATCTACCGCGTGGTGTTCCGGTGGCGATCTTGAGGCTGACGCACTACGTGATCATCGGCTTCGGCGTCTTCATCGCGATAGCTGCGGCAGGCCTGCAGCTGGATCGGCTGGCGTTCATCATCGGCGCGCTGGGCGTCGGCATCGGTTTCGGGCTGCAGAACGTGGTGAACAACTTCATATCAGGTCTGATTCTGATCTTCGAGCGTCCGATCCAGGAGGGCGACGCGGTGCAGGTGGGCACGTTGATCGGGACGGTGAAGCGGATCGGGATTCGATCGAGCACGGTGCGCACGTTCGATGGGTCGGAAGTGATCGTGCCGAACGGCAACCTGATCTCGAACGAGGTGGTGAACTGGACGATGTCGGATCGGCAGCGCCGAGTGGAGTTGCCGGTGGGCGTGGCCTACGGAACGGACCCGCACAGGGTAATCGAGATACTGCATGAAGCGGCGGCCGCTCACAGTCACGTGCTCGAGCATCCGGAGCCGCACTGCCAGTTCCTTGGATTCGGGGATAGCTCGTTGGACTTCAATCTGAGGTACTGGGTCCCGAAGTTCGAGGACTGGTTGATCGTGAGCGGTGATGTCGCACTCGCCGTGCACGACGCGCTCAAGGAGGCGGGCATCGAGATCCCGTTCCCGCAGCGCGATCTGCACGTGCGCTCGGTGGACGAGACGGTGACCCTACCGTCGCCAAAGGAATGAGCGTCAAGATCATCATCTGTCGCGAGAGCGAGCCGCCGTTTGCGCCCGACGCGGTGGTGGTGGAAGACGATACGCAGCGTGTCCTGGGCGCCGACCCGGTGGCGCGAGAGCGTTACGAGGATGTGGGGCGAGCGCTGGAGCGAGCGGAAGCGGCGGAGCCGGAGGAACCGGGCAGCATCCTGGTAAGGGAGGGTGCGCCGGTCACCTTTCATGCCATCGTCCACGACCTGGAGAGCGAGCCGAGCTGGAGCGAGGCGTGGGTGGTGGACGCTCTTTACCGGGTTCTCGGGGAAGCCGATCGCCGGCAGCTGTCGGCGATCGCGATGCCGATACTGGGGGCGGTCCACGGATCGCTCGAGACGCGGAGGTTTGCTCAGCTGCTCAGGTCGGCGCTCTGCGAAGCGCGGCTGGAGCAGCTGGAGAAGGTGTGGCTGGTGGCGCCGGCGGGGAGCGAGGCCGGCGACTTCGAGGCGTTGCGGGAGTTCGATCTGGAGCTCCGCCTGCAGGCTTGAGGCCGGGCAAGGCAGTTAGACAACGCGGAGCGCCCCCTGTAAATTCCTGCATACGAAAGGAAGAGCACCATGCTGCGCGGAAGCGTGAAACCCAGTGGATACAGGGGTCCCGGGCGGCCCCCGGTGCCGCTCTCGCGGCACGTCCCCCGGTTGGAGCCCCCCATCCGAGTCCTTCCGGAAGAGGCCCGACCCGGCATCTTCGCCCCACCCAATTGAACGCGGCCCGGCGCGGGCGTCGCCGCCGGAACCGTCGCGGGAACTAGCCCCAAACATCACCGATCCTCGCCCGCCTCTCCGGTGGCAGCATGATTGCGCCCCGCAGTCTGGACTTTGTAGGAGTCAGCCGGCACGAAGAGACTAATGGATAATATGGAGAGTAGAAGATGCCTGAGATCACCGTAGCTGCCGATGCGGTATTCCCGATTCTGAAGCAGAACATCCTGGTCGACGGATTCCACGTAGTGATCGACCTGGAGAAATCGCACGGCTCGGTCATCGTGGACGCCCTGGAGGGCAAGGAGTACCTGGACTGTTACGGCTACTTCGCGACGCTGCCGATCGGACACAACCATCCGAAGCTGGCGGACGAAGGATTTCGCAAGTCGCTGATGATCGCGGCGCTGGCAAACCCTGCGAACAGCGACATGTACTCGAAGGAATTTGCGGCGTTCGTGAAGAAGTTCCGGGAGGTCGCCGTCCCGGACGAATTCGAGCACTTGTTCTTCATCGCGGGCGGCGCGTTGGCGGTGGAGAACGCGATGAAGGCGGCGTTCGATTGGAAGGCGCAAAAGAACCGGGCGAAGGGAATTGACGGCGGCGCCGACAAGATTCTTCATTTTAGAGACGCATTCCACGGGCGCAGCGGCTACACGCTGTCGGTCACGAACACCGACCCAACCAAGACGAGAGACTTCCCGAAATTCGACTGGCCGCGGATCTCGAGCCCGGCGCTGGAGTTTCCCATCGACGAGACGAAAATCGCGGCGGCCGAGGCGCAGGCAGGGAAGGAAATCGAGGCAGCGTTTGCGAAGGATCCGTACGGGATCGCCGGCATAATGATCGAGCCGATCCAGTGCGAGGGCGGCGACCGCCATTTCAGGCCGCAGTTCATGCAGATGCTGCGTGACTACGCGGACGAGTATGAGGCGTTGCTGATCTTCGACGAGGTGCAGACCGGACTCGGCGTAACGGGCAAGTTGTGGGCGTACGAGCACCACGGAGTGACGCCGGACATCATCTCGTTCGGCAAGAAGACACAGGTGTGCGGCGTCATGAGCACGGCGCGCATCGACGAGGTGGAGGGGAACGTCTTCAAGGTCTCGTCGAGGATCAACTCGACCTGGGGCGGCAACCTGGTGGACATGGTTCGTTGCGTCCGCTACCTGGAGATCATCGAGGAGGATAACCTCGTACAGAACGCGGCGGATGTCGGCGCCTTCATGCTGGAGGGGCTGCTGAAGCTGGCGAACGATTTCTCGATGATCAGCAACGTGCGCGGCCAGGGCCTGCTGCTGGCGGTGGATCTGCCGGACGGCGCAACGCGCGACCGCATCCGCCAGGACTGTTGGGACGCGGGTTTCGCGGCGCTGGCTTGCGGCCCACGCTCGCTGCGCTTCCGTCCGCCGCTGATTTTCAGCTGCGGTGATGCGGAGTCGGCGCTCAAGACACTGCGTGGCGTGCTGGAAAAGTTGTAACCGAGTCGGACATCAACCATTGGGAGCGAGGCTCATGAACTGGCGTAGCGTGGTGATAACGACGCTGGTGTTGGCTGTCGGGTCGACGGCCGATGCGCAGGACAATGCACCGTTGCTGGATAGCGGACGCCGGGACCTGCTGCACGAGGCGCTCTCCGGCGAGATGGCTAAGGAACACGTCATTGCGATCACCCGGCACCATCGCATCCAGGGCTCGCGCGGCTACCGTGATGCGGGTCAGTACGTGCTCGATCAGCTGCGCGCATATGGATACGGTGAGGACGAGGCGTGGATCGAGTCGTACCCGTCGGATGGCAAGATTGTCTACCAGACCTGGCAGTCACCGTCGGGCTGGGACATCGACTGGGCTGAGCTGCGAATGGTGGAGCCGTACGAGGAGCGGATCGTCGGTTTCCCCGAGGTCGCGATGAGCCTGATCACATACTCGAACCCGGGCGACGCGACGGCGGAACTGGTCTGGGTGGGCGCGGGCACGCGTGACTCGGACTATGAGGGCCTGGACGTGGCGGGCAAGTTCGTGCTGGCGACGGGCTACGGCGGCTCGGTGCACCGGCTGGCGGTAGTGAAGTACGGAGCGGCGGCGGTTGTCTGCTACCTGGACGACTACCGTGCGAAGGAATACCCGGACATGCTGCAGTACACCGGCATGTGGCCGTTGGCAGAAGAGCTGGAGCACGTGACGTTCGGGTTCAACATAACGAACCGGCAAGGCGAGCGTCTGCGCCAAATGCTGGAATCGGGTCGGGTCGTGTTGAACGGGAGCGCCAGGGGGATCGGTCTCGAGTCCTATTATATGGACGTGGTGGTGGCGCGGATCGAGGGCTCGGAGCGGCCGGACGAGGAGCTGGTGATCGTCACGCACCTCGACCACCCGAAGGAATCGGCGAACGACAACGCCAGCGGCTCGGGCGCGACGCTGGACATCGCGGCGACGTTGAAGACGCTGATCGACGAGGGCCGCATGGAGCGGCCGAAGCGGTCGCTTCGCTTTCTCTGGGTGCCGGAGTGGAACGGAACGATGGCCTATATCGATGGGCATCCGGAGTTGGTTGGCCCGGAGCTGGGCGGCTCGTACCTGGCGAGCATGAACCTGGACATGGTGGGCGAGAACCTGGAGCTGCTGCACTCGCGCATGTACATCACGCGCAACCCGGCCTCGCTGCCGTCGGCGCTCGACGACGTGGTCGAGAACATGGCGGGTATGGTGGACGGGATGAACGTGCGGACGCCGCGTGGCAGCTTGTCGGACTTCAACTACCGTATCACGCCGTATAGCGGGGGCTCCGATCACATGATGCTGATCGACCGGAAGATCCCCAGCATGATGATCGGGCACAGCGATTATACGCATCACACGTCGGAGGATACGCCGGACAAGGTCGACCCGGTGGAGTTGGAGCGCAGCGAGATCATCGCCACGGCGGCGCTGCTCTACCTGTCGGATCTGAGCGAGGCGGAAGCGCTCGACCTCGTTTACCTGGTGGGCGCCAATTCGGCTGCGCGGCTGGGTGCGGCGGCGCGCCGGGCGCGCCGCGGTCTGGTAGCCTCGGACCGCCCGGGCTACACGGACTTCTTCGAGGCGCGCAGCACGGTGACCCATGCTGGGACCCAGGAGCGAGCGGCGGTGAGCTCGGTGCTCTCGTTTCATCACTCGGAACGGGTGAGCGCAGCGGTTGAGGCGGTGAACGAACGTCTCTACGCGCAGGAGGTGGCGATGGTGGCGGCGTTGCGTGGCGAGATCGAGCTGCCGAGCCGTGGCGTGGCGCCGGCGGAGCGAACGGAAGAAGAGGACCGGCG
>JBDHHX010000223.1:0-6221 GCA_039589155.1 Gemmatimonadota bacterium | reverse complement strand
ATCCGACCGCGGTAGTCACCTCTGTTGTACGTCCGCCAGCCGGACGGCGACCAGTTTGGCAGACCGAGGAAATCCAGAACGCGGGAGAAGACCGCCGTTGGGTCAGAGAACAGCTCCTCGCTCTTCAGAAGCAGCAAGCGCTGGCGCGGGATGGAGTTCAGCCAATGCGTTATCTGGTCCACATATTTCCCGCGCGCGACATAGGACAGGTGCCGGTGCACGAAGCTGTTGTGCTCTGCCTGTGCGCTCAGCAACCGCGTCTCGCCAGGAAGAAGCTCGCGTTCCCGAGCGAGCGCCTCCTCGAACGTACCGCGTTCGAAACCGAACTTCACGTTGTGCTGGTAGTGAGAGTAGGCTCGATCGATGGGGTTGCGGACCAGGAGGATCAACTTTGCCTCAGGTAGCGTGCTCGCCAGCCGCTGCGGCGCGTGTGGATGAAAGATGTAGTAAGGCGACGCCTCGCCGGTCAGGAACGTTCTATCACGACTGAAGCTGAGTGGGAAGTAGGAGCGGTACCACCCTGGCCCCTTGTCGTAATTGAGATCGAAGTAGTGGATTTCTTTTCGGCGAGCCCCCCGCACGCTGGGGTGTTTGGACAAGTAGTTGTAGAGTGACTTCGTGCCGGCCTTCTGGGCGCCGATGATCACGAAATCGGGCAGCGAACCCCAGCCCAATCGTACGGCCAGTCGCCGGTGCGGCCAGAATAGGGGCGTGCGCATCTGGTTGCGCCAGCGACCGAGCCTGAATCGGGTCTGGGCGACGAACTTCGCCCGGCGGCTACGTTCGGCGCTTCGCAATGATCGTTGATCTCCTCTGCTGCGCGTTCAGCTCTTCGGGTTGGCTACGCCCGTCGTTTGGAACGAGCGGATGCGAGGATCGCTTGGAGAAGGAACCGGTCCTCGTCATCGAATCCGAGGCCAAGCAACGTTCCTCCAAAAGCTAGAGCGGCCACTATCACAGTCAACACCAAGAAGGCGCCGGCTGGCAGAGACAACGCGACGCTGCCGAGACGTAGCGCGGCCAGTGCGGCCGCGGCTACTCCTGTGGCGACTATTCCCTTTACTACTCTACTGTCGTAAGGCCATGTCCCCAGGACGACCCGGATCTGAACCACGCCGGCAGCAAATAGGATGACAAGCGCGATTGCCGTGGCCAGGGCAGCGCCGTTCAATCCCCAGCGAGGGATGAAGGTGACATTCAGGATGATGTTCACAGCCAGAGTGGTCGCGGACAGCAACAGCCACATCTTCTGATGCCCCGTCATGACCAATAGGGCGTTGACGGTGCCGGTGCCGGCATTCACCAGCTGGCCACCGGCCAGGATGACGAGTGCCAGCCAGCCCGTCGCGTAGTCCGCGCCGAAGAGAATCGTGAGCAGTTCTCGTGGGCCGGTGAAGATTACCAGGAAGGCGGGTATGCTCAGATAAAGCGCCCACTTCGTGCTCACACGGTACAGCTCCCGCAAGCGCTCGATCTCACCGCGGTGATGAAAGCGGGCGATCATCGGAGCGCCGATCGCTCCGATGGCTGCGAGCAAGACGGCGAACAGGACCGAGAACTGTGACACGGCGTGGTATACGCCCACCTCGGCGGACGGCCGGAAGTAGCCGAGTATCAGCCGGTCGACCCAGACCAGGTATGCACCCAGCATCCCGGCGAGTGAGGCCGGGATCGAGAAATAGAGGAGCTCCTTTCCCACAAATCGCGGCCTGATGCTCGGACCGAACATCCCCGGAGCCAGCCGCCCCACGAAGACGAGCGCGATGCAGAACGCCGCTCCAAACGACAGGACGGCAGCCGCCACGGCGCCGCCGAGCCGGTACCCGGCCAGGAAGAAGACAACGATCAACAACAGATTGAAAGCTGGTTGGCCGATGTCCTGCGAGGCTACGGAATACTGCATGCGCTGGGTCGCGCGAGTCGCGGCGGCTGCCACCTTCATCGCCGAAAAGAGGATCAGTCCCGGTGCGAACCATCGTATGACGTTTGCCAGGCGTGGCTCGTCGAACACGTCGTTTGCGATCGTCGGTGCCAGGTAGTACAGGGCCACGGCCAGCAGACCGCTTGCTACGCTCGCTGTCAGCAGGGTCTGGATCAGCGTGCCCTTGAAGGCCGGCGCGTCATCCTGCCAGTATCGCGAGCCGTAGCGGACCATCCCGCGGTCCGAGCCCAGAGTGGAGAGGAAACCGAGCATGCGAAGCAGGGTCCAGCCGATGGCGTAGACGCCGAACACCGATGGTCCGAGCACCCTGCCGAGCGCAATCATGCTCAAGAGCTGCAGGGCACGACCGCTGACTCGACCGGCGAGTGACACGCCCGCACCTTTGGCGAGCGTCAGTGCGTCGCTCCGGCGTTCAGCTAGATCGCTGGCGTTGATTTCAGCGTCCACGCCTAGTGCACGATCTCCAGGTAGATTGGGCTCGGACCGGCACTCAACGTCGCGGCGTCTACAATCTCCTCGCGCCCGTTCACGTGGGTGAGCCGCAGGGAGTCAGCGGCAAACGGTAAGGTGAATGCGACGTCCGGCGCGTCGGCCCAGGCCAGATACACATCGCCGGCTTCACGCGCGAACCGGTAGACCGAAACGTCTCCCGTGGCCGTCACCCGCTCGACCATCGAGTAGCCCTTCAGCTTATCGGTCATCAGCCGGTAACTGTCGAATGCTGAACGCCGCTCGGCTCCCTCGATCAGCGCCATCCCGCTCCAGTTCGTGTCGCGGCCCTGGCGGACGGCTATCTGGTGCCAGAAGATCCGCTCGGCACCGGCGCTCGTTGCCAGCGCGTATCGCTTCGGCACCTGGTCGGCCGCCGAGCCACCGCCGGGACCATCGTCCACCCGCGGGTCCGGGCCGCCTGTCTCAGTGATCCAGATTGGAATGTCGCCGGTGAACGGGCGCGCTTCCTCGCGGTAGAACTCGACGCGGTGCGGTACGTCGCGCACTCGATGATAGACGTGCGCATCCACGATGTCGTAGGAGCCCGCCCCCTCTCTCAGGATGAACCGTAGCTCCTCGAGTGCCTGCCCTCCCTCCGTCGATTCGGGCGTGTTCACCATCCGCTCCGTGAAGTTGGAGCCGAAGCTGGAGAGCAGGACCTGCGCCAGCGAGTCCTCGGCCTTCACCGAGCGATAGGCGACCTGCAGGATGGTGACGTATTCGTCCAACGAAGATCGCCACATGTGCTCGGCGGTCACCTCGTTCTCGATCTGCCAGTACTTGATCCGGTCTTTGTAGCGCGCGACAAGCTCGTGCACGAAGGATTCATAGGCCGAGAGCTTTGCCTCAGGGTCTCCGGCGAATAGATCGGTGCGCGTGTAGTTCCTGACCGTCACAAGAAGGCTGATTTCACGGTGCTCGGCGGCTTCGACCACCATGTCGGCGCGGTTCCAGTCGCGGAGCCCGTCTTCCCGCTCGATCCAATCCCAGGGGAAGTTCACCCGCAGCCAGCTGGCGCCGGAGGACTGCACCTGGTCCATGATCTCGTCGATGCGTTCCGCGGATCGCGGAAACGGGCCATCGCGGTGGACGCCGAAGGGTGAACGATCGGTACCCGTCGCCGCGGCGCTGTGAGCGGCGACGGCGGTTGCCGTTTCGACCGATGACGTGGCGTCACGCGAGCCTGACGAATTCGTTTTGGTGCAGGCTGCGATCGAGACGAGGACTGCGAGAGAGAGTCGGGTGATCGTCTTCATTCTCATCTGCCTGTGCACAAGCGGCAGCGATGACGCGTCAGGCTGTTCACAGGGGCATTACGCGAGGTAGCAGGAACACGATGCCAGCGACAACGGCGGCGGTAAGTGGCAAACCAAGGCGAGCGTAGTCGGCGAATCTGTAACCGCCGGGACCGTAAACCATCAGGTTTGTCTGGTAGGCAATGGGTGTGAGGAACGACGCCGACGCGGCGACGGCGACGGCGATCGCGAACGCCCGCTGGTCGTAGCCGGCGCTGGCTGCGGTGGAGATGGCGATGGGGAACATGAGCACCGCGGCGGCATTGTTGGTGATAATCGTCAGCAGGACGATCGTGGCCAGGACGATGCCGAGCAGTGTGCCGGCGGCACCGAACGTTCCGAACACGTTGATGACCAGGCCGGCCGATACCTCGGCGAGCCCGGAGACCTGCATGGCCGCGCCGAGGCCGAAGGCGCCGGCGATGACCAGGATGACGTCGATGTCGATGGCGTTGCGCGCCTCGCCGGCCGTCAGAACGCCGGACAGCACCAGCGCCATCCCCCCCAACAGAGACAGGTGGAGGATCGGCATGAGGCCGAGGCCGGCACCTCCTACGATGGCCAGCGCGACGAGCCCGACCAGTCCCGCCTTGCGCGTCGCGGCGGGTGGCGCGCCCCCCAGCCGCGAGACGAGTAGGAAGTCGTTGCGATCGCCCCAGTTCTGCCGGAAGTCATGGCCGGCCAGCAGCATCAGCGTGTCGCCCACTTTCAAGCGGACCTCGCCTGTCTTCGCCTTCACCCGGCCACCGGAGCGGTGTATCGCCACCACGGCCGCCTGGTAGCGGCCTCGAAACTCCACCTTCTTCAAAGTCTTGCCCACCAGCGGGGAGGCGGCGCCAACCACCGCCTCAAAGAACGTGTGCCTGCCGGTGTCCAGCTCGACCATGTGTTCCTGCTCCGCCGAGACCAGGCCGCGCACTTTCTGTAGGTCGACCACCTGTTCGGCGCGGCCAACGAAGGTGAGCAGGTCGCCGCCGCGCAGGGCAACGTGTGGCGATACCGGAGCGATGGAGTAGCCGTCACGCTCGATCTCCACCAGGTACACGCCCTCCAGGTGACGGAGGCCGCCCTTCTCGACGCTCTGTCCGTCCAACACGCCGCCCTCGACCACGACCATGTTGACGACAAACTCACGAACGTCGTCCTCGAGGTCGTATCGTGCCGCGCGCCGCTCGGGAAGCAACACGGGAGCCAACAGCACGATCAGCAGCAGGCCGATCGCTGCGATCGGCGCGCCGATGAGAGAGATCTCGAACATGCCGAGCGGCGGCTGGCCGGCCGCCTCGAGCAACCCGGAGATCACCAGGTTGGTCGAAGTGCCGATCAGCGTGACCATGCCGCCCAGAATAGCGGCGAACGACAGCGGCATGAGGAAGTAAGAAGGAGAGAGCCCGCGACGGTCGGCCCAGTTGGTGACCTGGGGAACGAGCATCGCCACGATTGGCGTGTTGTTCAGAAAGGCGGAGGCGCCGGCGCCGGGAACCACCAGGCGGGCCAGCGGCCACCGTATCCCGCTACCCGCGCCGAGCGTCTTGCCGACGATGGGCTGCAGCGCGCCGGTCTTCTCCACAGCGCGGGCCAAGACATAGAGCGCGGCCACCGTAATCGGCGCCGGGTTGCTGAAACCGGAGAACGCTTGAGCGGGTGTGATGACGTTCAGGACCAGGAGGACGATAACGGCGCTCAGGATCGTGGCAGCAGGCGGCAACACCTCACGGGCGAGCGCAACGATCGTGACCATTATGACCGTGAGTGTCACCCAAGCTTCCCAGCCCATCCGCGTCCTCCCTTGGCAGGCGGGCGGCGCTACAGCGAACGATCAGAAGCCGTTCCGCTCAGCGCCGATGTAGCCCTCGCTCTCCAGGTGAAGGATGATCTCCTGCGCCGCTTCCTCGGGAGCCTTCTGCGTCGTGTCGATAACCAACTCGGCATCCTCGGGCGCCTCGTACGGGTCGGAGATCCCAGTAAACTCCTTGATGATACCGGCGCGGGCCTTGGCGTACAGCCCTTTGCGGTCGCGTTGTTCACAAACTTCGAGCGGCGTGGCCACGTGCACCAGCACGAAACCGCCCGTCGGCGCGATCATCTCGCGCACTTCCTGCCGAACTGTGGCGTACGGCGCGATAGGCGCGCAAAGCGCGATCCCGCCGTTCTTGGTGATCTCGGAAGCGACGAAGCCGATGCGGCGGATGTTGATGTCGCGATGCTCCTTGGAGAAGCCCAACTCAGAGGACAGGTGCTTGCGAACGATGTCGCCGTCCAGAAGCGTTATCGGTCGGCCGCCCATCTCCAGCATCTTGACCAGCAGCACGTTGGCGATCGTTGACTTGCCGGACCCGGAGAGCCCGGTGAAGAAGACGGTGAACCCTTGCTTGTGTCGCGGAGGGTGGCTGCGCCGCAGCTCTTTCGCCACTGCCGGGAAGCTGAACCACTCGGGTATCTCGCTTCCCTCCGCCAGCCGGCGACGCAGGTCGGTTCCGGAGATCGAGAGC
>JBDHHX010000222.1:0-6225 GCA_039589155.1 Gemmatimonadota bacterium | reverse complement strand
TCACTTTCGCCCTCGGTACAGACGAGTTGTACGATTTTCTCGACAACAACCCGCTCATCGAAGCACACCCGGTGGACTACGTGAACGACCCCTTCATCGTCAGCCAGAACGAGAACATCGTGGCGGTGAACTCGGCCATCGAAGTGGATCTGACCGGGCAGGTTTGCTCGGACTCCATCGGCCCTTATATCTACTCGGGGTTCGGCGGCCAGGTCGATTTCATTCGCGGCGCCGCACGATCCAAGGGTGGCAAGCCGGTCATAGCTCTGCCCGCCTCCGCCAAGGGCGGCGACATGTCACGTATCGTCCCGTTCCTCAAGGAGGGAGCCGGCGTCGTGACCAGCCGCGCCGATGTCCACTACGTCGTCACCGAGTTCGGGTCCGCCAACCTGTTCGGCCGGAACCTGCGCGAGCGGGCGGAGGCGTTGATTGGAATAGCGGATCCTCGGTTCCGCGAGGAGCTGGAGGCCGCCGCAAAAGAGCGTGGTTTGTTGACTTAACCTGAGACCGTCGAGAGCTGAGCATGCGTAGAATCCTCGTCACCGGCGCACTGGGCCAGATCGGCGCCGAGCTGGTTCCCGCGTTGCGAGCGCAGTACGGCAGCGACTCGGTCATCGCCTCGGACATCCGCATGCCTCCCGAACCGCCGTCCGCCGACGAGCCGTTCGAGTACGTCGACTGCACGGTTCGGCGAATGATCGACGAGGTCGTGCACAGATACGACGTGGGGACGATCTATCACATGGCCTCGCTGCTTTCGGCCGTGGCCGAGGAAAAGCCGCAAGTCGCCTGGGACGTCAATCTGGGCGGCCTCTACCGGACGCTGGAAGTGGCTCGGGAGAACCGATTGGCCGTCTTCTTTCCCAGCTCCATCGGCGCCTTCGGGCCCTCCACGCCACCCGATATGACCCCGCAGGACACCCTGCAGCGCCCCAACACCATGTACGGCGTGACCAAGGTGGCCGGCGAGCTAATCTGCGACTACTACCACAAGCGATTCGGCGTCGATGCCCGTGGGGTGCGCTACCCCGGGCTCATCTCCTACGTCGCGCCGCCCGGCGGCGGCACCACCGACTACGCCGTGGAGATCTTCTACGAGGCGATCCGCAACCAGCGCTACACCTGCTTCCTGGGCCCGGATACCTGCCTGGACATGATGTACATGCCGGACGCCGTGAAAGCGGCCGTCGATCTCATGCACGCCGAACCGGACAGCCTCGTCCACCGCAACGCCTTCAATATCACGGCCGTCAACTTCACACCGGAACAATTGGCGGCTGAGATACGTAAATACATTCCGGAGTTCGCCATCTCCTACGAGGTGGACCCCGTCAGGCAGGCCATTGCAGATTCCTGGCCCAACTCCCTGGACGACAGCGCCGCCAAGGCGGAATGGGGCTGGGCCCCCCAGTATGATCTCGAGTCGATGACCCGGGATATGCTGGAAAACCTTGAAAAGAAGCTGAAGAGGGGCTGAGAGCGGGCAGGGCGGCCGCCGGGCCACCCTTGCAAAATGCTCCTCTTTCGTAAATCTTTGTAGGTCCGCTCTTTACCCCCCCGCTCCCAATCCCTGGCCCAGAAGTCCCCGCGGATTGGATTCACCGGCTGAAAATCGTCGTGATGGGATTGCGCCAGCCTCTTTCTGGCGCCGCTACACCCGGGAGGAGAGGAAACATGTTCAAGATCAGTCGCTCCGCCATCAGCAACACTCTGGCGCTGGGCGGTGTCGTCATCATTCTGCTCCAAACCCTTTACATCGCTTTCGAGCGCACCCAGGTCGCGGTGGTCCTGGCGGGTATCATGATCAACCAGATCGGGGTCTGGGGGCTCGCCAACAAGCTTCTGCCCGAACGGCGCGTGTTCCTTCAGCTGCGCGCCGAGGTCGACCGCTTCATCGGCCTGGTCCGCCAGCTCAACGGCCGCGCCGTCAAGGGCGACGAAACTGGCGTCGCGGAGACGCGTGGGGAGATGCACGGCTCCGTCGACAAGATGGTCGAGGTGGCTGCCATCGAGTCCGACGAGGAAGACTGATACCCTCGCACAATGCGGGTGGGTCGGTCATCCTGCCCGACCGCCTGAGGGGAATCACTCGAATTCGTGCCGGTCAGCCGGTCTATCTCCCATGATTTAAAAGGGTTAGACCGCTGGACAAAAAATGAAGAACACGGCATACAGTTTGCCTATATAATCCTTACGGCCCGACCGTTACGGGTTCGACCGATTAAGCGAGGACCAGCATATGTTGCGTAACAATCACGGTTTTACACTCATAGAGCTCCTCACGGTGGTTCTGATCATCGGCGCCCTGGCTGTGATCGCGCTCCCCAAGTTCGTGAACACTCGGGAACGGGCCTATCTCGCTGCCATGAAATCGGACCTTCGCAATCTGGCGACGGCCGAGGAGAACTACTTCACGGAGTACCTGACGTACACGAGCTCGACGACGGCGATGGAGGCCCATATCAGCCGGAACGTGACGATCTACATACCGCAGGCGGATCTGGGGGGCTGGCGCGCCACGGCGACCCACTTCGCCGCCCCGGGCAAGGTGTGCGAGATCTACTACGGCAACTCGTCTGGGTCGACGGCCACGCTCGAGGGTCTGGTCGAGTGCAATTGAGCGTCCTAACGGACGTTCCTTCGAACTCTACAAAAGCATGACAACAGAGGGCCGCTCGCCGATCGCGGGCGGCCCTTCTGCATCCCGACTATCCCGTGGCTTCGACTGGGTTGCGGAGCACGCCGACCCCTTCCACTTCCACCTCCACCACGTCACCCGGGCTCATGGCCGCCGTGCTGCCGGGTGTGCCGGTGAAGACGAGATCACCCGGGAGGAGGGTGAGGTAGCGGCTGATGAAGCTGACCAGGGCATCGACGTCGAAGATGAGGTCACGCGTACTATCCGACTGGCGCACTTCACCATTCAGTCGGGTCTCGAGGGAAAGGTCTTTGTAATCGAGACCCGTGGCGATCACCGGGCCCACCGGCCCGAAAGTATCGGACCCCTTGGCACGCACCCACTGCAGGTCGTCGCGCTGCCAGTTGCGCTCGCTCACGTCGTTGCCGGCCGTTACACCGAAGATGTGGGCCGGCGCTTCGGCGACAGAGACGTTCCGCGTCTCGCGGCCGATGACCACGACCAGCTCGCCCTCGTAGTGGACGTCTGCCGCGTCGGACGGCAGGACGATCGGGCTCTCGTGACCGGTGAGCGTCGAGGGGAACTTGGCGAAGATCCCGGGATAGGCGGGCACCGGTCGCCCTCGCAGATGGCTGCGATAGTTGAGGCCCACGGCGATGACCTTGGATGGCCGGCAAGGCGGCAGAAGCGTGACCTCGCCCAGCGGGTAACGGCGGTCCGTCTCACTGGCACCAGCGATGGGATCGCCGTCGAGCTCGTGAACCGTCTCTCCGTCCAGAAGACCATGAGCCGCGGAGCCGCCGGCGGAGAAGCGGAGATAGCGGATCGTTTCAGTCATGGTTCACCGACAATAACACGCCGTCTCTTGTCAGCCCACCCCGATGGGAATAATGGAATAGTTTAATGGTGGAATGGATCTGATGGCTGAATCCCGGCACTTCGTGCTGGCGCCCGTCGGCTCGGCGGGCGACGTACATCCGTTTCTGGGGATCGGCGGCGAGCTGCGACGGCGTGGCCATCAGGTCACGCTGTTGGCCGGTGAGACGTTCCGTGGCGCGGCCGAGCGCGCCGGGTTCGACTTCATCGCCAACTGGTCCGAAGACGGTTTCGAGAAACTCACGCGGCACCCGGATCTGTGGCATCCACAGCGCGGCCTGCGCGTGGTCCTTGAGGCCGTGAGCGTGATGCTGGCACCCACCTACGCCGCGCTCGAGGAGCTTTATGAGCCAGGGCGAACGGTACTTGTCGGTCACACTCTGGCGTTGCCCGTTCGCTTGTTCGAGGAGAAGCACGACGCTCGGGCGGCGACTTTGCACCTGGCGCCCAGCCTTCTCCGTTCCAATCATCTCGTACCGGCGATGCCGCCGGCCCGTGACATCTCCAGGGCGCCGCTCTGGTTCAAGCGCGGACTCTGGTGGACGGTCGATCACGTCCTCGTCGATCCTCAGATCAAGCCGGCGCTCAATGCCTTCCGGGCCGAGCTAGGCTTGCAGCCGGTCCGTCGCGTATTCGACTCGTGGCTCCACTCGCCACGAACCACCATTGGTCTCTTCCCCGAGTGGTTCGGTCCACCCCAGCCAGACTGGCCGCCGCAGATCCAACTCACCGGGTTCCCGCTGTTCGACGATGACGATCGGGCGCCCGATGACCCCGCCCTCGAGTCCTTCCTCGTCGACGGAGAGCCGCCCATCGTTTTCACGCCCGGGTCGGCCAACCGGCAGGCGCCCGACTTCTTCCGCACTGCCATCGCCGCGGCCGACCGCATCGGCCGCCGAGCGCTCCTGCTCAGCCGCTTCCCGGAGCAGCTCCCCTCCCAGCTGCCGCCGACGGCTCGCCATTTCTCCTGGGTGCCCCTCTCCCGCGTCCTGCCCCGCTGCGCTGCCATCGTTCATCACGGTGGAGTCGGCACCTGCGCCCAGGGACTGGCCGCTGGCATCCCCCAGCTCGTCATGCCCATGGGCTTCGACCAACCGGACAATGCGCTCAGGCTGGAGCGTCTCGGCGTGGGGACATTCCTCCCACCGCGTCGCTTCACGGCGAAGCGCGTCGAGGTCTCGCTGCGAGGACTATTGGGCAGCCAGCGGGTCGTCGCCGCATGCCACCACTACCGTGAAGAGATTCGGGCGCGGAACGGCATCACCCTGACCTGCGACGCGCTGAACCGGATATAGTAGCCAGCGCCGGCGGCGGTGGCGGACCAGAAACAACTGTTTCTTGTGCCGCGCCTGCGCCCGGCCTAGATTGATGCTCCGACATATCGCAGGATGAATAAGCCGATCGGTGGACGTTACCGGTCGGCCTATGCGTTTAAAGAGGTCATGGACGCCGAAACCAGCCCCAACCCCGGCGAGGTGACGCAGCTGCTCGAGGCGCTACGCGGCGGCGAGCGAGAGGCGCTCGACCGCCTGCTGCCGCTGGTCTACGAGGAGCTGCGCGGCATGGCACGCCGGCAGCTGGGACGCGAGCGAGCCGGCCATACGCTTCACGCCACCGGTCTCGTCCACGAGGCCTACATGAAGCTGGCAGGCGGCGGCAAGCTGACCGCCGTCGACCGGGCCCATTTTCTCGCGATCGCTTCAAGAGCGATGCGCCAGGTTCTAGTCGAGCACGCGCGCCGCCGCAACGCCGAGAAGCGCGGCGGCGGGTGGGAGCGCACGACGTTGAACGATGGCGAGGGGCCAGTCGATTTCAGTCCCGACGAATTGCTGGGCCTCGACCGCGCGCTCTCCGAACTGGAGCCGCGCCAGCGCGAGGTCGTCGAGTATCGCTTTTTCGGCGGGATGGAAGAACATGAAATTGCGACGGTGCTCGGCGTCTCCGAGCGCACCGTCCGACGCGACTGGGTGAAAGCCCGCGCCTGGCTGTACCGATCTCTCTACCCGGAAACTGGCGCGTAACCACCATAACCCTGGTCCTGCCCCGACCAGCTAGGTTCCTTGTGCGATGACGCCCGAGCGAAGAAAGCAAATCGAGGCGCTGTTCGAAGCGGCACTGGAAAGGCCGCCGGCGCAGCGTTCGGCCTGGTTGGCCGGCGCCTGTGAGGGCGACGAAGAGCTCGGCCGTGAAGTCGCCGGCCTGCTCGCCGCCCACGAACGGAGCGGCGGTCTCCTGGAAGCCGACGCAGTCGGCGCCGCCGCCGCCGTCATCGATGCCGATGCGGTGCCCGAGCGCATTGGCCCCTACCGGATCGATTCTGTAATCGGCCGCGGCGGCATGGGCGTCGTCTACCTGGCGGAGCGTGACGACGGCCAGTTCAGGCGACGCGTCGCCATAAAACTCATTCGCGGCGGCCCCGGCCTGGACGAGCTACAGCGCCGCTTCGAGGTCGAGCGCCAGGTTCTCGCCTCGCTCGATCATCCCAACATCGCCGGCATGTTGGACGGCGGCGTCACGCAAGACGGGCTGCCCTACCTGGTCATGGAGTACGCCGACGGGCTGCCTATCGACGAATACTGCCGCGAGAACTCGCTCGACATCGTATCGATCCTCGAGCTCTTCCGCACCGTCGCCCGGGCGGTGCACCACGCCCACCGTAACCTTGTCGTGCATCGCGATATCAAACCGTCGAACATCTTCGTCACAGCCGA
>JBDHHX010000221.1:0-6250 GCA_039589155.1 Gemmatimonadota bacterium | reverse complement strand
CAGTCTCACGATCGTCCGCGATCTGTCGCAGCGGAGACAGATCGAGCGCCAGGTGATCGAGTCGGAGAAGCTGGTGACGCTGGGTCAGTTGGCGGCGAGCGTGGCGCAAGAGATCGGCGCACCGCTGACCTCCATCGGCATCGTGATCGAGAATCTGCGGCGCGGGCAGCTCGGCGACCCGGGCGCAGAACGGCAGCTCGAAACCGCGGCTCAGCAGCTGAGCCGCATCGCCCGGCTGACGCACGGTCTGGTCGAGTTAGCGAAACCTGGGGAGCTACACCTTGTGCACGTGCAGATCACCGAGGTGATCGATCGCGTGTTAGAGCTGCTGGAGCCGTCGCTGGAGAGGGCCAGTGTGGAGACCCAATTCGGGTCCGGCGGCAAGCTACCCGAGATCCAGGCCGACGCCGGCCAGCTTCAGCAGGTCTTCCTTAACCTGTTGATGAATGCGCAGCGCGCGATGGAGCCGCAGGGCGGCGGCGTGGTGACCATCGATACCGAGCTGACGCGGGGCTTTCCCGCCGTAGGCCGCCCGATGCGACAGGTGCTCAAGATCAAGGTGAGCGACAACGGTCCCGGTATCGAGCCGGCCGATTTGCATTACATCTTTGCGCCGTTCTTTTCGAGATCGGGTGGATCCGGCCTCGGCCTGGCGCTGGCGAAACAGATCATCCACGCGCACGGCGGAGCCATCGAAGCCCGATCGTCGGCCGGAAAAGGCGCAACGTTTACCGTAATCTTACCGGTGGATTCTGATGCATGACGAAGCTGTAGCGATTGACACCGAGGCCAAAGTCCTGGTCGTCGAGGACGACGAAGTCCTCCGCCAATTGCTCATCGATGTGCTCAACGACCAGGGTCACGAGGTGGAGGCGGCCGAAACCGGCGAGGACGGACTGCGCACGATGGAGCAGGACGTTTTCGACGTTGTCCTTCTCGACATCAATCTCCCCGGCATGGACGGCATGGACGTGCTCCGCCTGGTACCGGCCCGCCAGCCCGACACCCAGGTCGTGATGATGACGGCGTTCGGGACCGTCGACACCGCCGTCGAAGCTATGAAGCAGGGCGCCTTCGACTACATCAACAAGCCGTTCAGCACCGATGAGCTCGTGCTCACCATCAACCGCGCCCTGGAGGAAAAGAGCCTCAGACGCGAGGTCGCGCAGTTGCGACAGCGAGCCCGAGGCGTCGGCGGCGACATTCAGATCGTCGGTAAAAGCCCAGCGATCCAGCGAGTGATCGACCTCATCGCCCGGGTCGCGCCCAGTCGGGCTACTGTCCTGATCACCGGTGAAACCGGCACCGGCAAGGAGCTGGTGGCCCGGGCTGTCCACGCGGCCTCCGACCGTGCGGGCAAGCCCTTCATGCCGATCAACGTCGCCGCCATTCCGGACAACCTTCTCGAGTCCGAGCTCTTCGGCCACATGAAGGGGGCGTTCACCGGAGCGATCCAGAACAAGAAAGGTCTGTTCGAGGAGGCCCAGGGCGGAAGCGTCTTCCTCGACGAGATCAGCACAATGTCGATGTCGCTTCAGCCCAAGCTGCTGCGCGTCCTCCAGGAGTACGTGATCATGCGGGTCGGCGGCCGACAGCCGATTCCCGTGAACATCCGGTTGATCGCCGCCACCAACCTCGACCTAAAAAAGCGGGTGTCCGAGGGCGAATACCGCGAGGACCTCTACTACCGCCTCAACGTCTTTCCCATCGAGGTCCCGGCACTCAAAGAGCGCAGGGACGACATCCCGCTGCTCTCCAATTTCTTCATCGGTAAGTACTCCGAGCTCTACCAGGTCGACCCGCCGAAGTTGCCGGGCCGCACGCTGGACCGGATGATGAGCTACAACTGGCCAGGCAACGTGCGCGAGCTAGAGAACTTCGTTGAGCGCGCAGTGGTGCTGCACGCCAGCGGCGGAGCCGGGACCATCGGCTTCGAGTTGCCGGACGATGCCGAGCAGGAGGAAGACAGCCAGAACATACTCGACGAGGCGCAGCGCAAGCGCTGGACGTTTGAAGACCTGGAGCGCGAGTATATCTTCCGTGTACTGGAGAGCGTACGTTGGAAGAAGACCGAGGCAGCCGAAATCCTCGGAATCGATCGGCGCACCCTTTATCGTAAGCTCAAGCGCTACGAGAGTGAGGGCGCCCGCACCGTGGAATGAGAGATTCTACTCGCTCGCGCGAAGACAGACTCCGGGCACTCGTTGATGTCGGTCGCGCGATCAGTGCCTCCCTGGCACACGAAGAAATCCTATCCCAGATCTGTCACCACGCCGTTCGGCTGCTGGACGCCGAATCGGCCGTGGTTACCGAGCGGCTGGAGACGTGTGAGGGCGCCGGTAATCCCTGCCTGAAAGTCGTCGCCACCAGCCCTGATGCGCGGCTGGGACTGGGTGAGTTCCTCTCGATCGAGGGCAGCCTGAACGGCGTCGCTATCACAGAACGCAGTACTCTGTTCCTCAACGACGTGATCGCCGACGAGCGCGCCGACCATGCGATGGCGCAGAAGCTGGGCGTGCGCAAGGAAGTCATCTCGCCGCTCTACTACGGAGACGTGCCGCTGGGCACGATCTTCGCCTTCAATCCACGGGGTGACCGGGACTTCAACGAGTCGGATGCAGAGCTACTGGAGGCGTTGGCGGCGCAGGCCGCGATCGCTCTCCACAATGCCCACCGCTTCGAACACGAGAACAGGCGCCTGCAGGAGCTGACCGAGTTGCGGTCGGCACAGGACGAGAACCTGCTCCGCCTGCAGGCCCTGATCCGCGCCGGCATGGTGCTCAGCAGCACGCTGTCGCTGGAAGAGGTACTGCAGACGCTGGTCGACTCGGCTCGCGAGGTGATACGCGCCCGCTTCGCTGCGCTCGGAATCCTCGACGGTTCTGGCAAGAAGCTGGCCCGCTTTCTCCATTCGGGCATGGACGAGAAGACGGTGTCGAAGATCGGGCGCTGGCCGACCGGCGGCGGCACCCTGGGCATCATGCTGAGCGACGCCAAAACCACGCGGCTTCCCGACCTTCAGAGCCACCCGGACTTCGCCAGCTTCCCCGACGGTCATCCGCCGATGCACTCGCTGCTCGGCGTGCCAATCCACATCGGCAACAGGGTGTTCGGGAACCTGTATCTGACAGAGAAGATCGGTGAGGAAGAGTTCAGCAGCGAGGACGAAGAGCTGGCAGAGCTGCTCGCTGCGCAGGCCGCCGTCGCCATCGAGAACGCCAACCTGGCGGCGCAGCGCAGCCAGTTCCTCGCCATCATCAACCATGAGATCAAGAATGCCGCCGCCGGCGTCGTCGGCTGGACCGAGCGACTGCACAAGCTCAGTAACCAGGACGTAGAGGCGCGCATCAACCAGGGAATCAGCTACGCCTACGAAGGCGCCCAACAACTGCACCGGCTGGTCGTAGACCTGCTCGACCTCAGCCGAATCGAGGCCCGGCAACTGCAACTCGACATGCAGAAAGCCGACCTCCGGGCTCTGGTCCGAGAGGTGGCGGGCAGTGTTGGGCCGTCGGCGGAACGGCGTGGCATCGAGTTGAGAGTCTCCGGCCTCGATCAACGCATGATCGTGTTCACCGACGCCACCCGCGTGCGGCAGATTCTCCTCAACCTCCTCTCGAACGCCATCAAGTTCACGAAGCCGGGCGGCCAGATCGACCTGAAGACGGAAACTTGCGATGGCGGCTGGAATGTCATCGTGCGCGATACCGGGCCCGGCATCGACCCCGCCGTCGGCGACGACGTTTTCGAGGCGTACCGCAGCGTCGCCAACCGCTCGTCGAACAGCGGCGCCGGACTCGGACTCGCCATCTCACGCGAACTGGCCCGCCTGCTCGGCGGCTCGCTCACCTACGTGGACGATGGCAAGCCGGGCGCCTGCTTCGCACTCTGTTTGCCCTCTGATCCCCCGAACGCGCGCCGCGATCAAGCCTAACAGCCACGGTCCCGCTGTGGCGAATACGTGTCCCCAATGGAGAAACATCGGGGCAGGATGCCCCTGCCAGGTGGCCGGATTGGCGGAGGCTGACCCTCTAACCACCTGTCCCACAACATGTTAGAGTGGCTCGCCGGTTCGGCACGATTCATCCATAGGAGGAGAGAAGTGTATCGCGCAGAGCCCCACGAGCAGCCGCGGACCGACCGCGAAACTGGAATACGCTGAAGGTGATCAAGCGAGCCATATTCGTGCTGACTAGCCCGGAAACCGGGGAGCAGTTCTTGCGCGTCCTCCCCGACCTTCGCGGCATCGGACTGACGGATGCCATGGTTCTGCACCTGCTGTCAGCGGACCCGGGCCCAGCGGAGCCGATGGCGGAGCTGGCCAACTGGGTGAGGCACTTCGAGGCGGCGGTGCCCAACGTTGAGCTGGCGCTGAAGCGGGGCGATCCTGTGAAGTGGCTCTACGACCTGGCCCGGGTTCGCCAGGTGGACATCGTGGTGATCGCCGGCACGGCGAACGACGAGAGTTGGGACCTGGAGCGGGTGTCTTCGCCGCTGCGCAGCCTGGGCGTGCCGATCCTCTACCTTCCCGACAACCAGGTGGAGGGCTCGCTGGCGGATCGCGTACTGGTAGCGGTGAGAAGTCCGGAGACGTTCCAGCGAACGGTACCGCAGCTGGCGGAGTGGTTCGGCAAGACGCAGCTGAAAGCCGTTCGGGTGGTGAACGAGGCGGACGGCGATAGCTGCCCCGAGTGCTCAGGCGTGAAGCTGGAGACGGTCCCGGAAGAGGACGACGTGGCGACGACGCTGCTTCATCAGGCGGAAGAATGCGACGCCACACTGCTCACCATACTCGCCGACGAGGAGGCGGACGGGCCGGGCGCGTCGACTGGGATCCCGGTGGTGAAGCCGCTGATCGAGGAGACGGACCGCCCGGTGATGATCTGGCCGACGGAGGTGGGGACGGCTCCTTAGACAGGTTTGTTGGGAGTTAGGGAAGTTGGATAGAGGGAATCGCAGTTGGGGATTCCCGATTTCATTTATTGAAGGCGATTCGGGGATTCCGGCATTCGTGAAATCGGGGAACCGCGATTCGAATCGGTAGGACTGCCCATTCGCGGATCCCTGAATCCCCGAGTGCCGGAATCCCCGAATCGCCTTCGAAAACTTCAAACGCTCGACTTCCCCAACTGTGAATCCCGACATCGAACTTCAGATTCCCATAAGAAAAGAGCCCCGGCTTTCGCCGGGGCTCTTTCCCAACAAGCCAGGCAACTAGAAGGGCGAAAAACCCGGAGATCCGAAGCGCGGAGTCATGAGGTGCTCCGCGATCGGCCACGCATAGGCTGCGATGATCAGAACCACAGCGATCGCCACCCAGATCTTCAGGTTGTCGAGGATCGGCGCCTTGTCGTTGGGCCCCTCCAGCGCCTCGGCGAACTCGATGGGCGCCGGTTCGACCTTCTTGCCCGCCAGCCCCGTTGCAAACATCACGGCGACGTAGCAGGCGGCGCTGATGAACAGAAAGACGCCGCCCAGCGCCGAAATGCCGGTACCGGCGGCCCACCCAGCGGCGGCCTCGCTTCCACCGTACTCGAACGTGTAGATGCGCCGCGGCATGCCCTGAAGGCCTGTCAGGTGGTTGGATACGGAGAATAGCAGCATCCCCATGAACCATATGTACGGCTGGATCACAGCCAGCAGCGACAGTTCCAGCTCGCGACCAGTCAAGCGCGGCACCAGGTAGTAGGAGATGCCCATGAAGCTGAGCGCGACCGCCGTACCCACCGTCAGGTGGAAGTGACCCTGCACCCACGCCGTGTTGTGGATCATGGCGTTCATGCCGTAGGCCGCGTTGATCGCTCCGCCCCAACCGCCGACGGCGAAGATGAGCATCGAAAGCGCTACGCTGGAAAACGCGGGATTCCCCCAGGGCAGAGCCTCCAGCCAGTCGAACCAGCCCTTCTTCCCTTTCATCCGCCCGGCGATCTCGAACGAGGCGATCACCGTGAACGCGGTGATGAAACTGGGGAACAGGATCCACTGCGTGTTGAACGAGTGGAACAGTTTCCAGCCCGCTTTGACGCCCGGGTCGAGGAACTGGTGATGGAAGCCCACCGGCGTTGACAGCACGATGAAGAGTACGAAGACCAGCCGCGCCAGTGGATCGCTGAACAACTTACCGCCGGCGATTTTCGGAGCCATCGTGTACCAGATGACGTACGCCGGCAGCAGCCAGAAGTAAACCAGCGGATGCCCGAACCACCAGAAGAGGATTCGCGCCAGTACCGGGTCGATCGTCTCCGTGAAC
>JBDHHX010000220.1:0-6258 GCA_039589155.1 Gemmatimonadota bacterium | reverse complement strand
GACAGGAACGTCGCTGGACTCGAGGGTCTCGAGTCCGCGGCCGGGTCCGGTGGCCAGCTCGACATCGTAGCCGGCTCCCTGCAACGATTGGACAAGCGGCTCGACGAAACGGACGGCCGTGATCGGTATTGCCGTGACCTGAAGGACGCGCATCGCCTCGCTCATCGGCTGGCCGCAGATCGGCCGGCACCAGCCGTCGTGACGATATCATCGAGGAAGGCTCGCAGGCGCTCCGCCTGGATCGTCCAGTTGAAACTTTCGACGGCACGCTGACGCCCGTTCTGTCCCATCGTCTCAGCCAGCTGCCGGTCGTCCATCAGCTTGACGGCCGCCTCGGCTATCGACTGTGGCTCGCTCTGCTCCACACGGAATCCGGTCACACCGTCAGCGATCGACTCGTCGGTGCCGCCGCCAAGGCCACCGATCACTGGTGTGCCGCATGCGCTCGCTTCCATGTAGACGATTCCAAATCCCTCGATCGGCAGGCCCTGGCGGAACTCGCGACTCGGAACCGCCATCGCCTGGGCGGCCCGATAGTAAGACGGCAAATCACGCTCGGGCACGAACCCGGCAAACACGACGTGCTCGGCCACGCCGACGTCCTGAGCTAGCCGCTCCAGTTCGTCCCGGTGGGGACCATCTCCGACGATCAGCAGCGCCGCATCGGGAATCGATGCCCGGATCTGCGGCAGCGCGCGAATCAACATGTCCTGTCCTTTCCACTCGACCAGTCGAGCGACGGACAATAACAGAGGGCGTTCGCCCAATCCGAAGCGTTGGCGGACCGCCGTCGGATCGCCGGCATCGGGTCTGAAGTGATGTGTGTCCACGCCCGGGTTGACCTTGAGGAACCGTTGATCTTGCCGCACTCCACGCTCCAGGTACTGGCGACGCGTGAAGTCTGAGTTCACCACCAGGAAGTCAGCGGCGTCGAGTGCACGAAGTGCGCGGCGGCGCACCGAAGCGAGTCCCATGTAGCGGTGCAGCTCCGAGCCGTGAAGCATGATGCCAAACGGCACTCCGGTCCTCCCCCTAAGGCGCGGGCCGATCGGCCCGAGGTAGAGGTGCCCGACCAACGCCACGTCGGCGGGATCCTCGCCCAGGATGCGCACCGCATGACGGTAGAACCGCGACCACTGGACTGCCGCGATGTAGATGCGTCGCGGCCAACGCGTGACACCGACCCGGCTCCGCTTCATGAACGATGGCGGCACGATCGGTATGCGGAGCCGGTGCACCGTGAATGGGAGAGATGCGTCGAACTCGACGGTACCCGGTCCATCCGGCGCCAGTACCGAGATTCCCTCTCCGAGGCAGCGACTGAGGTGATAGTAGTACATGGAGATTCCACCCGAGAGCACGGGCGGAAAGTCCTGCGCGAGTAGCAACGCCCTCAAATCACCACCTCGTTCGCCTCCGCTGACTCTTCACGCGCACGTTTGACCTTGACCGCCGCCACCGCCAGCGCGGCCAAGAACCAGTAGACCTGGCGAACGCGCACGGCTACGAACGGGCTGCCCGCCAACCCGGCGATCGCCAGCCCGATCGTCGCCGCCAACCAGGCCAGGGCCAGACCCTGTAAGCCGCCCGTCAACTCATGGTACGACCGGTACGAGGCCCGCAGCGCGCTCGCCAATAGCCACAGGAACGCGGCCAGCCCCAGCAGACCCGTGTAGTAGAGTGTCAGCAGGTACTGGTTGTCGAGAAAGCCGGGCGGCAGCGCCGCCGGCCCGAATCCCAACAGCGGCTGGCTTCCCAAGACTTCGGGCAATCGCTGCTTTACGGCCCGCATCCGCGTGCCGTAGGGCCGGCTGCCGGTGCCGGGATCTGGAGCGTTGGTCACTACCGACGAGGCGCGCTGCTCCACCGCTTCCGGAACAACGAACGGAAGCGCCAGCATGGCCAACATTGCCGGTATGATCAACATGCGATTTCGCACCCACACCAGCGCCGCCAGCGTTGCCGCCGCGCCGACATAGCTCTGCCGCGAGAAGGTGAAGAGCAAAGAGTAGATGACCGGTAACGCGGCGAGGAGCGTAATGGCGCGTGCGGTGCGAGCGCGCTGCGTGAGCAGGAGACTCGCAAGCACCGCCAGCAACACCACGAACGTCAGCCCCAGCAGGCTGTAGCCGCCGTGGCCGGCCGGCCCCGTGATCGCCTCTCCCGCCGCGCCCGCCCCTTGCTCCATCACTCCCCAAATCCCCAGCGCGGCGGCAGACGCGATCAACACGTAAGTGAACAGGTGAACGTCGCGCTCGCTGCGTATCGTGTAGACGACGATGAAGTAGAAGAACGCCACCTCGATGGTCTTCAGGAAGAAGAACGAAGAGCTGTACAGCTCCATGGTGACGCCGGAGGTCCCCCGCATCACGCCCCAGAGAAGCGACACCAGCTCCGAGAGGACGACGGCGAGAATCGGCCAGTTGAGCGGCGTGCGGGGCCAGGGATCCCGCGTCACCGCCAGCCGCACCAGCCAGGCGGCCGTCAGCGGAGCCATCAGCAGGTCTTCGGTCCGCAGCGGGATCGCGAGCGGCAGTTCGGGAAGCAAAACCATCGCCGGGATGATCGCCAGGAGAGTGACCCGCAGATCGAGGAAGGCGCCCGCAGCGATGGCGAAGCCGATCAGCGCAATAACGCCGAACAAGCCCATGCCTGCGACCACCAGGCCTGTTACAACGGCCAGCGCAGCCACGCAGAACGTGACGATGAGAGTAGATTGTCTCGGTCTAACCACATGCACCAGGTGTTCGGGCAGGCGGCGGATCAGTGGATCGGAGCGGAGGGCTAAGTCTAAGATCGACGGTAATGTGGGCGGCGTCAACGGGCCGCCGGTGGTTGCGGGAAGCTCGCCCGCTGATTCTCTTTAGAGCGATCCCTTGCCGAAGCCGCCCTTCTTAGGGCTCTCTATGAGAATCGCCATCTTCACCGAGTACTATCCGGATCACGACGACCCGGCCAGCGGTGTCTACGTGCACCTGCGGGCCGCGGCATACCGCGCGACGGGTCACATCGTACAGGTGTTCCGCGTCCGGGAGGGACCGTCGCGTGAAGTGGAATATGGTGGTATACCGATTGCCACCGCTGAGGCCGTGGCGCTAAGAGCCGCGGTGGAATCGTTCGCTCCCGACGTCGCTGCCGTTCACACGCCGTACCCTGGCGCAGGACACACGCGTCTGGCGGAATCGATCGAGATCCCGACGGCGTTTTGGATCCATGGCTACGAGGCCATGATCACCGCATTCCACGGCTACCACCGTGGTCTTGCCCGGGTGCTCTCACTCTTCCACGATATCGCGAAGCTGCGACGCTTGCGCCGCTCTATCGCAAGGGCCGACGCGATCGTTTACGTCTCCCAGTGGATGCGAAGGACCGCGGAACGAAGTCTTCGCTACCGTCACCCGCGCACGCACGTCATTCCGAATCCCGTGGACACCGAACGCTTTCGCCCGCAAACCGAACGGCAACGCGGCAGTCGCCTACGCGGATTGGCGCTCAGGGGACTGAACTCCAAGTACGGGCTCGACCTGGCCGTCGAAGCGTACGGCCGAATCGGCGACTCTGACCTAACCATCGTTGGAACTGGCCCTGACGCGGATCGATTGCTGGAGCAGATACAGTCGACGGGCGCGCCGGTCGAACTCGAGCAGCGCAGGGTCCCACACGACGACGTGCCTGCCCTGATCAATCGGTTCGACTATTTCGTCGCGCCGGCGCGCACCGAGGCTCAGGGCGTGGCAATGTGCGAAGCCATGGCCTGTGGCCTGCCCGTCGCCGCGACACGCGCCGGCGGAATACCGGAGTTCGTGCGCGAAGGCGAGGACGGCTATCTCGCACGCCCGGGAAGTGCTGCCGAGTTCAGGCGGGCCGTCCTCGATTTGATCGACGACCCACAGCGCGCGCTCGCGATGGGACGGAACGCGCGCGAGCACGTTCTTGAGACTTGTTCGGCTGCCGTGCTCATTCCGCGCGAGCTCGAGCTGCTTTCGGAGATCGCCGAATGAGCAGGCTGACGCGCGGGGTCTCGCTCACGCTGCTAACGCGCTTGTCGCTCTTACTGATCGGCGTCGCCAGCTCCGTGATCCTCGCCCGCGGGCTGGGGCCGGAGGGCCGCGGCGTCTATGCGCTGATCGTCCTGATCCCGACATTGATCCAGTTGCTCGGAGGCCTGGGGATCGAGCAGGCGGTGACTTACCTGGTCGCCCGTCGCCGCGACGAGGCACGCGGGATCGCCCTGACGTTGGCGGGACTATCGATCGCTCTCGGCGTCATCCTCATCGCGATCTACGCGCTGATCGATGCGATACCCGCCTACCAAGACTTCCTAGCGGCCGCTTCCGTTGACGGTCGGCTGGTGTGGATCCTGGTCGCCCTCCTGCCTCTCACAGTCACGACCGTCTGCCTGATCGCCGCGATACTCGGGCTCGAGAGATACCGGCCCTACAACCTCGCCACGCTGGTCACGCCCGTCGTGACTCTGCTGCTACTGGCCGTCCTGGTTCTGAACGGACGCCTCGACGTCGGCGCAGCCGTGCTGGCTGCCGCGGCCGGGCATGCCGCGGGGCTGGTCAGCGCGCTGGCGCTCGTCGTCGCCACGGCGCCCGGGCCCGTCCGCTTCATCAGCGGGATCATAGCCGAGGCGCTGCGCTACGGGTTGAAGGTCTACGGAGCGAGCGTCGCCTGGTTCCTACACTACCGGTCGGACATGTTCTTGATCGGCTACATGGCCGGCCCGGCAGCGTTGGGCTACTACGCCATCGCCGTCGGCCTCGCCGAGAAACTGTACGTGCCTCCATCGGCGGTGGGCACCGTGATCTTCCCCAGAGTGGCCGCCGGTCCCGAGGGCTCACGGCACATCACGACGACGGCGTGCCGGCACACGTTCTGGCTGACGCTTGGACTGGCGGTGGCGCTGGCTCTCGTCGCCTGGCCCCTCGTGCTGCTGCTGTTCGGTGCCGACTTCTTGCCCGCCGTCGCACCACTCTGGCTGCTGCTTCCCGGCGTCGTCAGTCTAGCCGTCGGCCGCGTGGTGAGCTCCGACCTGAACGGTCGTGGCCTGCCGGGCGTGGTCGGCGCTGCGAACATCGTGGCGCTGGCCGTCAACGTGGGGTTGAACATCTGGTGGATACCGATCTGGGGCGTCGCGGGTGCGGCTGCGGCAACATCGATATCCTATACGCTTGCCGTCTATTTGATGGGTAACCGCTTCGCCCGTGAGTCAGGGGCTAACTGGAGCGAGCTCATCGTTCTCACGCCGGCGGACAGCGGGCGGATGCGTCGTGCCTTGGCGTCGGCCTTCGGCCGCCAGCCTCGGCAGAGTGCTCACAAGGAGACCGGCCCGTGAGCGCGACAGTCAGTTTCTATGCCTTCGAACCGGGCGCGCCGGGTGTTCCCGCGGCGTCCGGGACGGGCGTGTTCGTCGGCGGCCTGGTAAGATTGCTGCAATCGACTTCGGCCACGAAGAACCTGCGCATGCAGTGGCTCCGACCCGCCTCGGTGAGCGGTCGCGGCCGCCTACGCGAGTGGCGAAGCGCCGCCGGCTGGTTGGCGAGCGAAAGCAACCGACTGCTGCGCGACCCGTCCGACGTTCTCTTGTTCATCTACCCGAAGGTCCCCGTTCTGGCCCACGTGGCGGAGCCGACGATGCTGTTCGTGGCCGAGCAGCTCTATCGGACGCTGAAAACCAGAACACGAGTTACGAGGCAACGAATCGTTGTCGTCGTGGAAGATCTGCCGGTGGAGATGGCAGAGGGCCGTGCGGCCGCAGGCGGCCCTCCCGGTGACCTGAACGTGAAGCGAGTTCGCGCTATCGAGCGCCTGCTCTTTCGTTCGGCCGAACAACTGGTCGTGCCGGTCGGCTTCGAAGCGCCGATCCGTGAACTCCACGATATCGACGCCGAACGCTTCCGTACCTTCCGCCGAAACATCTACCTGCCGGCGGAATCGCCTGACACTCCGTCGATCGAGTTCAAGCGTGGAAAGGTGAACTTCTTCTACTCCGGTTCGGTCGATTCTCACGTGGCCGCCAACTTCAGGGAGATCCTCAAGTCGATACGCAACGCGCCGGACACCCGCCTGCACGTTTGCGGGCCCGGTCGCGAGTCCGTGGAGAAGTGGCTGCATGAACTCGATGCGCCAAACGTGATCCACTATGGCCAGATAGGGGTCGCAGAACATGACTGGCTGGCAAGTCAGTGCGATGTCGGACTCGTCCTCTATCCGACGGACAACCCCTACAACCATCTCACACCGACGATGAAG
>JBDHHX010000219.1:0-8256 GCA_039589155.1 Gemmatimonadota bacterium | reverse complement strand
ACACAGTCGCGGGATCTCGCCTCGCTGAGGAACGCCGATGTACCCCTTGGCCGGATCCATCGCCGCCATTCCCGCGATCTCGGCGTCGCCGCCATGGCAGGCCACGCAACCGATGTCCCGCTGCGCGTGCGTGTCCGCGGCGTAGGCTTCGACCGGGCCAGAGAGCCGGGCATCGCTGCTGAGGGCGGCGTGACACGTTACACAGCTTCCGCCTGGAACCTGTGCCAGCGCCACCGCCGGCAGCGACAGTCCGGCCAGTGCGGCCAGGATCCCTAACCTGCGTCGTCTCCGTGCAGTCATCTGATCAGTTTTCGCTCTGTGTCTGGAAGAACGCGGCGACGTCAGCCATCTCCTCCGAGCTGAACGTCGGCCAATCGACGTCGATCTGTTCCACGGCTATCATGAGGACCGAGTGGCTCCACAGGGTGGCGATGACTTCCGCCGGCGAGCTCATCCCGGTCCGGCTGGCGAGGTCCGTCGCCAGCGAACCGCCGCGGCCCTCAAGCGAGTGGCAGGCCAAACAGCCCTTGGCTTGCAGCAGGCGACGGCCCGACTCGGCATCGCCCCCCTCGGCCAGATACTGGACGGAATAGAGATAGGCAACCAGGTCGGCCATTTCACCCGCAGCCAGTTGAGGGACAATGATATCCTGGGCCCGCATCGCCGCCAGCATCGCCGGTTCTTTGTTCCACATAGCGGCTGCGAACTCGGTAAGACCCCATTGCCGCCCACGCCGTGCGAGGTCCGGGCCCACCCGGCCGCCGACGCCCTGCACTCTATGGCACTTGATGCACGCTCTCTCGGTGAAGATCAGGCGGCCTTCCTCCGGGTCGCCGGGCAACACGTAGAGCGGACCGCTGAGCGGCGGCGGCGAAACCGACTCGAGATACGAGATGAGGTCGACGAGCTCGGCGCCCGTGAAAGTCGGGCGCTCGAGTCCCTTCTCTGCCATCACCGCCTCCATGGCCGGACCGTGATTCCACATCGAGGTAGCCACGGAAATCGGGGAGGCGAACTTCGAAAGGTGATCCAGGCTAGGCCCCACGACACCGCCGTACACACCGACCTGGTGACAGACCACGCAACTCTTCTCCTCGAACAGCCGTCGCCCAACTTCCACGTTCCCCGGCGGATCGAAGTAGTCCAGCGTGAACAGAAACGCGATCAGGTCGCCGGCCTCGCGCTCGTCCATCTGCGGATGCTCGATCCCCAGCTCGCGCATGCGTTCCTGCATGCGTGGCAAGTGATTGTACAGCGTGGCAGCCAGGTCATAGAACGACCGCCGCCGGGCGATTCCGCCCAGGTCGGGCGCCAGGTTGCCACCCAGGCCGTTCACCGAGTGACACTTGACGCAGCCCTTGGAGCCGAAGACCTGGGACCCGGCCAACGCGTTCTGGCTCAAGCCCAACCGGTCCTGCCCGCGGGCCTCGAGTGGAAGCGACAGAATTGCACCAACCATCACGGCGGCAACTAAACCAGGTACGCCGTTCATCTCGTTCTCCTGACGACGATTCGCTCGAGAGCGGAGCAGCTACTGCTGTGCTATGACAAAAGGGAGCAGACCAACCTGCCCTCTGATGAAGGGATCATGTGTGAAAGGCCATCGGCCAATCGGCATGATTATAGTTGGCGGATCGAGTTTGTCCACACGTGCCGTTCGCGCCGTTGCCTGGCCTGCACACAGTTGCATGCGTCAAGTATGAAAGGATGGTATCTTACAGAACGCCCCACCAAGGATCGGCTGGTACGGCCCGTGCCGTCTGGCCGCCAGACCACGCCCAGGCGGCCAGCCGCCCATGGCCGGGCCGGGCCCGCTGCTGCAACAGGAGGGAGCAGCGATGACCGCGCCGCGCTTCGGGCCGAGCCCTGCCAACCTGGCTCGGACAACGTTCCTCGTCCTATCGGCGGTGTTTCTTACCGCTGCCACGCTACTCCAAACAGGCCAGTCCCCGGAGGGGGCCGCGGACCGGATCCGCGAGTTGTACTTCCAGCGCGACTACGAGGCTGCCGTCGTCGAGGGTATGGAGCTGACCGCGGCATTCCCCGACGACCTCCAGCTGCGAGCCTGGTACGCGTTGAACCTCACCCGCAATGGCGACCACGACGAGGCGGTGGCGGAAGGCGAGGCGCTGGTTGCCTCCGATTCGACAAGTGCCTGGGCCTGGTTCGGCCTCGCCGCGGCGCTCAACTGGCACGAAGAGCGGGGTGAGGAGGCCCTCGAGGCCAGCGAGCGGGCGCTGGCTATGTCACCGACGGACGTCTACTTCGTTTGGCTGCGAACCGATGTGCTACGCGAGCAGGAGGGGAACGAGGCCGCCATAGCCTACGCCGATCAGCTGACGCCTGAGTTCCAGAATCACCCGCTGGTACTCGTACGCAAGGCGACGGCCATGTACTACCTCTCCCGTGAGCTGGACGATTCCGAGGAGTCGAACGCGAAGGCCGAAGAGTCGTTCGCACTTTTCGCCCAGGCCCGCGCCGCGGACTCTATGAATGTCGAGGCTCATTACCTGCCCGGCACCTACCTACTCGCTAGGGACCGCAATGATGAAGCCTATCTGCTTCTGCAAACCGCTGCCGCCCTGTCCCCGGCGGTCAGGGTTCATAGCTACTACTGGCGCGCGATACTGGGCAACCGTGAGTTCACCAAGGATCAGAGACGCGTCGAGGTCGACGCTGATGTGAGCTCGCTGCTCGCCAACTGCAGCGACTCGCCCGCCACTCTGCGGGCCGCGGCCTCCGCCTACGGCGATGTGGACCTGCCTGAAAAGCAGCAGGCGCTGGAAGAGCACCTGCTCGAGAACTACCCGAACAGCTCAGAAGCTGAGTCGATGTTGTTTGGTCGCATCACGTCGTTCCAGAGCGAGATGTGGGAGCAGGAGCGAGACGCGGGTGAGGAGGATCCTGCGAAGCGCGAACACGTTCGAGGCATGCTGGTCGAGTTCATCGACCGGCCCGAGCATCATGAGGAACGACTCCTCGGTTCGGCATACCTCATGCTTTTCATGATCGTACAGGGCGATTCTACCTTCGACGGCGACAGCCTCTACACGCTGGTCGATAGTATGACGAAGTACGAGAACCCCAACCTTCGCGTCGTCTATGGAATGAGTGCTGTTGCTCTCGCCGAACGCGGGATCTATCTGGAGGAGGCAGAACAGCTCGCACTGACCGGCATCGAGAAAACGGAAGAGCAGTACGCCGAGTATAGGGAAGAGGAGGTATTCCCGGACGAAGAGCGGTACCAGATGTCCTACAACTGGAGCATGGCTGGAATGCACGATGCACTAGGCTGGGTCTATTTCCGCTCCGGGCGACTCGACGAGGCCGAGGAGGAGCTGCTACGCGCGCACGAACTACTGGACGAGTATCTCAGCACGCTTCATCACCTCGGCCAACTCTACGAGAGACGGTCAGAGATAGCACTTTCTGAGGGTGTCGGCAGGGAGACCGTTGCCGAGGAACACCTCAAGCGAGCGGAGGAGCTCTACATCAAGGGCGCCATGACTCAGACCTTCGAAGACAACCCGAATGAGGCAGCGTTAGAAGCGCTATACGAAAAACGTCACGGAAGTCTGGACGGGTATGAGCAGTACCTCGGCAACCTCGAAGAGACATACCGGAGCCTCCGTCATGAGCGAATTCTTGCCGAACGGATCGAGGAGCCGGAGTCGCTGCCAGCGTTTGTTCTCGAAGCTCTGGATGAGTCGACGTTCACCTCGGAGGAGCTGAGCGGCAAGATTGCTGTCATCAACCATTGGGGCACCTGGTGCGGCCCGTGCGTCATCGAGATGCCGGAATTCCAGGAACTCCACGAGAAGTACCGGGACGACCCCGACGTCGTCGTCATCACCATCGATTACAACGACACGGTGGAAGACGTACAGGAGTGGATGGCGAAATACGAATACGATTACGTCGTCTTGCTCGATGACGGCTACGTCCGCGATGCCGGCGTGAGCGCCTGGCCCACGACCTGGTTCGTTGATCGCGACGGCAGGATCGTCTTCGAGAAGATGGGCGCCAGCGCAGCGCTCGTCGAGGAGTTCAGCTGGCGCGTCGAAGCGCTGAGGAATCCGTAGCGGCTAGCCGGCCTCGACTTCGAACGAGACCATGAGCTCCGCGGTCCTCGGCGGATAGCAGACCCGCTCGTCGCACGCCTGGTAGCGGACCTCGAGGGTTACTTCGGCCTGCCCTGCCGGTTGATCCTGGGCGAGTTCGACCCGCAGGCGGGCGGTGGCGTCGCCAACGTAGGAGAGCAGTTCCACCGCTTTCCGGGTGTAGCGCACGGTCACCGGCACAGGCTCCGGCCACTCGATCCCCTTCTCCACGGCCCCTTCCGGCAGCGCGAGAACCTCGATCGCCGTCGCGATCGCGTTCACACCTTCGAACTCCGGTGGTACGATCGGCTCGTTCGGCCACGTGTGGAAGCCACGGGCGTGGCTGAGCGTCACCGCGATCGTCACCGTCGCGCCGGGCGTCACGACCGCAGGCTGAGCCGTAGCGCTCACGGACACCGAGTCGGCACCGCCCGGCACGCCGCCCTGGGCGTGGGCGGTCCCTCCTGCGAGCGCCAGGCTGGCCGACGGCAGAAGGCAAAGCAGGAAGAATTTCATGGCGGCCCTCCCATGTATCGCAAAATAGTCCTTTCATCCGCTCTGCCCAGATGCCCGGAGACACAGCTATGGCAGACTTCTTGACGGATCCGTGCAGCCGTAGTAGACTTCAGTAAATCAGAATAACGGAATATCAGACATGATCCAAGAAACCAGCAAGATCGGCAAGAGAGGGACGCTCGTGATACCGGCCGCTCTACGCCGGCGCTTCGGCCTCGCTGAAGGGACCCTGGTGATCGCTGAGGAGCGGGAGGACGGAATCCTAATACGGCCGGCCGTAGCGGTGGCGGTGGAGTCGTACACGCCCGAGCGCCGGGCCGAGTTCCTGCTCTCCAACGCGGTGGACGAAGACGACTACGCATTGGCCGTGCGAGAGGTTCGCAAGATGGGTCTCGACCCCGAGCAGATCCCGCACAAGAAGCCATCCGAGGGCTAATAGGTGGACGTCGCGTTCCTCGATGCGAACGTCCTCTTCTCCGCTGCATACCGTCACGATTCGCGATTGACAGCATTGTGGCGGTTGCAGGGCGCCGAGCTGATCACCTCGGACTATGCCGCCGAAGAGGCGCGACGGAATCTAGAGCCCGAGGCCGCCTCTCGGTTGGAAGAACTCCTGGCCTCCGTCCGGACAGTGCCTGGAGTGACGTACTCGGTTGTTCCGGAATCGAAGGAGCTACCCGAAAAGGACCGTCCGATACTACTGGCGGCCGTGGCTGCTGGTGCGACCCATCTCCTGACAGGTGACGTCACACATTTCGGACCGTTCTTCGGTCGAACGGTCTCAGGTGTGAAGGTTGTGACACCGGCCGCCTATCTGCGGGGCTTTACATCCGATCCCTAGTGGAAGTCGTGGCTCTCGATGACGTCGGCGCCGGCCTGCGGCACGACCGCCTCGATGTGACGGGCCTTCACGTTCACCACATCCATCTCGTTCTGTACGATGCCTTCGATGAGCAGGACGGGTGAACGCACGATGGTGCGGCGGTAGCGCTGGAACATGTCGGCGTAGACGATGAAGTTGGAGAACCCGGTCTCGTCTTCCAGCGTGATGAAGCAGACGCCTTTTGCGGTGCCCGGCCGCTGCCGGCAGATCACGACTCCCGCCACCTGGGCCGATGACCCGCTCTTGACGCGGGTCAGCTCTTCTGCCGACAGCACGCCGCGCTCACGCATCATTCCTCGCAGGTACTCCATCGGGTGCCCGTGGGTGCAGAGCCCGGTGGTCATGTAGTCGGCGGCGACGATCTCGATCCGCCCCATCTCCTTCAGCTTCGGCCGCCGCTTTGACTCCACCGGCGCCAACGGCTCCTGGGCGAGGCGGCCAAGCACCTCCCAGAGGGCGGAGCGCCGGCCGCGTCCTTCCCATAGCGTCTCGAATGCGCCGGCCTCCGCCAGCGTCTTGAGCGCCGGTTGGCCGAGCCCCGAGCGCCGCACCACGTCCTCCACCGACGTGAACGGGCCGCCGGCGTCCCACGCCCCCTTCAACTGGTTCTCGGCTTTCGAGCCGAGGCCGCGCACGTAGCGGAGTCCGATGCGCATCGCGGGCGCGGGGCGGTCGGGTGCGACAGGGGCTCTCGCTTCATGTCGTGGGGGGCGGTCGTGTCGTGGGGGGCGGTCGGGCGCAACAGGGCCCCTCGCTTCATGTCGTGGGGGGCGGTCGGGCGCAACAGGGCCCCTCGCTTCATGTCGCGCCGGACGGGCGGGCATCGGGGACGGGTTGCCGCGCTCCAAATGTCCGCTCGTGGGCCCTGTTGCGCCCTCCCTGTCACGGTGGAAGTGTTCGCTCGTGGGCCCCCAATCGCGCCCTCCCTCTCGCGGTTCGAGGGTGCAGTCCCAGCTGGAGAGGGCGAGGTCGACGGGGCGCACTTCGACGCCGTGGCGGCGCGCATCGTGGACCAGGGTGCCCGGCGCGTAGAAGCCCATGGGCTGTGAGTTAAGGAGCCCGGCGAAGAACTCGGGGGCGTAGTAGCGTTTCAGATACGCTGACGCGTAAACCAATAGTGCGAACGACGCCGAGTGGCTCTCAGGGAACCCGTAGTTGGCGAAGGCGGTGAGCTGCTTGACCAGCTGGTCCTGCACGTCGGGCGCTATGTCGCGCCTGGTCATGCCCTGCCGCAGCGCCGGCTCGATCAGCGCCATCGCTTCCTTCGAGCGCTTGAAGCCCATCGCCCGGCGCAGCGCGTCCGCCTGCCCCGGCGTGAATCCCGCCAGCGCCACGGCCACCTTCATCCCCTGCTCCTGGAAGAGAGGCACGCCCAGCGTTCGCTCGAGGATCGGCTCCAGGTCCGGGTGCAGATACGTCACCGGCTCTTCGCCGCGTCGGCGCCGCACGTAGGGATGGACCATGTCGCCCTGAATGGGGCCCGGCCGGATGAGCGCCACCTGCACCACCAGGTCGTAGAAGTTGCGGGGCTTGAGTCGCGGCAAGGAGTTCATCTGGGCGCGACTCTCGATTTGAAACAGACCCACGGTGTCGGCCGCCTGGATCATGCCGTAAACCTCGGGATCGCTGGCGGGAAGCTGGGCGAGGTCGATGGAAATGCCGCGCGTCTCACGGATATAGCGGATCGTCTTCGCCAGGCAGGTGAGCATGCCCAATCCGAGAAGATCGATCTTGATCAGGCCGACGAAATCGAGGTCGTCCTTGTCCCACTGGATCACCGTGCGGTCTGGCATCGAGGCCGGCTCGATGGGTGCGGCACGGGCCAGTGCGGTCTCACTGAGCACGAAGCCGCCCACGTGAATCGAACGGTGGCGCGGCAGCTGGTCGAGCCCGCGCACTACGTGAACCAGCGCCCGGACGCAGCGGTCATTCAAATCGAGATTGCAGGCGGCCAGCCCACCGTTCTCCAGCGCATCGGCGGCGTCTGCCGCCTCGCGACGATCCGCCTCGCTCGCCAGTTTATCGGCCACGTCTACCGAGAAACCGAGGACGCGGGCCGCATCGCGCACGGCGGAGCGACCACGGTAGGTGATCGTCTCGCACACCATCGCCGCCCGGTCGCGGCCGTACTTGCCATAGACGTACTGGAGCACTTCCTCGCGCCGCTCGTGCTCGATGTCGATGTCGATGTCGGGCGCGCCGCCTCGCTCTTCCGATAGAAAGCGCTCGAACAACAGCTCGAACTTGATGGGATCCACCGCCGTGATGCCCAGGCAATAACAGACGCACGAGTTCGCCGCCGAGCCACGGCCCTGCAACAGGATCCCCTGCCGCCGCGCAAACCGCACCACGTCCCAAACCGTCAGGAAGTAACCGGCCAGGTCGAGCCGCGCGATCACCTCGAGCTCGTGCCGAATCTGACGACGAACTCGCTGCGTCAGCCCCGGCCCCCCGTTTGCCGTCGGCCGCGAAGGCGGTTCGGCTGAGACCCTCTCCGCCGTGGGAGGGAGGGCGCGATTGGGGGGCCACGAGCGGACATTTGGAGCGCGTTTGCCCGTCCCCGATGCGTGCCCGTCCCGCGCGACATGAAGCGAGGGCCCCCCAACGCGCCCGACCGTCTCCGCGACTCGAATCGGATCGCCGTTCCGCTTCCTGCCCGAGCCGGCATAACGCTCCTTGGCGCCGCGCCAAACCAACCGCTCGAGGAATTCCTGCCTCGTCATCTCCGGCGGCACCTTGAACCCTGGCATCGCCGGC
>JBDHHX010000218.1:0-7140 GCA_039589155.1 Gemmatimonadota bacterium | reverse complement strand
CGCTTCGTTCATGCCGTTATGCAAGGCCAGCTTCTCTCCGACAGTCTGGCCGCCGCATACCTCACACCGCAGGTCGAAGTCGACTCCGGAGTTATGTGGGGGTTGGGTATCGGCCTCCAGAATGACGCGTATGGGCGTGGCTATTGGCACTGGGGCGACAATACGAACTACAAGGCGTACACGCTCACTTACCCCGAACGAGGTACTGGTATCGTCTGGTTCACCAACAGCGAGAACGGTCAAACGATCCTCGATGCGCTGCTCGAGGAGACGTTGGGCGGCGGCCAGGCCGCCGCCGGTTGGCTCGGTTACGAGCAGTACAACTCGCCGACGCGTCTGACCCGCGAGACGCTGTGGGAGGCGATCGAGGAGAACGGCGTCGAGGCCGCCATCGCCCAGTACTACGAGCTCAAGAAAACGGAGGCGCCCGAAGCGTTCGACGAATTTGTGCTGAACAGCCTGGGCTATCGACTTCTGGGGGCCGAACGGTTCGATGACGCCCTCGAGATCTTCAAGCTGAACGTCGAGGAATACCCGGACGCCTGGAACCCGTACGACAGCCTGGGCGAAGCGTACATGCGCGCCGGCAACCTGGAGCTGGCGATCGCCTACTACGAAAAGTCTTTGGAGCTGAATCCTGACAACACGGGTGGGAAGGCGGCGCTGGAGCGTATCCGCTCTCAACTTAAGGGAGAGGACTAGGTAGCGAGCCGCCTTCAAGCGTGTTTCAGGCGACCGGCGTACTTCTCTCTCAGCTTGGCCACTTTGGGAGAGATCACGGCCTGGCAATAGGGCTGCTGCTGGTTCCTATTGTAGTACTCGTTGTGGTAGTCCTCTGCCGGATAGAAGACATCGAGAGCGCTCACCTCGGTAACGACGGGATCCTCGAAGACGTTCTGTTCACCAAGCTCCGCGATCAACTGATCGGCGACAGTTCTTTGTTCCGGTGAGTGGTAGAAGATGACCGAGCGGTATTGTGTGCCGGCATCGGCGCCCTGGCGATTGAGCGTCGTCGGGTCGTGGATCGTGAAGAAGACCTCGAGTATCTCACGGAACGAGATGACGCTCGGGTCGAACTCGACCTGCACCACCTCCGCGTGCCCGGTGGCGCCGCTGCATACTTGTTCGTACGTCGGATTGGGACGCGGGCCGCCGGAGTAGCCCGACTGAACGCGCCGAACGCCGTCCAGTAGCTCGAAGACCGCTTCCAGGCACCAGAAGCAGCCGCCACCTAGCGTTGCGACCTCGATTGAATTCGCGTCAGTCATGGAGTTGTCAGTTTCCGCGCGTCGCGAGATACTCTTTGATCCGTGCGATCCCCTGCTCTTCCGCGACCCGGGCGCTGCGGATCGAGTCCGCCAAAGACCGCAGAAGCTCGGCATCGGGCCGCGGTACTTCCGGGCTCCGATCCCAAACCGGCTTCAAACAGGAGGCGACCTCCTCGTAGCACGAGGCCACACTCTGTAACCCGGGATCCTCTGTAGCGAGTTCCCGCAGATAGTCTCGTGCGTAGCAGCGAGCCGAGTAGTGGACGTCGGCATAGTAACGGACCCAGTGAGGCAGATCCCCCGGAAGCCGCTCGCCGCGCACCGCACCGACGATAAGTGCCCACTTATCGAAGGCCGCGGCCCAGAGGTCGTACCCGGCCAGACCGTTCTCGTAGGCCGGCCGTTCCGTCCACTCCTCGCCCTCGGCGTGAGAGACGGCCGCCCTCAGCGAGTTCACGACGACCTCGTCACGTGTCCTGCCGTTAGGTCCGCCGGGGATCGCCACGGAGAGGATATCGATTCCGTTTCGCCCTAGCCGGTCGAAGGCGAGGGACGTTGGCCTGCCTCGGTCTGTCAGCACAACATACGATTTCTTCTCGTCGTCGTACCCGACGATGAGTCCCCAGTCGTCGTCGTAGGCGTCCCATACCACCGCGCCGGCCCCTCTGTCTATTCCCTCGGCAATAGCCGCGTGCGCCTGCTCTCGCCGCTCCTGCTCTTGCTCGCTCTCGTGCCACAAACGCTCGACGTAGACACAGTGGTAACCCGCCTGCCTAACGGCCTCCGGCAAGACCGACCAGTCGGAAACGCTCATGGCGCTAGGGCAGAAGTTCTCGTTCACAAACGAACGGAACGCGAACGCGCTGGCACCCATCAGCCATGCGGGATCGAGATCGCCGGCGATGTGGTTGAGCGCCGTGGCGAGGCCAGTCATGTAAGCGTGAGAGATGCCTGGCTCGCCTCGCTCCGCGGCGGCGCGGTCAACGTACGGTGTGATACCCTCTATTCTTTTCGCTGACATGGCTACAACTCGCTCTTGATGGATCTACTCTGTCTCGTGGCCGTCGGACAACGTCATCATGAAGGCGACGATGGCTTCGACCTCCGGGGTCGTGAGCCCGAGGTCGCCTAGCTCGTCGTGGTTCACGTTCTCGGCCACCTCGGGCGGTGGCCAGTCGGTGACGTCCCGGGTGTTGTAGAACATCACAACCTCGTGCAGCGTCTTGAACACACCATTGTGCATGTAGGGCGGCGTCAGCGCGACATTGCGCAACGTCGGGACCCGGAACTTGCCGTTCTGTTCCGGATCGTCGACAATCGCGCCGAGCCCCAAGTCGATATAGTCCGCACCATCCGGATTCAACTCGGGCGGTAGAAGGTAGAAGGGATTCTCCGGGTTCTTTGGCGTACCCAGGTTGTCATAGGTAAAGTCGGTGAATAGTGGCGGCGACCCGTCGGGCCCGGCTTCGCTCGGGTGACAGGCCGCGCAATTGCCCTTCGTCTCGTCGATGAAGAGTGCCAGGCCCAGCTGTTCCTGCTCGGTGAGCGCTACCGCTCCAGCCAGGTAGAGGTCGTACTTTGAGTTGAAGGGACTGACCTCGTCTGTCATTTCGTAGGCGGCGATCGCGTCCGCCATGTAATCGTAGGCCGTCTCGGCGTCATCCAGCGCATCCTCACCGTAGACCTCCGCGAACAGGGCGGCGTACTCCGCGGCACGAAGCGATTCCACGACCGTCTGCACGTCGGGATTCGCCATCTCCAGCGGATTGAGCGGCGGCCCCTGCGCCTGCTCGGCGAGGGTATTGGCGCGGCCGTCCCAGAAGAGACCGCCGACCCAGAGCCCCCCGTCCTCATCGAAACGGCGCGGCGGCATGAAGGCGGCATAGGCCGCGGTCAGGTCGCTGCGGTTCCCGAAGCGGTCGGTATGAGCGCCACGCGAGACCGGCAGACTCGGGTCCGGGTCTCCAAAACCCGCTTCCGGCGCGTGGCAGGTGGCGCAGGACTGCCCGGGCGGAGCCGAGAGGTTGGAGTCAAAGAACAGACGTTTGCCCAGCTCTTGCTTCGGCGTGAGGTCGGCCTGTTGGGTCGTTCCGCCCTGATCCACTGAATAGCATGCGCAAACCAGCAAGATCGCCGGCAGGACACCGAGCGCAGAATCGGAAGCGAACCTGTGCATGGTCCGACTCCTATGTCTTTGGGGGCTAGCGCAAGGATAGCATCAGGGGAGTCGCCGACGATAGACCGGTCATGAAGTCGGCCGTTCACGTGATCAACGTCAGTGTTTTCTGACGCTCGGTCTTCCCTCTTTCCAAGACACGCCGTCGACTTCTACGCGTTCGGGGGCCGCCCGGTGCCTGGTAACGAGGGCCATGACGGCGATCGCAATCCACACCACATTGATACTGAACGACGGTAGTGCGTGGTAATAGAGCGCGTTAGCGCCCACCAGGAGACTGCCGACAACGTTGAGCGTCTGGTAGCGGACAGATGCTCCGTGTACCCGTCTGGTAGAGACGAGGTAGTACGCCACGAGTATCAGGATCGCCCCGATCCAGCCTCCAACGTCGATCAGCAGTTTCATCTCATGTTCTCCTGCAGAATTCCATCTACGGATGTGCGATGAAACCGCCCGGTTCCCCTCGCAGGGAGAGCCGGGCGGTGTTCCGTATGGCTGGTAACGTCCTCTAGTGGCGGAACAGTCTCCGCCCCGTGAGTACCATGGCGATTTTGTGCTCGTCGGCGGCCTCGACGACCTCGTCGTCTCGGATCGAGCCACCGGGCTGCACGACAGCCGTCACGCCGGCCGCCGCGGCGGCGTCTATCCCGTCGCGGAACGGGAAGAAGGCGTCGGACGCCATGACGCAGCCTTTGTCGGGATTGTGGCCGGCATCGTGAGCTTTCATGGCGGAAAGCCGGGAGGCATCGACGCGGCTCATCTGGCCGGCGCCGATCCCAATGGCCTTCTCCTTCCGTGCGAGCAGAATGGCGTTGGACTTGACGCCCCAGATGGCGGCCCAGGCGAAGCGAAGGTCGCGCATCTCTTCCTCGTCGGGCTTCCGCTTCGTGACCGTCCGCCAGCCCTCGTCTTCACCGGGATAGGGCGGATCGGAACGGGTCTGCAGCAGCGCGCCGCCGGGAACGCCACGGAGCTCGAGGTTACCTTCCAGGTGACCGCGGTCGACCAGATATGTTGCGGCGGCCTCGGGGAAGCTGAGGATGCGCAGATTCTTCTTCGCGGTCAGCACCTTCATCGCATCGTCGCTGTAGCTGGGCGCCACGAGGCACTCGACAAACAGCTCGGCGATCGACTCGGCCGCCTCGCTGTCGACCTGCTGGTTGATGGCGATCACCGAGCCGAAGGCGGAGGTCGGGTCGGTGGAGAGCGCCCGCTTGTACGCCTGGACCACGGTGTCGCCGACGGCGATACCGCAGGGCGTGGTGTGCTTGATGACGGCGCAAGCGGGACGCTTCGACTTCGCGAACGGCGACAACGACATGAGTGCGCCGTCGAGATCGAGGATGTTGTTGTAGGAGAGCTCCTTGCCGTGATGCTGTTCAAGCGCGGCGACGCCACGCAGGCCTGGCGTGTCGGCGAGCCGGTAGAACGCCGCGTCCTGGTCCGGGTTCTCGCCGTAGCGGCAGTCCTGGATCTTCTGCAACCGCACGGAGAAGTCGGGCGGGAACTCGCCGGCGCCTCCCGACAGGTAGTGGGATATGGCGGAGTCGTAGCCGCTGGTATGTCGGAAGACCTTTACGGCCAGCATGCGCCGCCAGTCCGCATCGACATCGCTTGCCCGCAGCTTCGCCAGCGCGTCGTCGTAGTCGGACGGATCGCAGATGACGGTGACGTGCGGGTGGTTCTTCGCCGCTTCGCGCAGCATGGTGGGGCCACCGATGTCGATCTGCTCGAGCGCGTCGCCGAGGGTGACGCCGTCCTTGGCGATCGTATCCTCGAACGGGTAGAGATTAACGGCGACGACGTCGATAGGCTCGATCTTCTGCTTCTTGAGCTCCTTGATGTCGCTGTCGACGTCGCGGCGCGCCAGAATACCGCCGGCGATCACCGGGTGCAGCGTCTTGACGCGGCCGCCCAGGATCTCGGGGAAACCGGTGGCCTCACTAACGCTCTTCACGTCGATGCCGGCTTCGCGGATGGTGCGGGCGGTGCCACCGGTGGACAGGATTTCGTAGCCCATCTGGGCGAGCCCACGGGCGAATTCAGCGATCCCGGTCTTGTCGTAGACACTCAGTACGGCGCGTGGCAAGGTTCTTCCCTCCCTGAGTTTCCTGTGTTCAGCGCTTCCAGGCGCGCTCGGCGCTAGCCAACGACGCCTCTTCTACCGTGAGTTGAAAGCCCAGCGCCTCGATTCCGGCGGCGCGATGTACTCGTCCTTCGTCATCGACCCGAACGTCGCCGCGGGCGACCGCTCCCAGCACCGCCGGATAAAGGCGATGCTCGTACTTGAGCACCCGGGCCGCCAAGCTGTCGGGCGTGTCATCGCTGAAGACAGGCACCGGCCACTGCGCGACGATCGGACCGGTGTCGTAGCGCTCATCGACGAAATGGATCGTGGGTCCCGAGACCTGGACATTAGCCTTGATGACAGCCTCGTGCACGTGGTGGCCCCACATGCCGCTGCCGCCGAACCCCGGCAGCGGTCCGGGATGGATGTTGATGATCCTGTTGCGGTACGCCTGGATGACGTTTTCAGGTATGAGTTTTAGGTAGCCGGCGAGTGCGATGAAATCGATACCGTGCTGGCCGAGCGCGGCGAGCAGCGCCTCACCGAAGGCCGGCAGGCCGTCGAAGTCCTTGGGTCGGATGACCGTGGAGGCCACGCCCGCCTTCGCCGCCCGCTCCAACGCGCCGATTTCCGGCCGATCACTGATGACGAGTGCGACGCGGCAGGAATCGTCGGGGCTGCCTTCGGCGCCGAACGCATCGAGGAGCGCCTGAAGGTTGGTACCTCGCTTTATGTCAGGTGAACATCGAACATCCGACATTGGACACTGAACATCGAGGACACAGCCGAACGGCGAGAGTCGAACACCGGACATTGGACATCGAACGTCCTGCAAACTTTAAAGCTCGAAGTTCGATGTTCAAAGTCATGTCGTTCGGCAGTGGTTCAACGTTCAATGTCGGATGTCCAATGTTCAATGTTCAGACAGTCAATCATCGATGTCTGCCAAGAACAAATCCACCGCCTCACCCAGATCCGCCACCGTCTCAAACCCTTCCGGCGCACCCTGCCCACCGGCCCCGGTACGAACCAGGAACGGCGTTCCGCCCACTTCCTCAGTGACGCCGACATCCCGCCAGCGATCGCCTACGTAGAACGAGCGCGACAGGTCGATGCCCAGTTCAGCCTCGGCCTGCCGGTACATGCCGGGCGCCGGTTTGCGGCAGTCGCACTGTCCCGTGGCATCGGGATGATGGGGACAGAAGTAGACGCGATCCAGAGTCACGCCCTCGGCTGCCAGCAACTCGATCATGCGCGCCTGTACGGCGTGGAAGTCGTCGGTTGTGAACAGGCCACGGGCGATCCCCGACTGGTTGGTCACGAGAACGATCAGCAGGCCGGCGTCCTTGAGGCGTCGCACCGCTGCGGCAGCGCCGGGGATCAGCTCGACGCCGTCGGGGTGGCCGAGGTCGCCCCGCTCGTAGATCAGAGTTCCATCGCGGTCGATGAAGGCGGCGGCTCGTCTATTATCTTCGGTCATCTCCACTCAGCGCGGCGGTCACAGCGTTGATGAGGTCCAGCTCTTCGTGCGGCAGCACGGTGCGCGGATCGATACAGAGGGCGCCATCCTTTACCCGGGCTATGACCGGCGGGTCGACCGTCCGGCAGGCAGCCTCGAGCTGTGCTTC
>JBDHHX010000217.1:0-6346 GCA_039589155.1 Gemmatimonadota bacterium | reverse complement strand
AGTGATGGGAATCACCGGTGGGCTGGTGCGTCTGTCGGTAGGCATTGAAGACGTTGAGGACCTGATCGAGGATCTTGATCGGGCCCTCCCGGGATAGATGAGCTGCGCTCTATGTCGAAAACCGAAAGCGAAAGCGAGAAACGAGAATCGAGAAGAAGCACCGCACACGTATTGCTCATTCTTCTCGCATCTCGCTTATCGATTTCGATTCTCGACATAGTCCGATTCCTATAACAAGAAGAACAAATGAGAATCCTCGTCGTCGGTTCGGGCGGAAGAGAGCACGCGCTGATCTGGAAGCTCAAGCAGGAGAGCCCCGAGGCGCAGATTTACGCCGCGCCGGGCAACGGCGGCACCAAGGCGCTGGCCGAGTCCGTTCCTTTGAAGGCGGACGAGATCGAAGGGTTGGCGGACTTCGCCGGTTCTCGCGACATCGACCTGACCATCGTGGGACCCGAGGCGCCGCTGGTTGCCGGGATCGTCGATGAGTTCCAGGAGCGCGGGCTATCGATCTTCGGGCCAAGCGCCCGGGCGGCGGAACTCGAGGGCTCGAAGGCGTTCGCCAAGGCTCTGATGGACGAGGCGGGCGTGCCCACGGCGCGGCACCGGACGTTCGATCTGTTCGAAGACGCCGAGTCCTACATCCGCGAAAGGCGAGCACCCGTGGTGGTCAAAGCGTCGGGGCTGGCCGCCGGCAAGGGCGCGATCGTTTGTCGCGGCACCGAGGACGCGGTGGCGGCGGCCCGCTCGATGATGGTGGACGATCAGTTCGGGAGCGCCGGCGCCACGGTCGTGGTGGAAGACTGCCTGGTAGGTGAGGAGCTCTCGCTGCTCTACATCACCGACGGTGAAGACGCGGTTCCGCTCATCCCATCACAGGACCACAAACCGATCGGCGAGGGCGACACGGGACTCAATACCGGCGGAATGGGTGCTTACGCGCCGGTCTCGATCGCCGGGGACGCGCTCGTTACGAAGGTCAGCGACCGGATCATCGCTCCAACGCTTGCCGCCATGCGCGACGACGACCGGCTGTTCAAAGGCATTCTGTACGCCGGGTTGATGATCGTCGATGGCGAGCCGCAGGTCATCGAGTTTAACGTCCGCTTCGGCGACCCGGAGACCCAGGCGGTGCTGCCGCTGATGGAGGACTCGCTGCTCGAGGCCTGCCTGACCATCGCCCGGGGCGGCACGCTGGAAGCCTCCCGATTCAGTTTCAGTGATGGCGCCGCCGTCTGCACCGTGTTGGCCTCCGAGGGATACCCTGGCTCGTACGAAAAGGGGCGGGTAATCACGATCCCCGAGTCGCTGGAGGAAGACCCCAACGTGATCATCATTCACGCTGGAACACGGCGCGACCCGGAGAAGCAGCTGGTAACCAGCGGCGGTCGCGTTCTGGGCGCGGTTGGGCTGGGTGCTGATGTGGGCGTAGCCGCCAGCAGGTCCCGGGATGCCGCTGCTGCGATCGACTTCGAGGGCGCTTACTTCCGACGCGACATCGGTTACCGGGAGATCGAGCGCGACAAGTCCCGCTAGCGCATGCCCGAACTCCCCGAGGCGGAGACCATAGCCCGCGGGCTCGAGGCGGCTGTCGCCGGCAAGCACATCTCACGCATACGCATCCATCGCGAAGAAGTCGTCGCACCGATGACGCCGGCCGCCTTCCGTCGCGCCCTGACGGGCAGGCGCATCGACCGAGTCGGCCGTCGCGCGAAATGGATTGACGCAGCTCTCGCCGATGGCCGCCGTTGGGTGACTCAGCTACGCATGACCGGCCACTTCACCTGGAGCGAGCCGGCGCCGCTCAGCGGCGAACCCCACCTGTCGGCCAGCTTCCTGGTCGAGGACGCCGGCGTTCTGCGCTTCTACGACACGCGGCGATTCGGACGCATGTGGGTGCTCACGGCTGACGAGTACGCCGAGCTCGACGCCCGTTTGGGCGTCGAGCCGCTCTCAGACGCGTTCATGGTGAAACTGTTCGCTGACTTGTTAGCCGGCTCGCGGGCGCCGATCCGCAACTGGCTACTCAACCAGGAACGCGTCGCCGGCGTGGGCAACATCTACGCAATCGAAGCGTGCCACATCGCCCGCATCGACCCGCGGCGGCCGGCCGGCGCGCTGGGTCGCAATGACGTACGGCGGCTGCATCGCGCCATCAGGAAAGTCCTGGGTGACGCGGTGGAGCGCCGCGGAACGACGTTGAGCGACTATCGCGACATCCTCGGCGATAGCGGCGAGTTCCAGAACGTTCTGAGGGTCTACGGGCGTGAGGGAGAACGGTGCCGCCGTTGCCGCGGCGAAGTAGAGCGCACGGTGTTGGCCGGGCGCTCGGCCTTCTACTGCCCCAGCTGCCAGCGCTGACTGCGATCGCGGCCCTCACCCAGCGCCACGAGCCGGTCTGAAAGCAGCTGCAACTCTTTCCGACGGCTCTCCTCCATTGCGGAGACCAGCGAGTTCTTCGCGATGAAGATGCCCAGGCCAGCGAAGAGCGCGGCGGAGAGTACCACGGCCAGGGGATCGCCGGTGGATCCACCCAGCATCACACCGAGCATACCGCCGCCGATGCCGCCCCAGGCGGGCACGGCCTGCCTCCAACCGACCAGCTCCAAACTCTCGGCGATGCGGATGCGGGTCTTGTGCCGGAGATGGCCGAGCGGCGTCAATGTCACGACGATGCGGCGGCCGTCGGGGCCCGGCGCGGCGGGGCTCCAGGTCAGGCTGCCGCCAAGGACGGAGACGTGGCCGACGATGCCAAGCCGACTCTCGATCTCCTCGACTATCGTCTCGAACCGCTCGGGCGGTATTTCGTCTTCCAGCGTCCGTTCGATAAGAATCTTGTCCTGCTTAGACCGGCCCGGCGGACTGTCGAAGAACTTGGGCCGCTCGGACCGCCGTGTTACGCTGAGCGGCGCGGCGGCGTCCAGTACCCCGGCCCCCGGCATCTGCAGCTGACGCATAGCCTCGCGCACGTGCTCCGGCGGAATTCCGACATCGGCAGCCACCTGCTCGACAGCGCCGATGGTCAGCCCCTCGCCTGTGGGGTGCTCGGCCTGCAGCTCGGCGGCTCGACCGAGAATCTCGCGCACCTGTTCGTCGGAGAAGCTGTCGTGCGATTCCACCGCCGCCTCGAGTGCGTCGGCGAAATCGCCGGGCGACGGGAAGCGATCGTGGGGCGCCACGGCCAGCGCCTTCACCAGCGCCTGCTCGATCCTGCCGGGCAGCAGGTTCAGGCACTCGCGATGCTCCGGCGGCGCGTCGAGGAAGCGACCCAGGCGCTGGGCGTCGCCGGCCGCCCAAACGGCGGGTGTGGCGCCAATCAACATCTCGTAGACGACGCAAGCCAGGCTGTAGACATCCGTCCGCTCATCAAGCACCGTGTAGCCCATCGCCTGCTCGGGGCTCATGTAGCCCGGCGTCCCGACGGGCACGCCGGTACGCGTCAGGTGATCGCGATCCGCCTCGCTGACGGCCTTTGCGATGCCGAAGTCAGCGACGACCGGTAGCCCTTCCCAGAACAGGATGTTCTCCGGCTTCACGTCGCGGTGGATGACGCGGTGCTTGTGGGCGTGGTCGAGCGCCGATGCGATCTGCGCGTTTATCCGAATGGTCTCCTGGAAAGCCAACGGCGCCTCACGCTTCAGACGCAACCGTAGGGAGCCCGCCGAGATGTACGGCATCACGTAGTAGAGCAGGCCATCGGCTTCGCCGGAATCGTGCAGTGAGAGTATGTGCGGGTGGTTGAGTTGCGCGGTGATCTGGATCTCGCGCAAGAACCGCTCGGAGCCCACCGCGGCGGTGAGCTCGGGCTTCATAACCTTGACCGCAACATCTCGCGTATGCTTGAGATCGCGCGCCAGGTATACCGTGGCCATGCCGCCCGCGCCGAGCTCGCGCTCGATCACGTAACGATCTGCAAGAGCATTCCTGATGCGGCTAATGTCGTCGATCATCGAACGGTCACGGAGTCATGGGTATCCATCGAAGCATCAAGATGCCACGCACCGTAATGAGGAGCAACGTGGCCTCGAGGCGAGCTCTACAGGTCCGTCGGGGCGACAGCTCGAATCTAATCTCCCGCTTCGCCGTAGTGAGTCTTAACCAGGCCAAACCAGTTACCTCGTCTTCAACGGGAGAGTTGGCGAGATGCTTGACTCGCTTCTGCAAGACCTGACCTACGCCTTCCGGACACTGCGCCGCAACCCGGGGTTCGCCACCGTGGCGGCGATCACGCTGGCCTTCGGCATAGGAGCCAATACGGCGATCTTCAGCCTCGTAAATCCGTACCTGTTCCGACCTTTGACCTTCGGTGAGCCGGAGCGCCTGGTCCACCTGTTCCATGTCGATCATCGGCTCGGCTTCAACATGGCCCGCTTCTCGCTGCCTCAGTACGTCGACTACCGGGAGGGATTCGGTTCCTTCGAGGACGTGGCCGTCTACGACTACACGTCGAAGAACCTGGGCGGGCACGGCGAGCCGGAGGGAGTCGTGGTCGGTCGACTCTCCGCCAACATGCTGCGCGTGCTGCGCGTCGAGCCGCAGCTGGGCCGGGGACTGCTGCCCGAGGAGGATCGACCGGGAGCCGAGCCTGTGGCGATTCTGTCACACGGTCTTTGGCAGCGCCGCTATGCCGGAGACGCGAGTATCATAGGTCAGACCGTAACGCTGGACGAAGTTCCGCACACCGTGATCGGCGTCATGCCTGCCGATTTCAATTTCCCCTATGGCGGCGTGAAGATGTGGAGCGCGCTGCGACTCGACCCGACGCGGGAAGATCGTGCCAACGGCCGGTACCTGATCGTTGGGCGATTGGAGTCGGGCGCAACGCTGGCGCAGGCGCGAAGCGAGCTCGAGACAATACACTCCCGACTAGGTGCCGACCATCCGGAGTTAGATGGGCAGTACGGCGTGCGCGCCGTGCCGATACGCGCTGGCCTCTTGTTTTACTATGAATTGATTCGGGCGATGCTTCTGCTTCTGCTGGCGTCGGTAGGCTTCGTGCTGCTGATCGTGGCGGCCAACGTTGGCAACATCATGCTGGCCCGCGCGCTCGCCAGGGAACGCGAGGTTGCGATCCGAACAGCGCTCGGCTCGAACCGTCTGCGTCTAATCCGTCAGTTTCTTACCGAGAGCGCTGTCCTGTCACTGCTCGGCGCTGCCCTGGGAACCATGCTCGCCTTGTTCGTGGTGAGGCTGATCGGGCCGGTGATGCCCGAGGACCTGTACCGTGTGGGCGAGGCGCGCGTCGACGGTGCGGCACTCGCCTTTACCCTGCTGGTGGCAGTCGCGGCGACGCTCTTCTTTGGACTCGCCCCGGCGCTACAGGCGTCGGGATTCAATGTCGCGGCGAGTCTGAAGGAAGGCGGCAGGGGCTCGAGCGAAGGGCAGAAAGGCAAGCGTCTCCGCAGTGCGCTCGTCGTTTCACAGATCGCGATGACGATGGTTTTGATGGTCGGCGCCGCCCTGACAGCCCAAGCTCTGATCAGGATGCAGCGCGTCGATCCGGGCTTCGAGGCCGACCGCCTGCTGACCCTGGGTGTCACGCTCTCCAGCGCGAAGTATCCGGATCAGACACAGCGGGCCGCGTTCCAGGACGAAGTGCTCGGACGGCTCGAAGCGCTTGCCGGCGTCGAGGCCGTCGGCGGCGTCAGCTACCTGCCACTAGACTTTTCCACCGGCGTAATCGGCTTCCGAGTTGAGGGTCGCGAGCCCACTTCTGCCGACGAGGATCTCTTCGCCAATCTGAATAACGTTACCGCAGGCTACTTCGACGCCATGGGCATCTCGTTGTTGCGCGGGCGGCCGTTCAACGACGCGGACAACGCCGACGCGCCGCACGTCATCGCCATCAATCAGACCATGGCGGAGCGGTTTTGGCCCGGCGAAGACCCCATCGGCAGGCGTGTGCTGCTGGATGAAGAGGACACCGAAGGCGGGTGGGCCTCGATCGTCGCCGTGGTCGAGGACGTTAAGCACCGCTGGCTGATCGGCGAAGTGTGGCCACAGGTCTATTTCCCCCAGAGCCAGTACAGGACGCGCGGCCTAAGGTTCGTCGTCCGGACTTCCGGCGACCCCGCAGTTGTGACGGCGGCAGCGCGAGAAGCGATCTGGTCCGTTGACCGCGGATTGCCGGTCAGGGGAGTTAGAACCATGAACCAGGTCGTGGCGCAATCGCTGGGCCCGTTCCAGCTGGCCTCCGGTACGCTGGCCCTGTTCGGCGTACTCGCCCTGCTCCTCGCTTGCCTGGGCATCTACGGCGTCGTCGCCTACGCGGTCAATCGCCGACTGAACGAGTTCGGAATCCGAATAGCGCTGGGAGCGGACGCCAGCGAGATGCTGGGTCTGGTGA
>JBDHHX010000216.1:0-6823 GCA_039589155.1 Gemmatimonadota bacterium | reverse complement strand
CTCAACTACAAGATCGTCGTCAACTGGCTGATCGCGGAGCACAAGAGTCAGGGAACGATGCAGTTGCTGATGAACCAGTGGGACATCGACCGATTCTGGTTCTTCGACGCCAACGACCCGGCCGGCCTCGAGCCCACTCGCGCGTTGTTCGAGCGCTTGAAGGTTCCTGCAGTGGCGCCGGCGGCCGAGAGCGGCGGAACGCTCTAGGTCGACTGCAGCATCGTGGCGATGTTGTGGAATCCGTACGGATCGAAGCGGCCCCAGCCAAACTCGGCCATCGCCTGCAGTGCTCCGACACTCCGCAACCTCTCGAGTCGCTCCCCGAAGCGAGCCGCCTGCGTCGCGTCGGCGATCACCTCCGCCACCGACGCTGACAGCAAGCAATCCCGGTTAGCCGCCGCATAGCTACCGACCACGGGCTCGACCACGAACAGTGGCAGGCCCAGGCCCAACGCCCAGTGCGAACGCACAGGCGAGAGGTGTAGTCGTTCAATTCGCGCCGATCGTCGTACAGGCAGAGGAGGGCCCGGGGCAATCGCTCCGGCAAGTCAAGCGGGTCCACTGTGATCTGCAGGTCGTGGTTGGCGGGAGCGAAGCGACGCCCGACCTGCTCTGCGAAGTAGCCTGCCCGCGCCGCGATCATCACAGCATGCCCACCTGCATCGACGGCCGACGCCGCCGCTGCGGCCAACGAGCGCACGTGGCCGCGCGGTTCCGCGCCTGACGAGAAGTAGCCTCCGCACAACGATCCGCTCGCGCCCAAGCGCTCGAGGCGGCCTTTCAGAGCGCCCTCCGCCTGGGCGACGAGCTCCGGCTCGATACAGAGGCCCGAAACGAACAGTTGCGCCGGATCGAGGCCCGCCGCGATGAAGGCGTCGGCTGTCTCCGGCAACGGCACGAAGAGGCGGTGGCCTCCGCGGACCCAGCATTCTCGTGGTGCCGCCAGCTCGCCGTGCTGGTAGAACAGGTTGGGCTTTCCGTTCAGGATCGCGGCCAACAGCGGGTGGCCGACCACCAGCGGTTCCGGGTCTCGCAAGTATGTCTTCCGCAGCGCCCGCCCCATGACTCTCTGCAGAGGACCGGCCCTGTTGTAGTCGCCGCCGGTTCGCAAGCGATTGTACAACATCGAGCGCCAGCCGCCGCGACCGCCGTTTAGATAGACGACGCGAGCCGTCCGCCAGGCCGCCCGGCCCAGGCCAGATGTGGCGGTGAAGACGTCGCCCACGCGACCCAGCCGATCTTGGGGTAGGCTCTCGACTATCCCATCCAGGTAATGGGGATGACCGCGGCCGATGTTGGTATAGAGGATGTTGATGCGTCCAGAGCCCTGGTAGCTCATTCAGAATCGTACCGCCAACCCAAAGCCGAACGGGTAGGCCCAGATCTCGCCCCCGGCGTCGTCTTCTTCGTCGGCGAAGGCGACGACCCAGGCGACATCCACCGTTCCGGCGACGTGACGACCGAAGTCATAGACCAGCTTGATGCCAAGGTTCACCGCGAAGCGCGAGCTCTCGTCCATCTCGGCCGATTCGGGATCGAGTCTGACGGAACCGGCCCCGGCGTAGAAGATCAGCAGGCCGTTCATGTTCACGGGCACAGGGCTGTAGCCGAGCATCCCGAAATAGCTCGTGGCCCGCCAGTCCGGACCGTCGTCCGCACCCCGGTGCCAGGTGTAGCCGATGTCACCCAGCAGCCAGAGGTGGGGGAGCGGCATGATGCCGGCAGTCCCGATGACCGACCAGCCGTCTCCGAGTGACACGTCGCCGCTCACCGGCACGTAGGCCCCGTAACCCTGTACAAGGAATCGCCTGGGCGCCTGGGCCGAGGCGGAGGAGGCCAATACCAGCGACATCGCGGCCAACAGAGGCAAGAGAGTCCTGGCGATGCTCATCGGTTCCTTTCTTTGCAGCTGCCCGAAGTACTCGAACCTCATGACAATAGCCCGCTCGACCGGCAACGGACAATCGCCGCAACGGGATGAGCCGGACCGACGGCTGGCTCCATTGCGCCGCTCCGGGGTAGAATAGAACACACGGCCCTTCCCCAGTTTTCCCGGGAGTGAGGACCTATGGCCAAGGAGATGAGGTGCCGAGACCTTGGCATCGCTTGTGACCAGGTGATTCGCGCAGATTCCGAGGAGGAGCTCATCAGGAGAGTCGCCCAGCACGCCCTCATGGTGCACGGCATCGATCTGACCGAGCCACAGCTGTTCGAGCAGTTGAAGGAGCTGATTCACGCCGTCGATCCGACGCGCTGAATCGATCCGCGGGACCGCAAGAGCCGCACTACCGCCAATTCCGCGACCTTTTGCCCCCACGCGAGCATGCTCGCGCCCACGATCTGGTCGCGCCCGTCGACAGCGGATAGGTTGCTGGAATGAGAACTCTATCTGCTGCCCTGCTGGTCACGTTCGCGTCTGCCTGCGGCGACGGTTCGAGCGACTATGTACCCACGGCATCGGGTGCACCATCCACGGATATCTTCGTTGGCACCCTGGTGATTGACGGTGAACGATTCGACATAGTCGACCTGGTCAACGTCACCGATCGCGCCGGATACGACAACCAGCCTCAGTTCGCGCCCGATGGAGCGGCACTGCTCTTCACCTCGGCGCGCGACACGCTCCAGACGGATATCTACCGTTACGACGTTAGCACAGGCGCCACCTCGCAGGTCACCCATACCGCGGGCAGCGAGTACTCCCCCACGATCATGCCCGGCGGAACCGAGTTCTCTACGATCCGTGAGGAGGCGGCGCGCCAGCAACTCTGGCGCTTCGGTCTCGATGGGAGCGATCGCGGCGGCTTGTTGGACGCGGTTCAGCCGGTGGGCTATCACGCCTGGGGCGACGCGAACACGGTGGCGATGTTCGTGCTGGGGGATTCGCTCACGCCGGCGACGCTGCAGATCGGCAGCCTGGATTCGGGTGTAGCCACGATCGTCGCCGAAGACATCGGGCGCTCGCTACACCGCATACCGGGCACACACTCGATCAGCTTCGTCCACAAAGTCTCCGACGACGAGTGGCTAATCAAAGCCATCGACCTGGACACGCGCTCGATCACGACTCTCACGTCCACGTTGCTCGGCCGCGAGGATTACGCCTGGCTGCCCGACGGCACGATCGTCATGGGCGATGGATCGATGCTGCACCGCTGGTTGGCCGGCGAGTGGCAGGAGGCCGCCGACCTGTCGGTGTTCGGTGTGAATGGGGTCAGCCGCATCGCCGTCAACCCGGCCGGCGATCGGATCGCGGTAGTCGGCGAACACGGTGAGTAGCGACGATGATCGCACGCGGTCCGCTTATCGCCGGACCACTCGGATCGACGCGTCTACGTCATTGCAGATAATCATTCCGTTCGGGGCCGGGCAGTCGAACGTGGCCCTGGCCCGGGCGGTCAGTTCGTCGCCGTCGAGAACACCAAGGAAGCTCGTTCGCCCCTCAACGTACACGCAGCCCGTTACACTCTCGAACCCGGCCACACCCGACCCTTCCACCTCGAGCTCGAACGCGAGGCTGCCATCCGAAAACACCGCCCCGTTCACGACGCCCGACGCTGACGGGCACTCGCTCGAGGCGTCCACGGCGAACTCGCCGACGAAGCTGTCGCCACTCTGCGAGGCGATCATGACCCGGCCGGCGCACGAGACGGTGACCGACTCACCGGTGCCGACCACCGTAAAGGAGTAGTCCCACGTGCCCTCGAATGCGCCGCGGACGTCCGGCATGGAGGGATCCAACGCCGACTCGCCGCCGCAGCCTGCGAGTAACAGGAAAACCGGTAGCACGAGGCTTCGCTTCATGGCAGGGGCCTCCCCTCCGCGGGCGATTCCTTGCCTTTGCTGTCGTTGAATTCTAACGCTCGAAAGTAAAACTGGCGGGGTGCAAAAAGGTTCCCGACCGACGAGGCGGCCCGGCCGCCCGGCGGTAGCCGGCGGCCGGGCCGCTCACGGTTCAGCGCTCGATTTCAGGTTCCTCTTCTTCGTCATCCCAACCGCGATTCCGGCTCACCACCGTAACCGTGCTGGTGGCGCTCAGCCCACCGTGCTCGGCGATGATGGCGACGGAGCCAATGGCCAGCCCCTCAGCCAAACCGTCAGCCGACACCAGCACCCGCTCCGGATCGCTGCTGTACCACTCCAGCGCGCCAGCGTCCAACGCCTCGCCGTTCAGCCTGGCTCTCAGTTGGACCGTTTCGCCGACCCCGATCTCGATGGTCGCCGGGTTCACTGCGAACTGCGGACCGCCGCCGCCCGGTACTCCGCGCGCGGGCCCTTCAGGGCCGGTCGCGTCATCGCAGGCCAGCATGAACGGAAGTGCGATCAGCCCGACTAGGGCGACTAGATTCTTCGTATGCCGTCTCATCGTCTTTGCCTCCATCATGATCTTGTCCGTCTCGAGCGCGGCGTCTCGGGCCGCGCGACCTGAGCCGATCATGGCCCACGTCGCGCAATCTAGGGTCCACCTTTCAGCTGGATTTCAGCCGGGGATCAGCCGACGGGATGGAGAATCATGTAGCGGTCAGGTGCGTTTCATGTCTCGATCATGCCACCAGAGTCTGGCACTCTTGGGCCAGGCTCGGTTCCAGCTGCGAGATACGGTCCGTGATGTAGGAGAGGTGTGTCTCTTCCGCCGTATGGAACGGCCGCAGATGCTGGACGAATCCCGAGTCGGTGGCCGCCACGACGCCATCGAAGACCTGGTTGATCTCCGAGCCTTCCACCTGGATTACCAGGCGAAGCGCATCGCGGACCGATTCCAGATCGCCCAACGACGCCTCTACGGTGTCCATCTGCTGTTCCAGCCGCGGCACCGCTTCGCGCCATGGGGCGAAATGCTTCTCCAGCCAGCCCTCCCGGCCGGCGGCCTCCCGACACAGCTCGAGCATCTCGGAGTGGGACTGCTCCTGTCGGGCCAGCGTCTGGAAGAACTCCCGAACGGGAGGCCGGTCGGCGAACCGTTCCGACAACATCTCGTAGATGCGTTTCGCCTGCAGCTCCAATTCAACGCAGTGCCCGAGAAGCTCGGGGACCTCGACGGCGGACGGTCCGAACGACCCGGTCTCGGCCAGCAGGCTCATGAATGTCTGACGCCGGCGCGCCAGGACCGTCCTCAAGAAGACCGGCCAGCCGAAGCAGCGGATGGTGACCACGGGATGGGCGAGGATGTCTCGCTTGCGAATCGCTCCAACCATCGTACTTCTCCTCTTCAGGCGCGAACCATCTCGAGCTCGACCATCACGCCCACGTGGTCCGAGAGGTATTGTCCGTCGCCGTCGAGAACGGTGCGCGCATCTCTCACGGTCCACTCGTGCTCCCGTCCCGGCCTGACCAGCACGTAGTCATAGCGCTCGTCCGTCTTCGTTTCCTGGTAGGGCAGCGCCGCGTAGCGGTTGCGGCTGGGCACCCAGGTGGCGGAGCGGCTGACAGGTGTCGGGTTCGGCGGCAACGGGTCGTTAAAGCCCGCTTCGACCAGCGCCGCGTACTCCGGGGTGAGCGGGTTCTCGGGGCCCGGCGACGCCGGGTAAGCCACGGCCGGCGACGTGTTGATGTCGCCCGCCAGCACCACCGGCGTACCGTCGGCTTCCGCGTCCAACGTCCTGAGCAGCGGCGCCAGCTGACCGGCGCGGACCAGCGTATCCTTCGGCTTCGTGCCAGCGTAGAGGTGAATCGCAAACACGGTCACGGGTCCCAACGGCGTCTCGATCCGCACGATCATCGCGCCCTTGCGACCCACACGCTCGTCCGGCTTGCTGCCCAGATCCGATGGGTGAGGGATAAAGCGGCTACTGGCTATGGGCAGGCGCGACAGCACGACCAGACCGCCCGTAGCGTCGATCGGCAAAAGTCGCAGGATGCGACGCGAGCGGCTGGCCTCCGGCGTGGTCTCGTAGGGCGGACACAGCTCCCGCAGCAGCCGCCGCCGTGCCTTAACGTCGAACATCTCCTGCAGCACGATGACGTCGGCGTCCAGGTCGGCCAGCGCCTCCGGCAGACGTTGCAGCCGACGGCGCTTGTCCTGGGTCGGAATCCGGACCGGCAGCGCCCAGGCGTTGAAGGTGGCGATCCGCAATGTGAGGTTCTCTGACATAGCGACATAAGAAACCGTTTGACCGCACTCGGGTCAACCGCTGGAGACACGAGCGCGCGGATAACAGTAGTTGGCAAGGTTATCGTTTGCTTCCTGGCACGGACGACATAGTATGGTCGCTCAGGGAGTGGGCAGAGGCTGGTGGTGCATTCGAGTCCGTTGGACACGAGGTACTTCAGCCATGGAAACTTGCAGCAAGCGAGGCCACCCGGGCACTCGTAGACAGGTTCGTCCATCCGTAGTCCGGCATCTCCACAATGAACGGGGAACCATCGCCCACGAGCGCAGTCCGCCCGCTGGGGGTCGAGACCGCACTCTTACCGACACATCCGGTGACACGCCAGCATCAGCCGCTGGCAAATCCCGCCAGCCAACAAGGAGCAGTAGAGATGAGAAGGCCAATCATTACGCTGCCGACGCTCGGCCTCTTGATCGTCGCCATCGGTTGCGGCGATGATGGGGAGACAACCGGACTTCCGTCAGGGTCGTCTTGTGCAGGTGGTCAGGGCTCGGTCGTCGAGTTCTGTCGTCAGGTCGAACACTACGAAGCGGGCTTTGGCGTCGAAGGCGATGACGTCATCACCGCGACGTGCCTGGTCGGTCCCGAAGGCGCGACAGTATCGAACGAGATGAACGGCACGTACTACTGCGGAGGGACCTACAAGCTGACAACGTTCCCCAATGCCACGATCGATCTCAATTGGGGAGGCAGCACATCGTACTCGGAATACC
>JBDHHX010000215.1:0-6380 GCA_039589155.1 Gemmatimonadota bacterium | reverse complement strand
TGGAGTTCCTACAGCGGCACAGCCTGGGCGGCTAGCTTTTCAGTTTGGCTTTGGGTGGGAAGAGGTGGTCCGTCGCCAGCTCCAGCCTGTCCGGATTGAGGCTGGCGTTCGCTTTCCCGGCGAGTTCCTTCAGCAGCTCCACAAGACCTTCTTTGTCCAGCTTGATCGCGGTATACCTGGCGAGCGGATCCGGCAGGTCCTCAATCTTCATGTCACCATCGCAGATCGGGATGATCGTGGTTTTGGCCCTGGAACTGGCGCCGATCTCGAACCATACCCAGGGGCTCTTGATCGCGTCCGGCGTAGCCAGAACGAGCGTGGTTATCCTCTTTCTGCGCGCCAGGAATTCATTGATCTCCTTCAGCCAGTTTCCACCTGGTTTCAGCCGGGCTGCCAAGAAGATGTCGTGCCGACGGCCGAGGGCGATCGTGATGCTGTTTCCCAACCTCTTGGCCTTGTGTTTGTCCTGGGAAGAGTGGCTGATGAAGATGTTCAGCTTCCACATGGGCATGCTCACCCCAGTCAGCGATGAAACTGTAACCCGAAGCGGATCACAAACGTATCCCCGCCGGCGGGCGGCCAGCAAGGTGGCGTCTCACTGAGGCAGCGTGACCTCTACCGGGGTCCGCAGACCGGCGCCGAGGAGCAGCGTCACGATCGATTGGATATCGCGGGCATCGTGCTTCGAGGCGGTGTAGATCGTCGCTTTCCCGTCCGCGAGCTCGCGGTTGGGCGAGTCCGGGAGCATCGATGACCACTCGCGCCTGAGCAGGTCGCGGATGGCCTCTCGGTCCGTATCGGTGTCAGCGAGGAAGACCACGCGGTCGAGTGGCAGCTTGTCGACCAGGAAGCTGACTTCGTATTCGCAGCCTTTGCGGGCGGCCGAGTATCCTCGCAAATCCATGAGCACGGCATCGGCTGCACTACTGAACTCGTCCACGGCGACCTTCCACGTATCGTCGTAACAGAACATCGCCAGGTCGGGCGTCGTGAAGTCCTTCGTCCGCTTCTTTTCCAGCGTTGCCGAGATCTTCTTCTTGATCGCCTCACGGTTGCCCGCGAACGTGGCGAAGAGCGCGATGAAGATCCCACCGACGGCGAGCGGCAGCCCAATAGCCGCGAGCGTGACCGTGCCGAGGATCGGGTTGGCCATCACCCAACCGCTCAGCCCGGTCGCTTCGTTGTCACCCGAGATCATGCCGATGATGAACCCACCAAAGAGCGCTGAGCCGACGATAAGGAATCTCAGAGTGGTGGGCGAGCTCCAACGAAACCGGTAACGTATGTAGGTCGGATCCACCACGGTGAAGTAGGGGCCGAGGTACTGCCAGAATGCTTCCAGTTGACCGAAGGTGAACCTGGTGTTCTTGTCGAGGCCGAATACGCGAAGGACGAGCAGCTTCAAGTTCGGTACGTCCAGGTCCTCCATCTCCCTGCGGACCTTTCGGCTCACGAACCAGTGGGCCGCGACCAGGAACGCGACCGTCAGCCCGAACACGAAGTGTTGCGTGAAGAGCGAGACGAGCGCTGTGAGGGCAGCGAGGCCGATTACGAGCAGTCGCAGCTTCTCGCTCGTATGCCCGGCAACGAAGTACGTGTAGCTGAAGAAGGCGATCCCGAGCATCGAGAACATGGCGAGAGGGACGCCAAACACCAAAGCGTCGTCTTCCACTCCTGCGGTCAGCGTGAACAGGATCGCCGTCACTGCGTAGCTGGCGGCGGCTGTGATATCGACCCGATAGAGACGTCGCGCCCATGACATCACTGTCGGCACGACCGTACCCCCGGTGCTGATGCTCGAGGCGCTGTTGGCTTCGACGAACTCGAGCCGAGTACCGGGATCCGAGCGTTGCGCGGTATCATCTGCGGCGGACGCGGCTGCCTCCGCCTTCGCTCGCCGTCGCAGCGATCGTCTGAACATGAAGCCCTGGACCAACCGCACGCCGACCGGCTTCAACAACACGAAGACTACCAGTCCCATGATCAGGATCTGGAGCAACTGCGGATCTTTGGTGGCCAATCCGTTCAGCCAGTTCTGGAATGAGTCGATCAAGCCCATGTGCCGCGGTCTCCCATGCCTTGTGTCGTGCCTGCTAACGCCCGCCCTGCACCCGTAGCTCGTAGGCGCCCTGCTCACCGGCCTCGTACGAGCTGACGATCACCGTGTAGACGCCGGTCTGCGGCAGCTCGACCTCCAGGCGCGAGTTGCCGTTTCCGGCGCCGTCGTCGTCGTAGAGCGGTTCGGCCAGTCCTGGCCCGACGAAGTAGATAAAGGCATCGAAGTCGGTGGACAGCAGCTCGATCGTATAGCTGGCGCCGGCCTGGCCTTGCAGCGCCCAGGCCTGGCCGCTGCTACCATCGGCCAGGACGGGGTTGCCGGCACCGAGCCGGCCCTGCACCGCACCGCCGACCGTAACGGAGCGGCCGTCCGTCGGAAGCTCCCCGAGATCGAGGGGCCGGCACGCGGTTGAATTGGCACAGGAATAGCGGGTACTGCCGGGATCGAACTCGAGTTCGGTGCGTTGGACCCAATTCCAGAGCTCGTCCTGCTCAGCGTCAATACCCTCGGCGCCTGCGTCCGCGTAGTCTGGGAACAGCGGCACAACCGACCGTAGCCACTGCTGCGGCTCGTAGTAGCCCGAGCTCATCACCTGCAGGTAGCAGTCCAGGTCGCCCCGGGTCAGCTGATCGACAGACGACGCGGCCGAACAGCTCTCATACGACGAGCCCGTCCAGGAAGAGCCCTGCAGTTGAGTGCTAACGAGCAGGCTGATGTCATACAGGCTGTAGACTTGCTCCGCGTCCTCCCTGTCGTTGAGTTCGGGGAAGAGCGGCAAGATCGTTCCGCGCCAGACGCTCTCAGGGTAGATCGGGGCCGTGGGCGCCGCCTGTGAGAGAACGTTGTGGAAGCGGTCCGGCTCGCCCTGGCGCAGGAAGGCCAGAGCCAGGTGCCGGCTGAAGAAGGCTTCGAATATGCTATCGCGGCCGGCCGTGCCCTTGCTCTCCACCGCTTCCGCCGCGTTTTGCAGCTCGCCGGTGATCGATTCGGCCGTGGCAACATCGATGATGAGCTGGTAAGGTGAGAGCTCCCTCTGCTTGCCGCCCCTCGGGAACAGGTGTTGATAGTAGGCGTCGTAGTCCCAGAGCTCCGGGTTCACAACGAAGAACAGCACGGCGGACCTGAGCGTGCTGGTGTCGTTTCGGACCGCGCTGCTCACGAAATCGGCTATCTCCCGGCTGCTCGTCCTCTGAGCGGCGAGCACGCTTGCCGCATCCCTGCGAAACCCTGAACCCTGAGCTGTGCGTAAGATGCTATTCACATCTATGCCGGCGTTGCCGCTGGCGTCGCGGAGAAGCACGCGCAGAGCGGCGCGGCGATCCTCGGCGGGCGCGCTCTCATCCTCGAACAGGGTGACCAACTCATCGCGAAGCCGTGGCAGCGGTTCCCGTTCGTAGAGATCCATCGCCAGGGTCCGCTCCTGCGGCGAGCGTGGCTCGCTGATGAACTTCTCCAGCCGTGGGCCCAACTCCTCCATGCGATCGCGGATCGTCCGCTGCGCAAAGATGTTGCCCAGCGACGCATCGTTCAGCAGCAGGAGCAGGCTGGTCCGTTCGGCTTCATCGGTCGCGGCAGTGAAGCCCGCGTACTGGGCCTTGATCGCCTCGTCGACCTGATCCTTAATGAAGCCTCTGGCCATCACGACGAAGCCGATGCTGCCGAGAGCGCCGACGATCAGCACGGCCTTCTGGATCTTGGTGAAGACATGCTCCTGGACCGTGTGTGCGAGCGCCTTGCGGTACACGTTGGCATCGAACTGCTGGTCCATCATTGACGTAAGGCCGGCCTCCAGGTCGCTGATGCGTTTCTCCAGCCGCTCGCTCGAGCCAACCAGCTTGTCGATGTTGCGCTCCGCCTTTTTTTCGCTCTTATCACCTGTTGCCATCTGTCCTGTTCCTTCTCTATGGGCGACGTTTTGGTCTCGCGTCGCCGTTCGATTACTGGTTGCCGCGGTGGGCGATGGGATCGGGATCGCCGTCCGGGTCACCCGACTTCACGTTCCCGTCGGTCGCCAGGGAGCCGCCTGTGGCGAGCAGCAAACCGGCGACATGCGGCGTCGCCATCGACGTGCCGCTGATGTCGTTGTAGCCGCCGTCCATCCAGGTTGAGAGGATGTTCACGCCGGGGGCGCAGACCTCGACCGGCGCCGCTGTGGGGCCGGAGTAGTTGGAAAAGGAGGCGAAAGCGTCGCTGCTATCGCAGGCGGACACAGTCCAAACGTTGTCCACCTCCACGCGGGCCGGTGACGCCGTGTTGGCGTCCTTGGCCTCGTTCCCCGCGGCGACCGCCAGCAGGATGCCAGCCGCGGCCGCGTTGCGGACCGCATCGTCGAGGGCCTGCGAAGTCGGACCGCCGAGACTGATGTTGACCGCGTCGCCCGCCGCCGCATTGGCGGCGACATAGTCGACACCGGCAATGACATCGGAGTACGACCCGCTGCCACGCTGATCGAGCACCTTCACCGCGACGATCGTCGCACCGGCAGCCACGCCGACGACGCCGATATCGTTGTCGAGCGCCGCGATGGTGCCGGCGCAGTGCGTGCCGTGGCCATTGAGATCGTTGGCGTCCCGGGCATCACGACCCTTCGATATGAAAGACACACTTCTCGATGCGTCCACGTTGAGGTCGGGATGATCGAGGTCGACACCCGTGTCGATGACCCACGCCGTCTTTCCCGTCCCGTCTACGGGACCGCCCACGCGGGTGATCCCCCACGGGACCTGCTGGCCGGTGGGTGCCGGCGCGTCGCCGCCCGGCCGCGGCCGGCCCAGGACCATCAGACGATCTTGCTCGATGTAGGCGACGTCGGGGTCGGCGCTCAGACGATCACGCTGCTGCGCATTGAGCCGCGCCGAGAAGCCCCGGAGCGCACGGTGGTAGACCCGGCCGATCGATTCGGAACCGACGCCGCGCCCCTGCGCGAACGCGGCGGCCCGTGACTCGGCTTGCGCCCGGCTGAGCCCCGGGGGCAGCGCCTCGTCCGTGAGCACCACGATGTACTGATCGGGAATCGCATCGCCCGAGCGGCCCTGGGCGAACGCCGGCGCGCTCGACGCCAGCGAGAGGGCGAAGATGCCTAGAACACCAGGGACCAGATGGCGCGACATTCGAGTGCCCATTGCCGTACTCCTCGTCGTGACTGTGGTGGGCGTTCGCCTACACGGGACGGGGATCAGCAACCGCTCCCGGCAGCAGGCCAGATAAGGGCGTCAACTTCAGCTCATGAAGCTCGACTTTTTCACCCGTTGTTCCGGATGAGCCCGCGTGCTGCGTGATGAATGAAATGAAATGGACTAAGGAATATTAATAACAATTCTTAATTGTAAAGGGGCGGTCCCGTGTGGCGCAAGACACGGGAAGATCGAGGGTCCTAGTCGAAGGGCCGCAGCCCGGGCCGGTGGCCCGGGCTGCTAATCGACGAACGCCCAGAGATGGCCGCGACTCTTACCATCGAGCTTCTGGGGCTCGGCGACGTAGTAGAGGTCGCCGGCCACGTCGCGGATGAGCAGGCCGCCGCCGGGCATCTGGCGCGGCCAGTCGTCCAGCCGCGTTTGAAAGGACCGTGGGCCCTGCTCGGTCTCGACCTTCCAGTTGCGGATTTCGACCTCTTCGTCGACGTCCAGCACTCGAACGACCTTCAGCACGAAACCCGCCTCGACGAGGGCCGCCTCGAGGACCGCCCGTGACTCGTAGGACAGCTCGCCCGGCTCCCGCACGAGGGCGAACTCGTGCTCCTCGCCGTCACGAAGCGAGATGAAGCGCGTCGGCTGCGACCAGGGGAAGCAACGACGCACCCAGACGGAGCGCTCCTCGTCTCCTCTAATGGCCCAGAGCCGGCCGTCAGCACGCCTCTCGAGCGTCAGTTCTCGCTGAGCTTTCCTTACCAGCTCCGTTGCATGAGCTGTCGCTTTCATGGTTTCACCTCCTCACCGTAGTTCCGTCTGCAACTGGTACAGCTTTCGATAGACGCCGTCCGACCGCGCCATCAACTCGGAATGGGTACCCGCCTCCACCAGCCGTCCATCCTTCATCACGAACAGCCGAGTGGCGCGGTGCAAGGTCGAGAGACGGTGCGCGATGGCGAACACCGTGCGACCGGCGACCAGCCGGTCGAGTGCCTGCTGGATCTTGCGCTCTGTCTCGGTGTCGACGCTGCTGGTCGCCTCGTCGAGCATGAGTATCCGCGGGTCGTGCAGAACCGCCCGGGCGATCGAGACGCGCTGGCGCTCGCCGCCCGACAGCATCTGCCCGCGCTCGCCCACCAGCGTGTCGTAGCCGTGAGGCAGCCGGCAGATGAAATCGTGGGCGTTCGCGGCCC
>JBDHHX010000214.1:0-6396 GCA_039589155.1 Gemmatimonadota bacterium | reverse complement strand
GCGGATCAACCGCCGGCCGCGAAGAGCACGCTGCACAACTTTAGGCTCATGGTCGGGTTCACGTTCATGCCCGGCCAGTGACGAACGCCGACGGAACTTAGGAGGCAGAGATGCTTTCATACCATGTAAAGGTGACGAGGCGGATAGCCGCTGCTGCGATTGGCGGTGTTCTGCTCCTGGCGTTCGCTGCTGGTTGTGCGCGCGAGGATCAGAATGCGCTGGTCGTGTTCGGCCCCGACTCCGTCGTAGTGGTCGCCCCGTTGTCGCAGCCAGGCGGCGCCAGCGAGCCGATGGGCCAGGCCAGGATAACGTTCTTCGAGGTCCTTGGCTTCGATCTGGCCAACCCGGACGCCTTCGGGCGAGCGACCTCGGCCTGGGGTGAGGGGTACGGAGGAGGCAGTACATTCCTCTTCAACGGGATGTCTCGAAACAGCAACGACCCGCACCGGCTGCCTGCCATTGGCGGCCTGGGCACCGAGACGATCGACCCGGGCTTCGCTTCGGGTGGATGCGTGGTCGGTGACGCCAGCTATGGTGGTGGCAATCATATCGACATGTGGTGCGGGATGATGAACTTTGCGGCGAGCACCGACTACACGATGGTGTACGTCCGTCATGCTCTCGACATCAGAGGCGATCAGGATACGCCCGAGCTGCTGATCTTCGGCAGCGTTGCGGCCCCTGACTCGCTCTACCCGCTGGATGGGACGCCCTCGGGCTACCCCGCCAGCCTGTGCAACTACGATTTCGGGACGCCGGCCGCCACGACCGGCGTGACGGGAACGCAAAACCCGTTCACGATCGGCTACCTGGGCAGCAGCCCGACCGGCACGATCGGTTGGGACTGTCTGGTCGAGTACGGCGGCTTTTGGACTCACTTCTCAAGTGGAGCCGCCGGGTCACCGTTTGCCCCGAACACTTTGGAGTCGTTCGCACTACCGCGTTACAACTACGTCGAGGTGTACGAGGGGCTGGGTATCCCGCCCGCCACGCAGGTCCCGGTTCTACGGATCCAGGTGGGTGTCGACCTCGACGCCACAGGTACCGTGATTCCCAACTCGTACGCGCCATTCCCGCTTGTCGGTCTCGGCTCTGCGGTCGGCGAGGCTGACGCTGCACTCAGCGCGCCGGACAGCGTGGAGTTCGATTTCGAGGCGATGGCGGAGCTCACGGACGGAGTCTACACGCTCTGGGCCATTGACGACGGTGGTACGTCGACGAACCTGGAGTTCCAGTACCGTTCGTTCGACGGGGTCGATACGATTACGGCTCCGACGGTCACGCGGTCGTTCGCCGGTGACGTCGATCTTGTCCATCGCCTGACTGTTGAGTACCCCGGCGACACGTCGACGATCAACCAGTTCTTCTTGACGATCGAATCGACGCCGTTCTCACCGTCGCCGACTCCAAACGCCACACAGCCGCTGTGGGTCGAGGATCCGACGCCTGGCGTCTTCCGTCCAGGTGAGACCAAGCCGGCCTCCGGACTGCCGCCGATCATCTTTGGCACGTTCGATCTGGGCGATATGGAGCAGCGCTACTGGTCGATTTCCGGTGTCGGTAGTGGTGGTGCGTTCGGCGAGGAGCTGCGCTACGGTTACGGGCAGCTGCCGCGGGCGCCGGTTGGCTATCAGTACGTCGGCTGGCTGGCTTCGGGCGACACGACGTTCGTGCGCCTGCCGGACAGCTCGTTCACGACACCACCGCCGGAGTACACGGAGCTCACGGATTCGGACACCGATCTCACTCTATCGGACTTCGTCCAGCCGCAGATGCTCCTTGAGGCGTTCACACGGCTCTGCTCCGTCGAAAGGACGGGATGCGCAGGGCCGTACAACCCGGACAACTTCGACACCTTCATTCTCACGTTGGAGCCGAAGGCGGCCGGGGACACCGAACCGAGCGCAACCGGTGTACTCTCCGGTGTGACGCCGGTGTTCTAACCCAACACGAACTACGGGGTGGCTTCATCGCCCTGTGTGTAACAAGCCCCGCCCGGCCAATCGGCCGGGCGGGGTTTTATTTAATGGGAATTGTTCAGTTCGGAGTTCGGGATTCTGACCTGGGGGAGGTCGAGTTCGCGCTCAATCGTCCAAGGTGATTCGGGGATTCCGGCATTCGGGGGTTCGGGAAGTGGGGAAGTGACTCCGAAAGGCCTGGCCACTTCTCGGTTGCTGGAATCCTCGAATGCCGGAATCCCTGAATCACCTTCGGCAATTCCCAACACACTCCTACCCTCCCCATGTCAGAATCCGGATATCCTAGAGCCCGACTCGACGATTCCCAACGACCTTGCCCCGAGGGCGTGGCTTCCTAGACTTACCAATTGGCCTGTAAGGGCGGTGGAACGATTTACCGAAGAGACGAATGGCGAAATTCCGGCCCGTTGACGAGCAGATGAAGCTGATCCGGGAGATGGCGTTCGAGATCATTCCGGAAGAGGAACTGGTGCGCAAGCTGGAGCGGTCGCGGGCGGCCGGGGCCGGCCTTGTCGTGAAGGAAGGCTTCGACCCGACCCGGCCCGACCTCCACCTGGGCCACGCGGTGAGCATCCGCCAGCTCAAGGTCTTCCAGGACCTCGGGCACCAGGTCGCCTTCGTGGTCGGCGACTTCACCGGCCGGGTCGGCGACCCCAGCGGCCAGGACGAGACTCGCCCGCAGCTCAGCGAGGCGGAGATCAGCGCCAATATGCAGACCTACCAGGACCAGGTCTTCAAGATCCTCGACCCGCAGAAGACCCGCGTCGTGCGCAACAGCTCCTGGCTGGCGGGGCTCAACCTGACCGAGGTGCTGACCCTCACCTCGCGCTACACGGTGGCGCGGATCCTTGAAAGGGACGACTTCAACTCCCGCTACAAAGACGGTCGTCCCATTTCGTTGGTCGAGTTCCTCTACCCGCTCATGCAGGGTTACGATTCCGTCGCCCTCGAAGCTGATGTCGAGCTGGGCGGCACCGACCAGAAGTTCAACCTGCTGGTCGGCCGCACGCTGCAGGAGCGCTACGGACAGGAGCCCCAGGTCTGCCTCACGCTGCCGCTGCTGCGCGGGACCGACGGCGTGCGCAAGATGTCGAAGTCGTACGACAATTACGTCGGCATCACCGAGCCGCCGGAGGAGATGTACGGCAAGACGATGTCAATACCGGACGACTTGCTGGAGGAGTGGTATCGTCTGGCCTCATCGCTGCGGGTCGATGAGCTCGAGGCGGCGCTGGCGCGTAGCGCTTCCGACCCCATGGATGCCAAGCGGGCGCTGGCCCGCAACATAGTCGAAAGCTACCACGGCGCTGAGGCCGTCGCCGCGGCTGAGGCCCATTTCGACCGCGTCGTCCGCGGGCGCGAGCAGCCGGAGGAGATCCCGGATGTCTCGGTCTCCCGGGCCGGCGACGAGATGTGGCTGCCCAAGGTGATGGTCGACGCCGGCCTCGTCGGCTCCAGCAGCGAGGCCGTCCGCTTGATTCGCCAGGGCGCCGTCACCGTCGACGGCCAGCGCGTGTCTGACAAGGACCACCAGCTCCCGACCGGCGAGCCGGTCCTGATCCAGCGCGGTAAGCGCCGCTTCGCCCGGGTGGTTTTCCGTGACGACAACGGGTAGCTTGCCCGCTGGATACGAGGGTTCTTCTCAATAAGGAGAGGCTGACTGGTGATTACCGAGGTCACCCGGGTCGACAAGCCGTGGGGCTACGAGCTGATCTGGGCCCACACCGAGCGTTACGTGGGGAAGATCCTCCATATCAACGCCGGCGAGTCGCTGTCGCTGCAATACCACGAGCGCAAGGACGAGACGATCCACGTCCTGCGCGGCCAGATGACCTTCCAGGTCGGCCCCAACGAAGATGAGATGGGCGACGTGAGGCTCGACGAGGGGATGAGCTTCCACGTCACACCTGGCACGCGGCACCGAATGATCGCCGTCAGCGACTGCGATCTGCTGGAGGCATCGACGCCGGAGCTCGACGACGTGGTACGCCTCGAGGACCGGTATGGGAGGGCCTGAGCCGTTGGACGATCAGCTGCAGGGCGACGAGCCCCAGGTCAGCACGGTACTTCTGGGTCTCGGTTCCAACGTCGGTGACCGGGTCCGTCTGCTGGAACGCGCCCTCGAGCGTTTGAAGCAGTCGATCCAGTTCGAAAGCATCTCTTCCATCTACGAGACCCAACCAGTTGGCGTGCGTGACCAGCCATGGTATCTCAACCTGGTCTGCCTGGGCCATACCCGGCTGCAACCGTACGGCCTCCTGGCCTTCCTGCACGAGGTCGAGGATGCACTGGGTCGAGTGCGGAGCGAGCAGCGCTTTGGGCCCCGGACGATGGATATCGACATACTCTCCTTCGAGGATCGGATCATCGACCGACACGACCTGGTACTGCCACACCCGCGACTGACGGAACGGCGATTTGTCCTCGAGCCGCTGGTCGAGATTGCGCCGGATTGGCGTCACCCCGTTGAAGACAAGACCGCGGCCGAGCTGCTCGAGGAATTGAACGGCGAAGTCGTGCGGCCTTTCTCGGGTCCGCCGCCCGCCTCGGGCCCGGCTCCGATCCTCTAGGCCGTGGTCTACCGCTGCGCTGTTCGGGCGTCCTACGACGCGGCCCTCTACATGCCCGATGAAGAGGGCCCGGCGGGCCGCACCCACGGCCACGGCTATACGGTCGAGGCAGTGCTGGAATCCGACACGGTGGCCGAGACCGGCTTCGTCGTTGATTTCGAGAAGGTACAACCCCACCTGGCCGAGCTGGCCAACGCCCTCGACCACCGCCTGCTCAACGAGCTAGAGCCCTTCCGCGACGGAACGCCCAGCGCCGAGCGCCAGGCGGAGTACTTCTTCCACCGCCTCAGCGCCAACGTTGAGCGCGAGTTCGGATCGGCTGTGCGGGTGGTTAAGGTCAGGGTCATACAGGAGCCGGATGCATGGGCGGAATACCAGCCGTGAGGTTCGTGCGTACTCCTACTCTATACGTCGCCGTGGCCCTGCCGCTCTTGAGCCTCGCCTGCAGTCGGACATCCGAGGGCCAGGAAGCGGGGCGGCGCGATGCGCTGCTCGAGGCCAAGGTCGAGGAGATCGTTCCGCAACTGGAGCAGTTCTCCCACCTGCCGGCCGTGCGCTCACCGGCTGTCCGGCGTTCTAGCGCCGCCACGCTCGAGACATATCTGCTCGAACGGCTGGACCAGGAGTACCCTGGCGACACGCTCGAGAACCTATCACTGGCTTACCAGTCCTTCGGGCTGCTCCCTCAGGGCGTCGATCTCCGAACCCTGCTCGTCGATCTTCTGCTGGAGCAGGCCATCGGTTTCTACGACCCCGCCCAGGACGTTCTGTTTATCCGCGACGAGGCGCCCGAGGCCTTGCTCGACGCGGTCATAGTACACGAGATCGTCCACGCGCTACAGGATCAGCACACCGACCTCGACTCCCTCGTGTTCCATACCTCGGGCAACGACGCTCGCATGGCGATCCAGACTGCCATGGAGGGCCATGCCATGGCGGCCATGATGGCATATCAGGTCTTCGAGATGACCGGCTCCGCCGTTTCCGCCGAGGCGCTGCCCGAGCTCAGCCCTGACATGGGCGCCGCACTCGCCCAGTCGCCACAGTTCCCACAGCTCGCCGCCGCGCCCGCCATCGTGCGCGAGCCCCTGCTATTCGCCTACCTGGGTGGCGGCCGCTACGTCCAGCGGCTTTGGAAGACTCGGCCCGGTAACCCGCCGCCCTTCGGCGAATGGCTGCCCGAATCCACCGAGCAGCTGCTCCATACCGAGCGCCTGCTGCAGGAACGCGACCGCCCGACGCCACTCGAGCTCACCGAGCCCGGCGGCGGCTGGACGACTCGCTACGCCCACGACCTGGGCGAGCTGGAGATGCTCATCTATTTCGAGGAGCATCTCGGAAGAGGACCCGTCGCCACCGCGGCTGCCGAAGGTTGGGATGGCGACGCCTATGCCCTCATCGGCAACGGCGACGATCTCGCCCTCGTCTGGTACACCGTCTGGGACTCCGCCGCCGACGCCGACGAGTTCATCGACGCCTACCGCCAGGCCTTCGCCGCGCGTTTCGGTGGATCACAAACCGGCTCCGTACTCATCGCCGACGACCGCCGCGCCCGCATCGATGCCCTGACCCTCGCCGGCATGCCCGCCGTTCGCATCATCGAGTCGCCTCCCGATGTGGAGGTCGATGAGCCGCCACAAGCGCGACCAAGATAGGCGAACTCGCACCGAGAACGACGAATTCGCCAATCGACTTGGTTGAATACCCTTCAACGGGGCAAAAACGCCTCTGTATAAGCTTTGAGACGTTACATAGTGGTGTTGACTGTATTGGAACCGAAACGCCCTAAAACGCGCATTTTAGGGCGTTTGAGGGGAAAACCGACGTAAGGTGACTTGAATTACAGG
>JBDHHX010000213.1:0-6402 GCA_039589155.1 Gemmatimonadota bacterium | reverse complement strand
CCAAGATACAGCACTTCTCATCGAGAGTACCAGCGCTGGTTAGAAGCGAAACGCGGCTGAGAATGCTGTCTATGTGGACCGCGGCAGACCCGCCACGCTTCACCGGTCACTGCTTACCGCTTACCGCCCTTCACACCACTCCCGTGCGTTCTGGAACATGCGCAGCCAGGGTGAAACCTCTAACTCTCGGCCCAGCTCCCGCGGCATGTATCCCCACTGCCACTTGAGGAAGGCGCGTTCGGGGTGCGGCATCATCACAAGGTGACGACCGTCGGGTGAGGTGAGACCGGCTATGCCGTGCGGCGAGCCGTTGGGGTTGAACGGATAGGCCTCGGTGATGCGGTCGTCGTCGTCGACGAAGCGCAGCGGCGCCAACCCTTCCTCCAGCACCCGATCCACGATCCCGCTATCGGGGAAGTAGGCCTGGCCCTCGCCGTGGGCGACCCAGATCCCCAGCGTCGATTCTTCCATCTCTCTCAACATCACCGCCGGGCTCTTCTGGATTTGCAGCGCAACGAACCGCGACTCGAATCGGCCCGACGCGTTCTGGATAAAGCGCGGCTGCTGGGCATCGGCTATTCCCTGCCACGGCACCCAGCCCAGCAGCGCCAGCAGCTGGCAGCCGTTGCAGACGCCCAGGCTGAAAGTGTCCGGCCGCTCGTAGAATTCCTGGAACTGTTTCCACAGATCCTCGTTGAAGCGGATGACGCCGGCCCACCCCTTCGCCGAATCGAGAACGTCGGCGTACGAGAAGCCGCCGACGGCGGCAACGCCGCGGAAGCGGCGCAGGTCGACCCTTCCGGCCAACAGATCCGACATGACGACATCCCACGGTTCGAAGCCAGCGGCGTAGAAGGCCGACGTCATCTCACGGTCGCCGTTGCTCCCTTCCTCGCGCAAGATCGCCACCGGGATCTTCGTATCGCTCTCCAGTATCGCCGACGGCGTCAGCCTCGGCACAAACGGAACTTTGAACTTCAAACCCGTGCGGTGGCGCAGACCCGACTGTTCCTGTTCCACGCAGCCCGGGTTCGCCTGTAGTCGATCCAGCTGGAAGCTCGTCTCCTCCCACAGATCCCGCAGATCTTTCACGTCGTCGCTCAGCACTTCCGCGCCGTTGAACTTGATTCGAACGCCGCTACCGGCGGTCGTCTCGCCGATGACCGCGCACGGGACGTCCGCTTTCACGAACGCCGACAGGGCCTGCGCTTCGTGCTCCGCATCGACCTCGAGCACCAACCCCAGCTCCTCGGCGAAGAAGAAGGCGATGGCGTCCTCCGTCGTCGGAGTCCGAATATCCACCTCGATACCACAGTTTCCGGCGAACGCCATCTCCAGCAGCGTTGTGATCAGGCCACCGTCGCTGCGGTCGTGGCCCGCCGATACGATGCCCGCTGCGATCAGCTCCTGCACCACATCGAAGCTGCGCTTCAACAGACCCACGTCATCCGCGTCCGGCGACTCGTCGCCGACCTGGCCGTAAACCTGGGCCAGCGCCGAGCCGCCCAACCGATGACCGCCGCCCAGATCGATGTACAGCAGGCAGCCGCTGCCCGGTAGCTTCAGGTCCGGCGTCACCGTCTTCGTGATGTCCGGACAGGTGACGTAGGCCGAGATGACCAGCGAGCCCGGCGCCTTCACCGTCTCGTCTTCGCCGTCCGCGCCCGGCGCCCGCGCCGCCATCGAGATACTGTCCTTGCCGCCGTCCACCGCGATGCCCAACTCCAGCATCATCTCCTTCATCGCGACCGCCGCGTCGTGCAGCGCTGCGCCCTCGCCCGGCAGCTTCGCCGCCCACATCCAGTTGCCCGAGCAGCGAACATCCTCCAGGGAGCTGACCGGCGCCCAGACCAGGTTGGTCAGCGCTTCGCCCACGCTCATCCGCGCCATGGCGCCCATCTCCACCAGCCCCTTGATCGGCTGCTCGCCGATGGCGGTGGCGGCGCCGCTGGTACCGAAGTGGCTCTGGGCGATGACCGCGACATCGGCGGCCGTGACTTGCAGCGGGCCGGCGCACTGCTGCCGCGCCACCAGGCCGCTGACGCTACGGTCTACTTTCGTCGTCAGGAATCGCTTCGAGCCCACCGACAGCAGCCGAAGCACCCGATCGAGCGCGTCGCGCATCGACAGGTTGTGCGGAAGCCTCAGCGGCTCCAGCTCCGGCGCGACGCGCTCCAGCTCGAACGTCTTCTGCGGCATGTCGCCCAGTACGTCGTCCAGCTCCAGGTTCACCGGTGTCGAGCCGTCGCTCCTGTCGTGAACCACGATGCGGCCGTCGCCGCTGATGCGGCCGACGTAGGCGAACGGCACTTTCTCCCGCTCGCACAGGTCGCGGAACAGATCGGCGGTCTCCGGTCGCAACAGCAGCGCGTCGTTCTCCTGGTACTCCGCTCCCCAGATTTCTAACGCAGACAGCGTCTCGTCGCCCAGCGGGATCTCGCGGATCTCGATCGTCGCGCCCGCTGGCTCGACGATCTCTTTCAGAACGTTGCAATTGCCGCCGGCGCCCTGGTCGTGGATCGCTATAATAGGATTGCGCTCGCCCAGCTCGATGCAGGCCCGGATCACGCGGTTCAGTTTTTGCTCCATCTCCGCATCGCCGCGCTGCACCGCGTTGAAGTCCAGCTCTGCCACGTTCTCGCCCTGCACCATACTCGACGCAGCGCCGCCGCCCATCCCGATCCGGTAGGCGGGCCCGCCGATCTTCACCACCAGCATCTCCGGCTCGGGGCTACCCTTCTCTGTGTGACGTGCATCGATCTGGCCGATGCCGCCACTGAACATGATCGGTTTGATCCACTCGCGCCGTTCGCCGCCCGGCAGTCGCATTCCGAACGATCGCGTGTAACCCTGGATCACCGGCTCGCCGAACTTGTTGCCATAGTCGGAGGCGCCGTTCGACGCTTCGATCTCGATCTCCAACGGCGACGCCAGGTTGGACGGATACCCGAAGCCCGCTTCTTCCCAGGCGAGCTCGTAGCCGGGGATGCGCAGGTTGCCCACACAGTAGGCCGCGGTTCCCGCCACGTAGAGCGAGCCCCGGCCGGCGGCGTGCACGTCGCGCAGACGACCGCCGGTTCCCGTCTCGGCGCCGGGGAACGGCGCCACGCCCGACGGGAAGTTGTGCGTCTCCGCCGTGAAGATGACGTCGTAGTCCAGCTCCGTCATCGTGAACGGCGCCGCTGTACCCGGTCGCGCGGGCAGAATTGTTCTAATAGGATAGCCGCGGATGGCGCTCGAGTTGTCCTTGAAGGCGATGACGCTGTTGTTCGGATTCGCTTGCAGCGGTTCCTGGATGAGCTCGATCAAATGCTTCGGTGATTCCTCGCCGTCGATGATCAGCCGCCCCTTGAAGAACCAGTGCCGCGAGTGCTCGCTATTCGATTGCGCGATGTCGAAGCACTCCACGTTCGTCGGGTTGCGGCCGATCTTGTCCCTGAACAGGCCCGTGTAGTAGTCCAGGTCCCAATCGTCGAACGCCAGACCCATCTCCCGGTTGATCTTCTCCAGCGCAACGCGCCCCTCTTCCATCACCGGGACCTCGAACGTCTTCTCCGGCTCGATCCCCGACTCGAAGCTCTCCAACGGCTCCGGGTAGGGCATTTCCGTCATCCGGTCGTGGACCTCCGCCAGAAACGCCGCCCGACCCTCCGCCGTCAGCGGCTTCGACGTCCGCAGCAGGTAGCGCCGCGACCGCTCGATCCGGCGGATCCTGGTCAGCCCGCAGGCGGCGCAGATCGAGACCGCGTTCGTCGACCACGCCGTGGAGAAGTTCATCCGCGGGCCCACCTCTAGTAACGCACCCGCCGCAGGATCCAGGATGCTGGCTTCGCCGAACCCGTCCGGCTGGAACGTCTCCGCCAGCAGCCAGACCAGGATCCGGGATTCCTCCGAGGTCAGGCCGCCCTCCGCATCGACGTTGAAGCAGTACTCGGTGTCGATCGCCTGGATGTCGGGAGAGACTCGCTGCCGGGCCGTCTGCAGGAGGGCGCGCGCCGCCGCCTCCGACAGACCGGGCGCCCGATATAGATGAATGAGGCTCATGGGTTGGTAGTAATAGACTCGGCCGCGATGCGCTAGAGGCATCGCGGCCGAGCCGCGGCGCTCAAATCCCTCTGTCTCTTATCTCACCGTGAAAGGAACGTAATAGCGCGCTCCGTCCCAGCTGAGCCCTATCACCCCACCTTCGGCCGTGGGCTCAATCGAGATCGTGAAGCGCTCCATCATTTCCGGCAGCGCCTCGGTCATCAGGTCGATCCGGGCGTGATCCTGCGCCTCGTCGTACATCGTACCCCACTGGCCCGTCTGCCGATTGATGATCAGCTGCGCTGACTCCGGCGTGTAGATGCTGAACAGCGTGTAGTCGCCCGCCGGAACCCGCACACCGCCGATCTCCAGGTCGCGACTGCTCGAGAACGACGTCGCCGCGTTGGCACCCGTTCGCCACACTTCGTTCCACGGAACCAGGCCGCCCCAGATCTCGCGGCCCCGCTTCGCTGGCCGACTGTAGGCCACCATTAACTCCGCGCCGCCCACCGTCTCAATCACCGTAGCCTCCGGGGAAGCCACACCCATCCCTTCGCCCCGGGCGTCACGGGCCGCGAAGTCCGCCGCCAGACCGGCAAAATCGATCGCCCCAGCCGCCGCGCCCTCTACCTTCAGCGTCGTCCGCTGGCCCGAGCGCCACAGCACCCGCCCACTGCCGTCGACTCCCTGCAGCATCGGGCTGCCGAAGAAGTTCATGCTCACCGTGTCGCCGCCGACCCGGGTGATGGTGTTCTCCGCCACCCGACCCCGACTCGAAACCAGTCCCAGCGTGTACACGTCCTCGCCGCTCGCCACCGCCTGGGTCGCCGCCTGCTCGAACACCGCGTACGACACCGGCAGCTTGCCCACCGTGGGAACAGCACCTGCCGGAACGGCGATGGTCGACGTCCGATCGCCGTCGGGGCTCCTGGCCTCGATCGTCGCGCTGTCGCCTGCGATCGTCACTGTGAAGCCCACCGCCGGTGGGCCGTCCGGGTTCTCCGGCGGTGTCGTCCAGTCGACGCTCATCGAGGCGATCGTGCCGTCGCTATTCAACGTCGCTTCGTAGTGGGCCACACGCGTCACCGGCGAGCGAACCAGCAGGTCACCCGTGAACCCGTCCGCCGTGCGCGTGAAGACCTCCACCGAGGTCGTATCCGTGCCCAGCGTCTCGACATATGCTCGGCTAGACGGTTGCTGCTCGCACCCGGCAAACAGCGCAACCGCAGCCGCCAGGGCGAAGTGATAGGTTCGAGACGATCGTGTCATTGTCCGTTTCCTCCGGTTATTGTAGAAACTGGGAATCTCCAGAAAATAGGCGGCTTGTACCTCGTCCACAAAGGGAGCGACGGCGTTAACGCGTGCTAGTAGCCCAACTCAGTCGAGTACAACACGTACCCCGCCGGATAACGCGCCTCGATCTGCGGCATCCCGACATCCTGGTCCAACGCCTCGAAGAATGGGATACCCACGGCATCACAAAATTCCTGCGGAAAATCGTAGTGCAGGTAGTCCATGAACGTGGACTTCTCCCTGTTGAAGAACCGCGCCATGAAGCCCAACTCATCTTCCGACAGGGCCGTGTCCTCCTTGCCAAGATGCGGCGCCCAATACGTGGCACGGGCTTCTTCGCCGCGCCACCAGATCGTCAGGCCCCAGAATTCCGACTCGTAGTCGAAGATCTCGACGGCCCTATCCACCAGGCCGGCTAAGCGCTCCCAGTTCTCGGTCTTGGTATCAACGATCAGCCAGCGTTCACCGTGTGGCAAGTCTTTCCATTCGCCCCTACCGAAGTACTCGTCCTCGCACAAATAGATGATCGCGTTGATCTTCGCCTGCTCCAGTCGTTGCTTAAGAGCAGTGTGATCATCCACTTCGACCACGAAGTAATGGGTGTTGCTTGGCATCGTTGCCCCGTCAACCCTGGTCGTCGAACCGCGATAGCCACGCCAGCGTCTCTTCCGATCCGAAACCCGCCATCCCGTGGAATCGAACGTGCTCCCGCACACGAACCGTCTTTAGCGCTCGATTCACCTCAAGGTAGGCGGCTGGCAAGTGCGGGCGATTCACGTCGCCGATCTCCGGACCCGCGCCGGCCTGTATCACGATTCCACCCGCGTACTCATGCAAGCTCACCTCATCGCTCTCGAGGCTTGATCGCAGTTGCCTCAGGCCACCCACCTCGGAAACGTATCGATCACCGAGAATCGTCACCCAATTGACGCCCTTGATGCCACCGTGCAGGTAGCCCATGTGCAGGAAAGGATAGTCTACCTCCAGCCCCGGAAAACGCCGCGCCATGGCGTACACCGTCTGCTCCTCGCTTTGCGCTACACCGAGGTCGGGAGACTCCATGATGCCCACACCCCCGTATCC
>JBDHHX010000212.1:0-6726 GCA_039589155.1 Gemmatimonadota bacterium | reverse complement strand
CCCGGGCCAGGATCGTCATGCCACCCACCGCCCGTTGCCCGACCTTCACGCTCAGTTCCACGTCCTGCGGCATGTAGATGTCGACCCGCGAGCCGAAGCGAATCAGTCCCATCCTCTCACCCTGCTGAACGCGGTCGCCCACGTCCGCATAGTTCACGATGCGTTTCGCTGCGAGGCCGGCGATCTGATTGACCAGCAGCGAGCTGCCGTTGAACTGGATTCCCGTGGACGATCGCTCGTTTGAATGGCTGGCCGAGGGCCGCCAGGCCGGCTCGAAGCGACCGGGATCGTAGGACGTCGAATAATGAGAGGAAAATCGAAAGTCGAACCGCGGTGCCACCCAGGAAGGACCGCTCGTTGACCGTCGTGATCTCGATGATCTTGCCGTCCGCCGGTGACAGGATCAGGTCCGTGCCCTTTGGGCCGCTTCGCTCTGGGTCGCGAAAGAACCCGATCACCCCGATCGCCAGCGCCGAAATCGCCGCAGCGAAGCCCCAAAGAAACGGGCCGCCGAACTGGACCGCGGCGTCCAGCAGGACGATTGCCGGGATCGCGGTGCTGAATATGAATGGGTAGCCCTCACGAGCGATTGGAACGCGCATGGCGGTGAGGCTTCCTCTCAGTTCGACGCCAGGAGTGGCTCGCCCGTTATCAGCTCGTACGCCTTCAAATAGCGATTCGACGTGCTCTCGACAACCTCGGGCGGCAGCTCCGGCGGTGGCGGCTTCTTGTCCCAGTCGCCCTTGGCGACCAACAGGTCCAGGTAGTCACGCACCGGTTGCTTGTCGAACGACTGCTGGCTCTGACCCGGCGTATACTGGTCGACGAGCCAGAAACGGGAGGAATCTGGGGTCACCGCCTCGTCGATGAGAAGGATCTCTCCGTCCTCGCTGACGCCGAACTCGAACTTGGTGTCGGCGAGAATCACTCCGCCCTCATGCGCGATGTCACGGGCCCGCTCGTACAGGTTCAGGCTGATGTCACGCAGCGTATTGGCTACCGCCAGGCCCACTATGCCGCATACGCGATCGAAGGTGATGTTCTCGTCGTGACCCTCGGTCGCCTTGGTGGCCGGTGAGAAGATAGGCGGGTCCAGGCGTTGCGCTTCGATCAGGCCGTCGGGCAGTCGCTCGCCGGCCAGCGTGCCGCTCTCTCTGTACTCCTTCCACGCCGAGCCGGTGATGTAACCGCGGACGACACATTCGATGGGGAAGGGGTCAGCCCTGCGCACCAACATCGACCGGCCCTCCCAGCGCTCGCGCTTCTCCGCCAGGCTGGGCTCTCGCTCGACGATCTCGGCGGCGTCCGCGGTGATCATGTGGTTCACCACTATGTCATTCATGCGGTCGAACCACCACCTGGACAGCTGGGTCAGTACGGCGCCTTTGTGCGGGATCGGCTGGTTCATCACCACATCGAAAGCGCTCAGCCGGTCCGATGCGACGAGCAGCAAGTCGTCCCCTGTCTCGTAGACTTCCCGCACTTTTCCTTCCCGAAGGAGAGGCAAGTCCAGGCTTACACTGCGCAGCGTTTTCGTCATCTCTCTGCTGTCTCTGTATTCGTCATACCGAGAGCTTCGGGCTCGACTTCTCGATCACACCTGTATAGCGCGCCAGCACCGGATCAACCAGCTCGGCGATGAAGCGGTCCACCTGTTCCGGCGCCCGGCCCACCATCGCCTGCGGGCTAATAATGTGCTCGATCTGCTCGCGGGCGATCCCGATCTCGGAGTCGCTGGCCAGCCGCTCGACCAGGTCGTTTGGCTCGCCCTTCCGCACCCGTTCGGCCGCGGCCATGGAGTGCCGGCGGATGCGTTCGTGAAGTTCCTGGCGATCGCCGCCACGGGCGGAAGCGTACAGCAGGAACGGCTCCGCGGCCAGATAGGGAAGCTGCTCCGCCAAACGGCGGCCGCAGACCTCGGGATAGACCTCGAATCCGGCGGCGATGTTGTGAGCCAACAGCAGAATGGCGTCGGTGGCGAGGTAGGCCTCGGGTACTGCGATCCGCTTGTTGGCCGAATCGTCCAGGCTACGCTCGAGCCACTGTGTCGCCGCGGTGACGGCCGGGTTCTGGGCCAAAGCGATCACGTGACGGCCCAGGGCGTCGATACGCTCGGAGCGCATCGGATTCCGCTTGTGAGCCATGGCGCTGGAGCCGACCTGTGCTGCCCCGAAAGGTTCGGCGAGCTCGCCGAAGTTCTGTAGCAGCCGGACGTCGTTGGCGTACTTCGACAGCGATTGGGCGACTTCCGATAGCGCGCCCAGCAGTGATGCGTCCACCTTGCGTGGGTACGTCTGTGAGGTGACCCCGTACAGAGCATCGAAGTCGAGTGCCTTGGCGATCGACTCGTTCAGGCGATCGATCTTGGCCGAGTCACCGTCGAACAATATGAGGAACGACGCCTCTGTGCCCGTCGCGCCCCGCGCCCCGCGAAAACGCAACGTATTCAGTCGGAACGCGATCGTCTCGAGGTCCAACATCAAGTCCTGCATCCAGAGCGCCACGCGCTTGCCAATCGTTGTCGGCTGGGCCGGCTGCAGGTGAGTGTAGCCGACGCACGCCACGTCGCGGTTCTCGATCGCTCGGTCGCGCAGCGCCGCGACCAGGCCGAGCAGTCTGCCGCGCACCAGCTGGAGCGCCTCGCGGTGTTGGATGAGGTCGGCGTTGTCCATCACGAAGGCCGAGGTCGCGCCAAGGTGAATCACGCCCCGCGCCTCGGGCGCCACTTCGCCGTAGTGGCGGATATGGGCCATGACCTCGTGCCGGACTTCCGCCTCGATCTCTGCGATGCGGGCCAGATCGATCTCGTCGATATGAGCCCGCATAGAGTCGATCGCCTCCTGCGGGATGTCTAGACCCAGTTCGCGCTCCGCTTCTGCCAGCGCGATCCAGAGTTGACGCCAGATCCGAGCCCGGTGGCGTGGCCCGAATATCGTCCCCATCTCCGGTGACGCATAACGCGTGATCAACGGATTCTGGTAATAGTCGTTCGTCACTTCACTCAATCCTCGACGATTCGGAAGGTCGAGCTCCAGACCACGCCCTCACGCTCGTAATAGAGACGGATGGCGCCCCGCCCGGCCAAATAGCCCAGCAGCTCGGCCACCTCGTCAGCCCCTTCCACACGCTGCCGATTGACGGCCACAACCAGGTCGCCGCGACGCAGCCCGGTGACCTGTGTGATTTCGTCGGATACGTCCGCGATCAGCGCTCCCTGCTCGCTGCGCAACCCGCGTTCCGCCCGGATCGCCGGCGTCAGCGTGATCAGCTCCAGCCCGTCCAGCACCTCTATTCGGTCCGCTCCGACCGAAGGTAGATCCTCGACCTCGAGGGCCACGCGCACCTCACCCAGCGTATCGCCACGAACCAGGACGCTCAGCCGCTCGCCAGGCTGAACGTCGAAGAGCTCGGCCTCCCAATCGAGCGGCGACTTCACGCGCCGGTCCTGAACGGCGACGACCTCCAGTCCCACGTGCAGACCGGCCCGCTCAGCCGGTGAACCGGGGGCGACCCGAACGATGCTGGCCCCGCGGCGCCGACCCGCCCGGTCGCTCCCGGTGGGGCCGACATCGATCCCGACCCAGGGGCGTCGGACCTGGCCGTCGTTGCGCAGTTGCTCCGCGATGCGCAACGCCCGGTTGATCGGGATGGCGAATCCCAGACCCTGCGAGCCGCCCGAGCGAGAGAAGATGGCCGAGTTCACGCCGATCACTTCCGCCTCGGCGTTCACGAGCGGGCCACCCGAGTTGCCCGGGTTGATGGAGGCGTCGGTCTGGACCATGTCGGCGTAGATCGTCTGGCCGTCCTGGCCGGAGTTCGAGAACGAGCCCGGCAGGATGTGGCGACCCGTACCGGAAATCACACCGGCCGTGACCGTGGGCTCGACGTTGGAGAGCAGATAGCCGAAGGGATTGCCGATGGCGATGGCCGGCTCACCGATGATCAGCTCATCTGAGTCGCCGAATGTGGGGACGGGGATCTCTGACTCGACCCTTACGAGGGCCAGGTCCGAGAGGGCGTCGGAACCGACCAGCTCGGCGGCGTACTCGCCGCCATCGATGGTGGCTACCACGATCTCGATGGCGCCCTCAACGACGTGGGCGTTTGTCAGCACGTAGCCGCCCGGAGCAATGGCGAATCCGGAGCCGAGGCCAGCGACCTCGCGCTCATAGCCGAAAGGACCGAACCAGTCATCCCACAGCGACCGTGGACCGACCCGCTGGCGCCGGATCACGTTCACGCTGACCACCGATGGCGTTACCCTCCGGGCCGCCTCCACCACCGGAGTGAAGCGTGCTGACGACGACGATCGGGCTGTGTCCTGCGGATCCGGCCGCGGCAATGCTTCCGCATTGAGGGCCGCCGTGCGGGCAGGCTCGTTGGCACTATCGAGAAGTGTGCCGGGCTTGAGAATGATGACCGCCGCGATGACGGCGGCTACACCAACCAGCCAACCGATCGTCGCGAGCGGTCTCCGGTGGCCGGGTTTGGATTGGTTGCCTATGCCTTGGCCTCCTCAGTCGTGGGCAGCTCGATCTTCGCCTTCTCGGCGTCCCGCAGGAATGCCTCCAGACCGCGGTCGGTCAGCGGATGCTTGAGCAGCTTCCAGATCACGTCAGCCGGGACGGTCGCGATGTCGGCGCCCAACATCGCCGCCTCGACGAAGTGCAGCGGGTGCCGGATCGAGGCGACCAGGATCTCGGTGTCGAAGCCGTAGTTATCGTAGATCTCGCGCATTTGGGCGATCAGCTCCATCCCCTCATGGGAGATGTCATCTAGCCGTCCGACGAATGGCGAGACGAATGTCGCTCCCGCCTTCGCGGCCATCAGGGCCTGCGACGGCGAGAAACAGAGCGTCACGTTCACGCCGATCCCCTCGGCACGCAGCCGGCGTGTGGCGACCAGACCGTCCTCGGTGAGCGGGACTTTGACCACCACGTTATCGCCCAACGTTGCCAGTTCGCGACCCTGTTCCAGCATCGAGTCGGAGTCCGTAGCCAGGACTTCCAGACTCACCGGGCCCGAGACGGCGTCGGCTATCTCCTTCATATAGTCCGCCACGTTCTTGTCGCCCAGCACCTTTGACAGCAGAGACGGATTCGTCGTTACTCCGTCGATCAGTCCGGCTCGGGCAGCGCGGCGGATCTCGTTGATATCAGCGGAATCGATGAAGATCTTCATACGCTTCTCCTGGGGCCTTCGCTTTGGCTGTAGTCGTTAGAACTCACCCTTACTATACTCCACCCGCGCCAAAAACAAACCCTTCGCAGGCGCCGGCGGCGACGCCACCAGCCCCGGCTCGGCCTGCAACAGCCGAACCATGTCGTCGACGGGGCGGTTCCCAAGACCGATGTCCACCAGCGTCCCCACCAGGTAGCGAACCATCCGGTGCAGGAAGCGGTCCGACCTGATCTCGAACTCCCTGATCCCATACGCCTCAAACGAGTCCCGCCAGCTCGCGGCACGAACGTCGCACCGCACACCCCGCTGCGGCTGACCCGACTTGGCGAAGGCGCTGAAATCATGAACCCCGATAACTGCCGACGTCGCCTCGCTCATCCGCTCCCAGTCCAACGGCCGGCCCAGCGGCCAACACCACGGCGCTCGGAACGGCGAGCCGGATTCCTGCGTCATGCCCAGCCGGTAAACGTAGGTGCGGGAAATCGCGTGGTAGCGCGGGTGAAAGGTGTCGTCGACACGCTCTGCCGAGGCGACCCACAGATCGGGTGGGGCCAGCGCGTTCAACGCCCGGGCAAGCTCCTCAGCGTCGAAGCGATCGGGGATCAGAGCGCTGACGACCTGGCCCGTGGCGTGCACCCCCTGGTCCGTGCGACCGGCCGCCGTCAGCATGGGTGGATCGCCGCGGCACAGTCGTCCCAATAATGCAGAAAGCTCACCCTGCACCGTGCGCCGGTTCGGTTGCATCTGCCAACCGTAGAAGTCCCGGCCTTCATAGTGCAAGACGAGCTTGACTCGCCAATTACCCGTGTTTTCCGCGGGGTCCGCCACGGCCGCCAACTTACCGGAACAGCATCCGCCCTGTCAACGCTCAATCCTGCTCGTGATCGTATGCGTCACCCCTCTAGACGGAGATCGTGACCGCGATCCGGAGCAGGATTACGATCACGATCACGATCACGAGCAAGATTTGTGTCAGTACTTGCGGATCACGCCGATGACGACGCCGCGGACCGTGACCTGGTCCTCGGCGTAGATCTGAGGGGTGTGACTCTCGTTCGCCGGCTGCAGCCGAATCCGGCCATCCGATTCGCGGTAGTATCGTTTCACCGTTGCCGACTCGCCGTCGACCAGGGCGATCACCATCTCGCCGTTATCCGCCGCCTCGCGCCCGTCCACCACCACGCAGTCGCCGTCACGGATCTGGTCGTCGATCATCGAGTCACCTCTAACCCGCAGTACATAGTGGGGACCCCGGCCGGCCAGCATGTCCTCCGGTACCGCCACGGCTTCCTCGTTCTCGATCGCCTCGATCGGGGCGCCCGCCGCCACCAGGCCCAGAAGCGGCAGGCTGGAAGCCACGGCCCGCGGCCGGGCCGCTTCCAGCGGTTCCACCGACCGGCTCTCGTTGTAGTTCCTCCGGATGTAGCCCTTCCTCTCCAGATTGGAGAGATGCTCGTGAACCGTTGCCAGTGATCGGTAGCCGAAGAAACTGGCGATCTCCTCGAAACTCGGAGAGTACCCAGAGCTCTGAATGAAACTCTCGAT
>JBDHHX010000211.1:0-6458 GCA_039589155.1 Gemmatimonadota bacterium | reverse complement strand
GCGCCAGGAAGCTGCTCATGCGATCGAGTCCCTGGGTCAGGTCCTCCTCGTACTCCTGGACGGTGGTCGTCCAGACACGACTCGCCTCGAACAGCGAGTCTTTGGCCTCCACCAGTTGCTCGACGCCTTCGGGGTCATCGATCCCGATGTAGGCCGTGTTGAACGAGACGCTTCCGAAGCGAAGAAGCTCCGTCTCGACAACGTAGTCCGCGGGAATGTAGACGCGGGGTGCGAAGACAGCGCGCAAGCCGATGTCACCCGGAATGCTGGTGACGGTCCCGGCGATCAGGAAGCGGCCCTGACCGACGGCGAGCGTGTCGCCGATCTGAGCGTCGAGCTGGACCAGGACAGCCGGGTCGACCAGCGTCCTGCGCGAGCTTCTGAACTCGTGCCAGAGGCCCGGCGGATCTGTGGTCAACGCACCGTAGAACGGATAGCCGCCGGAGGGCGCTTGTACCTCGACCAGTCTTGAGAGCCCGGAGCGCGTTGCCAGGGCCATCGAGGTGAACGATGTCACCCAGGATGTTTGGGCCCCTTCGCTTTCCAGCGAATCGATGACGGCGTGGATATCGTCGGGGATCTCCCAGCGGCTGCCGAGCACCAGGTCGGCGCCGAGCAATTCCCGCGCCTGCTCGCTCACCGCGGAAACGACATTGGTGCGGAAGGAGTTGATAGCGACGAGCGCGGCGACACCGAGAGTTACGGCGATGATGTAGAGGACGAGGCGACGCCGGGTGGAGCGACTCTCGCGCCGCGCCATGGCGAGTGTGAAGCGAAGGCTCACGCCGATGCCCTCTCATCGCTGACGACGCGGCCGCCGCTCAGCCGGATGACTCGGTGCGCCTTGGAAGCCAGCTCCGTGTCATGCGTCACCAGGACCAGCGTCGTTCCCTCCTCCCGGTTCAGTTTCACCATCAGGTCGATGACGGTTTGGCCGGTGTCGGCGTCCAGGTTCCCCGTCGGCTCATCAGCCATCAGGATCCTCGGGCGGTTGGCGAACGCTCGCGCCAACCCGACCCGCTGTTGCTCGCCGCCGGACAGCTGCGCCGGATAGTGGTGGACCCGGTCACCGAGCCCGACACGATCGAGCAGAACGCGGGCGCGGCGCTCCGCATCGCCGTCGTCGACGGCGCTGTCGTCCTGGAGCTCGATCGGGACCAGCACGTTCTCCAGCGCGGTCAGGGTTGGGATCAACTGGAAACTCTGGAAGACGAAGCCTACCTTGTGCGCGCGGAGCCCGGCGCGCTCATCCTCGGAGAGCTCGCTGAGGTTGCTGCCGTCGAGGACGACATGACCGGCCGAGGGCAGGTCGAGCCCGGCCAGCAGGCCGAGTAGAGTGGTCTTGCCGGATCCGGACGGTCCTACGATAGCAATAGCATCGCCGGCATCGACCTCGAGATCGATGTCCCTGAGAACCGTGAGCGGTCGGCCGCCGCTCGTATAAGTCTGCTCGAGTCCTACAGTGACGATCATCATGATCCGAAAGATACTCTTCTGCGTTGCCGGCGCACTGGCCCTCGCATGCGGTCGAGAGGACGGACAATCTACCGTACGCTCGCCGGGCGAGCAGGATTCGGCGAGCGAGCCGGCGGCGCCCGCCGTCCTTTTCCTGGGCACCAGCCTCACCGCCGGCATGGGCCTGTCGCCCGATCAAGCCTACCCGGCACTCATCCAGGCGAAGATCGACTCCGCCGGGCTCGGCTTCCGCGTGGTCAACGCCGGCGTAAACGGCGAGACGACGGCGGGCGGCCTAAGGCGGATCGACTGGCTGTTGCGTCAGCCGGTGGCCGTTCTGGTGCTGGAGTTGGGCGCCAACGACATGTTGAGGGGCCAGGACATCGAGGCGATGCGGGGCAACCTGCAGGAGATCATCGATCGGGCGCGCGTCGCGCATCCCGATGTACGGATAGTGATCGCCGGCATGCAGGCGGCGCCCAACCTTGGCGAGGCGTATGGAAGCGAGTTCGCGGCGGTCTTCGTGGAGCTGGCAGAAGCGAATGAGGCCGAGCTGGTCCCGTTCTTACTGGAAGACGTGGCGGGCCTCCCCGAGCTCAACCAGCCGGACGGCAATCATCCCACGGCGGCGGGCCAGGCGATCGTGGCCGAGACTGTTTGGGCCGTGCTGGAGCCGGTGCTTCGCGATCTTTGATGAAGTGGCTCGAGTCGACGCAGGGGGAAAAAGAACACGGGCCCGCAACAGTCGCGGGCCCGTGCCACTTCTACGGGGAAGCTAGCTATCAGACACCGAGTCCAAAGCCGATGCCCACGAGAACCATCCAGCTGTTCCACTTGGAGTCGTCGGTATCGGAAATCTTGGACAGTCCGAGGTTGTAGCGGATGTCGCCGGTCAGAATAACCGGACCCACCGCGACATCGACGCCACCGCCAAACACGGCGCCCCAGATGGCGCTATTCGTGCTGATGCCGACCAGATCGTCAGCGCAGTCGGTCGAAGGGAAGCCCTCGACCTCGACCGAGCAGTCGGTCTCAAACGAAGCCGTGCCGCCGGCATAGAGGGCCGGCCGAACCATACCGCTCAGGAAACGATACCCGAGGTAGACCGGGACCTGGATGAAGGTCTGCTGGAACGTGTCGGTGCCGTCAGTCTCGGCCTTATTCTCGACGTAGAGGCCCTCCACGCTCACGAAGAACCCGGTGAGATTGATGTCGACGAAGGCGCCAACCGCCAGGCCACCCTTCTGTCCGACTTCAGAAATCCCGGACGGAAGGTCGGAAAGCTCAGAGTAGTTGTACCCACCCAGAGCGCCGATGGTGATGCCCTGGGCCTGTACGTCGCTGGTCGTGGCCAGAAAGCCGACGATGACTGCTGCTGCGAACAGTGCTCTCTTCATGTTTCCTCTCTTGTGAATGGTGTACTTCTTTTGGCGCACTCGTACCGTCTAGCCTGCATTTCGGACGAGAATTGCCTCCTGAAAGCACGGATCCTTGGGGGGAGCAATTGGGCAGGGCCAGACAACGCGAAAAATCTAAGCCATCCGGGCCTCAGTGGCAAGTGGTAGAGTTTACTGTACTTAGCCCGTTGGGGCCAGGCTTGTCATTTGCATCACGACACGTGTCGTGATCTTGCCACAGTCCACACAGATGTTTGTCGCTCGGATGCGTGCTCCAGCTGCTGGACCACGAAGAGCGAGCGTTGCCGAGTCGGGTCGAGATCAGACCCTCGCGGCTGCACCACGGATAGACGATCTTTGGTGGGCTCGAGTCGCGAAAGGGGGCCAGTAGCATGAAACCAGAAGCAATATGCTGGATCGCACTTCTATCGTGTTGGGCGGCATGTAGTCCCACTGCCCGCAAAGCCGATCAGCCGCCGGGTGAGTCGGTCACAGTCGAGCCGGAAGCGGGGGCAGCACAGCAAATGACGACCTGGCTGCAGGCGTTTGGCGTGGAACAAAAGCGAGAGTACTCCTTCAGCGAATCCTTCTGTAGCGAGGTCACCTGCGGCGGGCGAGTCACGGTGCTGCCAAAACCGTACGAGACGAGATACTGGGTTAGCGGATCCGGGGAAAGCTACCGAATCGAAGTTCGACACCGCGGGAGCGAGAGGATCTGCCGCCTGGAGGACGGTTTCGACGCCTACCCGGAGAGGGCCGGCGTGATCATCTGCGAGCCCTACTGATCCTCGTGGTCGCGAGCTACCACATCGGTACGCAAGGCTGGTCCTATCCCGATTGGACCGGCCCCTTCTATCCCGAGGGCACGCCCAGCTCCCGCTACCTGGGCGTGTACGCGAAGGCGTTCAGCGCCGTGGAGGTTGATAGCTCTTTCTACGCGATACCGCCGGCGTCGTACTTCATGGGCTGGCGCGAGCGTACGCCGGAGTCGTTCCGATTCGCACTCAAGTTGCCCGGCGAGGTGACTCACGAGCATCGGCTGCGTGGTGGCGACGAGGTGGTAAGCACGTTCCTCAAGCGGGCGGAGCCTCGGGGACAGAAGCTGGGCGTCATCCTGGTCCAATTACCGCCCGACTTCACGCCATCCAGCCGGCCCGCGCTCGAGTCGTTCGTCAAACGTCTTCCCAGCGGCTTCGCTTTCGCCGTCGAGTTCCGGCACAAGGATTGGCTGACCGGCGAGGTGATGGAACTGCTGAGATCGGCCGGCGTGGCGCTGGCGCTGTCCGATGGGCCGTGGATCCCACGCAAGCAGGTGATGAAGGCTGCGCTGTCGCCGACATCGGACATCGCCTACTTCCGCTGGCTGGGCGAACGTCCCCACCTTGAGAGCTACGCGGAGGCGCTGTTCGATCGCTCGTCGGATATCAGTGGCTGGGCGGGCGTCCTGCGCGAGTTGTCAGGCCAGGTGCGTGAGATCTACGGATTCTTCAACAACCACTACGAGGGCCACTCGCCGGCCAGCGCGCGAACGCTCCTCAAGCACTTGGGTCAGCCGGTCACCGAGCCGGAAGAACTGGATCCCCAGCTCGACCTCTTTTAGGAAGAGACTTAAGTGTTCTCGGGGTCGTCGGAGGAGTGGAGGTGAATCAACTTCCAGGCGTCGTCACGCTTCTCGTAGATTTCCGTCCAGCGGCCGCATCTCCGGTGGACGCCCTCGCCGCGCCGCGCGCAGACCTCGTAACGTGATGTGATCCAGCCGATCCGATCGTCGCGCCGCTCGTCGACGCGAACGATGTGGTCGAAGGTGCGCAGTTCGAATTTCGTATAGGACTGCAGCACCGGCGTAAGGTAGGTGAGGAACTCGTTCAGGTTCTTAAAGTAGGGCGGTGGAATGGTGTCGAATATCAGGCAGTTCGGGTCATAGATCTCGCCCAGCGCGCCCAGGTCGAACTCGTTCCACGCCTTGACGTGTGCGTTGTGCCGATCGCGGAGCCGCGCAATCTCCCTGTCCTCGATCCTCATCGCAATCCAGTCACTATTGACATGTCGTCGTCGTCGCGGATCCACCGGATTTCCCGGTAGCCCGCGTTCTCCAACCAGTCGTGGACTTCCTGGTACGTGTAGCAGCGGCCGACCCCGTTGCTGAGCAGCATGTGAAGAGAGAATACGGCGCCACGGGCCGGGCTGACCCGGTCCTCCTCGAGAATCATGTCGTGGATCGCGATCGTGCCGCCCTTCTCGAGCCGACTGTACAGGCGCTCCAGGAGCGCCCGGTTGGCATTGTAGCTGCGCGCGTGAATCACGTTCGATATCCAGATGAAGTCGTAGCTGGACGGTAGCTCGCCGTCATCGACGTCGTACTCGAGGACTGAGATCCTGTCCTCGAGGCCTGCCGATGCGACCACATCGCGGGCCACCGCCGCCGCTATCGGTCGGTCAACAAGCGTCACGTGAAGCTGCTGGAAGGCGCGGCAAAAAGAGACCGAGTACGTACCGGCGCCTCCACCCAGATCGAGCATTCGATGGCAGCTCTCCAGGTCGAGGGTGCCGGCGGTCAGTATGTCGGCCGCTCTCGATCTGGCGTCGCGGTGCAGTGCGAGCAGCAGATTACGTGCGGCCACCGGATCCTCACGGAAGATGCTCTTCTCTCGCTGCCGGGTGCCGATGCGCAGTCCTTCCGTCAGCTGCGACCAGAGCTCCCAGTTGTACCTGGCGGCCTTGAGCCGGTGGCCCATGTAGTCGGGCGAACTGGAAACCAGGAAGCGTTCCGCGGCGCCGGTGTTCGAGTAGCGGTCCTCTTCTTTCTTGAGGAGCTGCAGGGCGGTGAGTGCGTCGAGGAAGAGGACGGCGGCACGGTACTCGAGCCCCAAGCGCTCGGCGAGCTCTTCCGCCGTGAGCGATCCGGGGGCGAGCAGATCGTGTATGTCCAGGCTGGCCGCCTCGAGGACAAGCCTGTCAGCCCAGTAATCGGCGATATCGTCTATGCGTTCGGGGGTCCACTTGTCGGGGTTCATTCTGGTCTCTCGTGTCTGGGGCTGCCCGATAGGGATAGCGTCTGGTACATGGCGCTGGCAAGGGACCTTGCCAGGACGCGGTTGGGCCGCTAGTCGTAGCGGCCGGGCCAGGCACATACAGGAGGAGTCGATGCTAGAAGTTGGCTTAACTGCACCGGACTTCGAGTTGCAGTCGGATACTGGCGATTCGGTCAAGCTCTCCGGTCTGCGCGGCAAGAAGGTGATTCTCTACTTCTATCCCAAGGACGACACGTCGGGCTGCACGACGCAGGCGTGCGAGTTTCGCGATCGGGCGCCGGATATCGAACGCAAAGGAGCGGTAGTACTGGGCGTGAGCCCGGACAGCTTGAAATCGCATGAGAAGTTCCGAACGAAGTACGATCTGCCGTTCGTACTGCTGAGCGATCCCGACCACGCGGTGGCGGAGGCCTATGGTGCCTGGGGCGAGAAGAAGATGTATGGAAAGACGTTCGAGGGAATTCTGCGGACGACCTTCTTGATCGATGAGAAAGGACAGATAGAGGCCGTGTTCGCCAGGGTGAAGCCGAAGGGTCATGGCGATAGGGTCCTGGAGGCTCTAGGCGACTGAGGT
>JBDHHX010000210.1:0-6530 GCA_039589155.1 Gemmatimonadota bacterium | reverse complement strand
CACGATACATCTCGCCAGAGGCCGTCTCCGGCGTCGAAGTCGACGGTCGCTCGGACATCTACTGTCTTGGAGCCGTCGCCTACTTCACCGTCACCGGCCGGCCTCCATTCGATTCGACCTCGAGCGTCGAACTGTTGATCGACCATATGAAGGCCATTCCGAAGCCGCCTTCCATGGTCACCGAGCTACCGATCCCGCGGGAGCTCGACGAGATCATCATGACCTGTCTCGAGAAGAAGCCGGAGTTGAGGTTCCAATCGGCCGCCGAGCTCGAAGCCGCCTTGCGGGCTATCTCGTTCGAAGAGCTCTGGACCCAGTCGCGGGCACGCGAGTGGTGGGACTTGCACGGCCTGGCCGTCGAGACGCGACCAGCCGCAGCTGCAAGCGAGGAAGAAAGTCTATCGAACCGTGGGATCTCCCAGTTCATCTTCGAGCCCGACAGCTGACGAATCGGAGTCGATACAGAACATGGCAGAGAACGATCAGGTCATCGAGCGAGCGCTGTCGGGTCCCTTCTCGACTTCTGGGTCCTTCGAGGACGAGCGGCTGCAACTGCTGTGGGAGCGCTGCCGGCTGCTCTTCGCCACGGGTCTGGCCATCAGCCTGATCGCGCTGATCGTCGGCCTGTTCGTCCCCTCGATGGAGTCCGGCTTCGAGAGCGAGCTGAGGCACTTCGGCTGGCTGACCAACAGGGCGGCGCACGCGGCTTCGTTCGCCATCGCCCTCGCGCTGCTGTACTCGGTGTGCAGCAAGAGCTACCGATTCCTGCACACCATCGCCTTCGGCACGGTCGCTTTCAACCTGGTACTCGTGATCTACAACAGCGTCGCGTTCGATCCCGCCGCCGATCCGCTCTTCGGCGTGTCGCTACTTCTCTTTCTCGCGGCGGCGTTCATCCCGTGGCGGCCCAGCCACCAGTGGGCGCTGGCGGCGCTGGCGGCGATCTGGTTTCTCTTTCTGCAGGGTATCGTCTACTCGACGTTACCCGAGTACCAGGCCTACTGGGCGGAGCTCGGAGGGGCGGAAGCGGCGCGCAACCGCACGATCTGGGGTGTCGTTGCCATCGCGATCCTGGGCGGTACCTCCGCGTTCGTGAGCCATACCCTCTATGCTCTGACGAAGACGGCGCACCGGGCGAAGCAGCTGGGCAAGTACCTGATCCACAGCGAGTTGGGCGAGGGCGGAATGGGAACGGTGTATTTTGCCCAGCACTCGTTGATGTGCCGCCCGACGGCGGTCAAAGTGGTGACGCCGGGGACGGATGGCGCCCAAACGGCGCTTGCCCGGTTCGAGCGTGAGATAAGGCTGTCGGCGACGTTGACGCACCCTAACACGATCACGATTTACGATGTAGGCCGCACGCCGGATCATCTGCTCTACTACGCGATGGAGTTTCTGGAGGGGCTCGACCTGCAGCAGCTGGTAGAGAAACACGGAGCGCTTTCACCGGCGCGCACGATCCACGCCCTGACACAGGTCTGCGACTCGCTGGCCGAGGCTCACGAGCGCAACATCATCCATCGCGATATCAAGCCATCCAACATCTTCCTAACGCGGCGCGGCGGCATATACGACTTCGTCAAGGTTCTCGACTTCGGGCTCGCCAAGCAGATAGGGAGCGACACGGCGAGCGCGATCACCAAGACCGGGATGCTGTTTGGCACGCCGCGCTTCATCGCCCCGGAGACCGTGTACGGCGACGAGCAAGTCGACGGGCGCGCCGATCTCTACGCCCTGGGAGGCGTCGCCTACTGGATGCTCACCGGCCAGCCGCCCTTCGTATCGGGATCCAGCGTCGAGGTGGTTATCGACCACGTGAAGACGATTCCGAAACGTCCCTCCCAGGTGACCGAGCTGTCGATCCCGACCGAGCTCGAGGCCATCGTGATGAAGTGCCTGGAGAAGAAGCCCGGGGATCGCTACCAGACGGCCCGCGAGATGCGGCGAGCGTTGGAGAACGTGCCCCTGGAAGAGCAATGGAACCGCGACCGGGCCCACGAGTGGTGGGACCTGCACGGCATCGTCAACGCCGAGGCTCGTGACCAGATGTGCTTCTTCCCCGCGCCCGAGCTGGTGGCCGACGCCGAAGCATCGATGTCGAAAGTCACGGACTTTCTTTCCCCTACGAAAGACGCCAGGTAAGCCAACGCCGGGGCCATACGACTATGGCCCCAGCGCAGCGTTTCTGCTATTCATTCGCCCAATGAAACAGCGAAAAAGGACCGGCCAGGAGAGAACCCTGGCGTGACGATTTTGCAGCGGCTTGCCGTCTGGCTAGACATTCGCCCCAACGAGGTCCGCAACGTCACGCTTGCGTTCCTCGGCGCGTTCCTGGTCATGAGTTTTGTGATCCTGGCACGCGCGATACGTGATGCGCTCTACTTGTCGACCTACGACGTCGAAACGCTGCCGTATATCATCGTCACCGTCAGCGTCCTCAGCATTCCCATTGTCGGCCTGTTCGCCCGCCTGCTCTCGCAGCATTCCCCGCGCAAGGTACTGATGGCGCTGATGGCCGTGCTCGCCGCAGGGCTTGCACTGTTATGGCCGTTCGTCGGACGGAGCGAACTGACCGGTTGGGAGATCGTCGCTTTCTACCTCTGGACCGCCCTGGGGACGCTGCTCCTCACGTCCGGGTTCTGGGTGGTCACTTCGGAGTATTTCGCGGTTAGGGGCGCCAAACGGTTGTTCGGTTTGATCGGCGCCGGCGGAACGGCCGGAGCCATGGTAGCCGGCAACTCCTTGCTCTGGCTCTCCAGATTCGGACTTCCGCGACTCGTACTCGTGCTCATCGGCATCATCGCGGTGTTCTTCGTCATTCAGAGCCTGTTGCCGCCGTTACGGGCGCTCGATGGCCAGGAGGCCGGCGAGAGGACGAAGACGTCGATGCGAGAGAGCTTTGCGCTCACTCTGAAGACACCGCATCTGCGGACCATCGCCGGAATCGTTTTCGCCGTCGCGGTGGCGACCACGCTGCTCGACTATCAGTTCAAGGACTTCGCGCAGAGCAACTTCGAGTCGGGGGAAGGGCTCGCCAGCTTCTTCGGCGCGTTCTACGGTTGGACGGGCGGCATTTCCCTGGGGATCCAGCTACTGCTGGTGTCCCGCTTCCTCGCCCTGGCCGGCGTCGCCTGGGCCCTGGCGGTGCTCCCGATGGTCCTGATGCTTGGTTCCCTGGGAATGCTGGTGGTGCCAAGCCTGTATCTGATCACCGGCCTGCGAGGCGCCGATGCGTCGCTTCGCAAGTCCGTCTATCGCTCCGCGCTGGAAGTTATTTACGTGCCGGTGCCGCCTCTGGTTCGTCGCAAGACCAAGACGTTCATCGACTCGGTGGTCGACTCCATCGGCGAAGGCCTGGGCGCCGCAATCATCTTCTTGCTCGTCACGCTCAGCGGCATGCAGTCGCGGTTCCTCTCCATCTTCATCATCGCTCTCTCCGCCGCGCTCATCTATCTGAATCGACGGATGGGCAAGCAGTACTTCGATACGGTGAGGGATCAATTGCAGGCGAGCGGTGAGCGCGCCGCGGCGCAGGCCGCAACGGTGCGGCTGGAGAGCAGGGACCTCTTGAGCGGCACCTTCACGCGCCTCGATCTCCGCTCGCTCATCGAAGAAGACCTCACTCCGGATGACACCGACGGAAAGCCGGATGCTAAGGTCACCGACGAACCCGTCTCCGACGCCGACGCCATTCGCGCAACGCTGATCTCCCAGGACCTGAAGGCCGTGGCCCGCGTTCTGGAGCAGAACCTCGAGTGGCAGGACGACCACATCCCGTCGCTGGCGCGGCTGCTTGCCAGAGATCCCCTGGTCGACCGGGTGATCGTCGCGCTGCTCACAGCAGGCGACGTGGCCGTCCCTCACCTGGCGAGCCAACTACGCAGTGAGAGCGCGGACTTCGTGATCCGTCGACGAATACCGCGGATTCTGGCACGGATGGGCGGCGCGGAAGCGGACGATGCACTGATAGCTGCGCTGAGCGCGAATCGTTTCGAAATCCGCTATCGAGCAGCGATCGCACTGGTGCGACGTCGCCGGCGCAACATGCCGACCTCGACACGCTGGGACGAGTCGCTGATATGGGAAGCGGTGCGCAATGAGATCGGGCGCGGTCGAGCGGTGTGGGAGATGCAGAAGCTCCTCGATGACGCCGAGAAGGACGAGTTGGTGGCCGAACGGGTAGGCGTGCGAGGAGAGTTGAGCCTGGAGCATACGTTCCGGCTGCTGAGCCTGGTGCTGGAGCCCGAGGTGGTGAAGTCAGCGTTCAATGGTGTCCTACTCGACGACGAGCGGCTGAAGAGCTTCTCGCTCGAGTACCTGGAGCAGGTGCTGCCGGCCGACGTGAGGAAGAAGCTTTGGCCATTCATAGGCGACGTCAGCGAGTACCAGCGGGAGAAATCACTCAGGTCGCTGGACGACGTGGTTTCGGACCTAATCAAGACCGGTGCGACGCTCTTCTCCGACGCAGAGCATCGGGAAGCGCTGAAGCGCGTGCTAGAAGATGAGGAGGACGAGTCTTGAGCCCTGCGCACCGGTTAGCCGTCGCCGCAACCGTGGTGGCGGGGCTTTTTGTTGCCACCGAAAGCGGTTGGGCACAGAGTGGCAGCGACGGACCGGTCACGCCGGAACAGGCGGACGCGATCCGCGACACGCTGCAACGCCCTCCGGCCAAGCCGCCTTTCGACGCGGTCGATGCCGTCGCTCTCCCCTTCAAGGTACTGTTCTTTCCGCTGCACCTCCTGGGTCTCGGGTTCGCCGAGCTGGCGGGATTCGCCATCAAGCCTGACCCGAAGCCGATCCCCATCGTTGTAACGCTGCAAAACGCCGGTGTACGAGCGGGCCTGGGCACGATCGGACCGCGCAGCGGCATCGCCGTGCGTCTCGGCTACGGCGGACTGCCGCCGTTCTTCCTGGAGTCGGCGGTCTCGATACGCCTATCGCAGCGCCACCGGGCCGGCCTGTTGCTTCAGAACCCGAGCGGGCAGTCACTGGAAGCGGCGTACACGTTCTGGCGCAACGCAGAGCCCTACTTTTACGGCGTCGGAGTCGATACCGAGAGAGATGAGCGGAACGACTACCTCTGGGACCAACAGACCGTCTCGCTGAACGGTGCGACACGCAAACGGGTGAGCAGGTCGGCAATGCTGCTGTTGGCGGGCGACCTGGCGTACGAGGACAACCGGGTGGACCGCGGGTTTTCCGGTCGCACCACCGACATTCAGGACACGCGGCGATCGGAGCTCTACGGTGTAAGTGAGCGCGTTAAGTACGTGCGCGCTGGCGCCTCGATCGGACTCGACCTCACGTACGCCAGAGGCCTGCAGCGCCGCGGCCTCAACCTGACGGCGGGATATCAGTACTACCGCGGCATCAAAGGAACGGACTCCGACTTTCAGCGAATCGAGACGAACCTGTTCTTCTACCTGCCGCTGAACACGAGGCAACAACTAGCCATCCAGGGGATGACGGAGACGAATCGCGGACAGAAGGGTGAAGGTGTTCCGTTCTATCACCTGGCAGCCATGGGCAGCGAGCAGGGCGGCCGTGCCTACAGCCAACAGCGTTTCCGTCACCTGGCGATGGCCGCGTTCATGGTCGAATGGCGTTGGGAGGTCTGGCAGGAGCTCCACGGGCGATCACGCGCCGAGAGTTTTCTCTTCTACGACAGCGGGTCGGTGGCGGATCGTGTTTTCGACATCCAGCTCAAGAACATGCGGCGCAGCATCGGATTCGGCTTTCGGCTGGTCACCATTGAGGGTAGCAGTATGGGCGGCTACATGGCTTTCGGCGATGAGGGCATCCGTCTGCGCGCCAGTCTGAGCACGGCATTCTGATGGCAATCGCGATGGCCGGAACTCACCGAACCAGGCTTCTGGCAGTTATCGCTGTCGCCGCTGGCGTGTCAGCGTGTGCATCGTCGCGAACGACAACGTCGTTACCGCTCGAGCCCATCGCCTTCGCCGATACACTGCCGATTGAGCGGCCGAAGGAAAGGGAGATCAACGAGGTCAAGCGTCTAATCCTTGTGGCCGCCGGCGGTGAGATCGGCTACGGGTTCAGTCTCAGACGTATGGTCGACCAGAAGCATGAAGCGATTAACATAACTCGCTTCGACGACGTGGTGAACTCTGCCTGGTTCCAGCACCGCATCGGCCTTGGCGGCATGACGCCGGATGACGTCGCCCGCGGGCCAACGACTGTAGGTCCTGATACGTCGCGCGAGTTGACCGTTATCGCGGGCAAAGCGGCAGGCATCTCGCCGGGATTCACGATCCGCGACGCCCGCGGCGATCGCTACATCGTCAAGTTCGATCCGAAAGGCAACTTGCACCTGGCGAGCGCGGCCGGCGTGATCTCGTCGCGACTGTTCAACGCCGCGGGCTACTATACGCCTGAAGACTACATCATCGTCTTCGACTCGGCGCGCCTGGCCCTCGACCCGGAAGCCGAGGTCGAGGCGGCCGGCGTCGAGCGGCGGATGACAGAGGAAGACATCAAGGACATCCTTTACCTGACCGATACGTTGCCCG
>JBDHHX010000209.1:0-6540 GCA_039589155.1 Gemmatimonadota bacterium | reverse complement strand
AGCACCATGACGGCGAAGACGATGGCGATCTGGCTCGAGTAACCCAGCAGCTGGCCGCGCTCGACGCTGAGCCCGATGAGCAGGAAGAGCAGGCCGTTGATCAGGAACGAACCGACCTCCCAGAAGTGCTTCAGGCTGAGCCGCGTACTGGGGCTCATGGAGAAGATGCGGCCGTAGTTCCCGATGATGAGTCCGGCGACGACGACGGCTATGACGCCGGAAACCTCAAGCCGCTCGGCCACGAGGTACGACCCGTAGGCGAGCACGACCGAGATCCCGACCTCGATCAGATGGTCGTCGATCGTGGTGTAGAGCCGATGCGTCAGGTAACCGAGGACCAGACCGACCAGCGCGCCGCCCGCCACAACTTTGACGAACTCGATCGTACTGCCCATGAACGAGATCGGCACATCGTGCAGGATTACCTCCAGCACGATCATGTACAGCACAACGGCGATCCCGTCGTTGAACACCGACTCGCCTTCGACGATCGTCTGCAGGCCGCGGGCGACACCGTGTTCCTTGAACAGCGAAAGCACCGAGACCGGATCGGTGGGGCTCAGCATCACGCCGAGCAGCGTGGCCAGCGGTGCCGGAAGGTCCAGGATGTGATAGAAGACCAGCGACAGCAGCAGCACCTGGATCAACGTGCCGAGCAGTGCCAGAAGACCCACCGGCGTCGCGTACCGCCGCAGTACTTCGAGGTCCATGTTGATGGTGCCCTCGAAGAGAAGCGGTGGCAGGAGAATCAGCAGCCACAGATGCGGGTCGACGGGTAGCGCCGGAACTTCGGGCAAGAGCCCGACGGCGACGCCGGCGAGGACCAGCGCGATCGTGTAAGGCAGGCGGATGTACTGGACGACGATCGCGACGATCGACACGACCAGCAAGAGCTCGACGATAAGTGCAGTCTGACTCATCGGGCGGAAAGGTATTGAAATCGTGTTGGAACGACTAGGACTACGACTAGGATAGGAGTACGACTACGACTAGAACTAGGACTCCCCTGCGGTCCTAGTCATAGTTCTAGTCCTAATCCTATCCTAGTCTTAGTCGTAGTCCTGGACACACACTTGCGGACGCGGACTCGCGCGGCTTAGGATCGCACACCATGACCTCCACCAACGGCCTCGCGGTCAAGCTCGAACGAATCCAAAAGAACTACGGGCTCAAGGTCGCGGTGAACCAGCTCGACCTCGAGGTCCCGCGGGCGACGATCTGTGGATTGCTGGGCCCGAACGGCGCCGGAAAGACCACGACGATCCGCATCATCCTCGACATCATCGGCGCCGATAGCGGTAGCGTTCAGGTGCTGGGCGGATCTTTGACGCCCGAGACACGGGACCGCGTCGGCTACCTGCCGGAGGAGCGGGGTCTCTATCCCAAGATGAAGGTGCTGGAACACCTCGTCTTCCTGGGCGAGATCAAGGGCACGCCGCGAGCCGTGGGGACGGAACGTGCGACGAGCTGGTTGGAGCGGCTCGATCTCGGCGATTGGGCCGACAAGCGGGTGCAGGATTTGTCGCGCGGGATGCAGCAGAAGGTCCAGTTCATCGGCACCGTGCTTCATGAGCCCGATCTTTTGGTTCTCGACGAGCCCTTCTCCGGTCTCGATCCACTCAACGTCGACATTTTGAAGGAAATCGTGGTCGAGCAGAATGAGCGCGGCGCCACCGTACTGTTCTCTACCCACAACATGGATCAGGCCGAGCGTCTTTGTGAGCGCGTCGTGATGATCAAGGATGCCAACAAGGTGCTGGACGGCTCGCTGACCGAGATCAAGCGCGAAGCGTGGCTGGCCGGTCAACGACGTGTGCTCATCTCATTCGAAGGCGACGGCGGTTTCTTGAAGGACTCGAGGCTGAGCTCGAGCATCGACGACCGGGGGACCCACTACGCGGTGTCACTGGCCGAGGACGTCGAGCCGCGACAGTTGCTTGAAGCCGCCATTCGCGACGGCGCCGTGATCAGTCGCTTCGAGGTCAGCGAACCGTCACTCCACGAAATCTTCGTCGCGCGCGCCCGTGGATAAGCTGCTGGCCGTCGTCCGTCGCGAGTACCTGGCCCGGGTCCGGAGCAAGTGGTTCATCGTCAGCACCATCCTGGCGCCGACCCTGCTCATCGGCGCCATGGCTTTCCCCATTCTGCTGGCCAGCCGCAGCACGCAGCGTGCGATCAGCGTCAGCGTGGTCGACGAGTCGGGGCAGGTGATGCGCGAGTTGCTCGACACTGACGCGTTCAGCGGCGGTCGCTTCCGTTTCGTTCCCGCGCCGCGGGCCGAAAGCGAAAATGTCCGCGAGGTTCTACGTCAGCGCGTGCAGGACGGGATACTCGACGGCTACGTGTTCCTGCCGGCCGGCGTACTGACCAGCGGTGACGCCGAGTACTGGACCCGCGAGGGGCTCAGCCCGGCGGAAGGACTCTCGGCGGCGGTGACAGCCGCGGTGCAGCGGGTCCGGGCCCGGGACCTGGGGCTGGAACCCGCCGCCGCCGCCGAGCTGACCCGTCGCGTGACGCTGCAGACCTACCGGCTGACTGAGGAGGGCGCCGCCCGCGACCAGGGCCAGGCCGTAATCGCCGCCCACGTTCTGGGACTGATCATATATACCGTCGTGCTGCTCTACGGCTCGATGATGCTGCGCGCCGCCGTCGCCGAGAAAGCGAGCAAGACGGTGGAGATCATCCTCTCGAGCGTGCGGCCCTGGCAGTTGATGCTGGGCAAAACGCTGGGTGTCGGCGCGGTTGGACTAACGCAGCTGGCAATCTGGCTGTCGCTCGTAGCCGGCTTCCTGTTGTACGTCGCCGCCGGAGGTGCCTTCGCCGACATCGAATCGATGCAGAACTTGCCCATCGGGATCGACACGCTGGTCATCTTCCTCGGTCTGTTCTTGACCGGCTTCTTCCTCTTCGGCGGCATGTACGCATCGGTGGGCGCCATCGCCAGCACCGAACAGGAGGCTTCGCAGCTTCAGATCCCCGTCACCGTGCTGGCGATCATGCCGCTCATGGTGATCATCATCGTGCTCGATTCGCCCAGCAGCACGATCTCGACCGTGATGTCGTGGATTCCCTTCTTCACGCCCGTGCTGTTCCTCGCCCGCTACGTGCTGGGAGCCGTGCAGCCGTGGGAGATCCCGGTCGTCTTCTTGCTTCAGCTGATATCGATCTTCGTCGTCGCCTGGCTGGGCGGCCGCATCTACCGGCTCGGCCTCTTGATGACCGGTAAGCGACCGACGCTTCCTGAGCTGGTGAGATGGATGCGGCACGGGTGATGATGTTGAAATTCAACAGCCAACAGCCAACAGCCATCGCTCGACGTTCAAGTTGTTTTTCAACGATCAACGTTCGACGTTCGACGTTCGACGTTCGACGATCAAGGATACACTGAACGTCGAAAGTTGGTCGTTGATCGATGGAGGCGCGAAGCGTCGATACAACATGGACGTCGAGCGATGGCTGTTGGCTGTCGGCTGTTGAAAAAGGGAGTGGAGACGCAGTGACCACGAGCAACGCACCAGAAGATCACCGAAAACCAACAACCCTCGAGGCCGTCCTCCCCTTCCTCGTAATGGCGCTCCTTCTCGGCCTGGGTTACGGCGTTTACAAACTCCGCATCGAGGTTCTGCTGCTCGTCGCCGCGGCGGTCGCCGGGCTCATCGCCAGCCGGCTAGGCTACAGCTGGGCCGAGCTCCAGGACGGGATCATCGAGGGGATCGCCAAGGCGCTGCCGGCGGCGCTCATCCTGGTCTGCGTCGGCGCGTTGATCAGCACCTGGATCGCCGCCGGGACCATCCCCGTACTCCTCCAGCTCGGCCTCCGCACCATCTCGCCGCGTTTCTTCCTGGCCACCGCCTGTATCCTCTGCTCGCTGGTCTCGCTGTTCACCGGCACATCGTGGGGAACCGTGGGCACCATGGGGATCGCGCTGATGGGCGTTGCGGCGGGCCTGGGGATCCCGCTGGGCGCGGCGGCCGGCGCCGTTGTAGCCGGCGCCTACTTCGGCGACAAGATCTCACCGTTCTCCGACACGACCAATCTGGCGCCGGTGGCCGCTCAGTCGAACCTGTTCGACCACATCCGCCACATGTTCTGGACGACGCTGCCCGCCTGGTCGCTGGGCCTGCTGGTCTACCTGGTCGTGGGCGCCTGGAGCGGCGGCGGTGCGTCGCCGGAGCGGGTGCAGGCGATCCTCGACACGCTGGCCGGCGCCTTCGTCATGAGCCCGTGGACGCTACTGCCGCTACCGGTCGTGCTCTACTTCGCCATCAAGAAGCGACCGACGATACCGGGAATATTGCTGGCATCGGCCATCGCCGGCGTCATCGCCATCGCGGTCCAGGGCGAATCGATCAATGACGTCGCAGAGGCGATGGTCAGCGGCTACGTCGCCCATACCGGCGACCCGGCCGTGGACGGCCTGCTCTCGAGAGGCGGCATGGGCCCGATGATGGAGGTCACCCTCATCGTCTTCGCTGCCTTCTCCTTCGCCGGAATCGTCAGCCGCGCCGGCTGCCTCGACGTCGTGCTCGGCATGCTGCTGCGGGCGGCGCGAACGACCGGCCAGCTGGTCGCCACCACGGTGGCCTCTACCATCTTCACCGCCCTCATCACCGGCTCCAGCTACCTGACGATCCTGCTCCCCGGCGAGCTGTTCGCGCCCGCCTACCGGCAGCGCGGTTTGGCCGCCAAGAACCTGTCCCGCACCCTGGAGGACAGCGGCACCGTGGTGGTGCCGCTCATCCCCTGGTCGGCCGCCGGCGTCTTCATGGCCGCCACCCTCGACGTGCCGACGCTTCACTACCTGCCGTGGGCGGTGATGAACTACACCGGCTTTCTGTTCGCGATTACCTACGGGCTTACCGGGATCGGGATCGCGCCGAAAGTCAGGGATGACGAGACGCTTGCGGGGAGTTGAGTTCAACAGCCAACAGCCGACAGCCATCGCTCGACGTCCGAGTTGTATCGGCGCTGCGCGCCTCCAACGATCGACTTTCTAGTTCCAACGTTCATAGTTTCGCTGAAAGTCGAAAATCGAACGTCGAACGCTGATCGTTGAAAACAACTTGAACGTCGAGCGATGGCTGTCGGCTGTTGGCTGTTGAATAACAACATTTTGTCTATCCGTGCTCGACTTCCACCTGTTCAACACTGGTTCTTCGCCCGACAATCACCAGCACCCCACAGATGATCACCGCCGACGCAACCAGCGTCCGCGCGTTCAGCGGTTCTTCGGCCAGAAGCCAGCCGAGCAACACGGCGACCACCGGGTTCACGTAGGCGTGTGTGATGATGCGTGCGGGCGTCGTGACACGCAGAAGCCACAGGTAGGCGCCCAGCGCGATGATCGAGCCGAAGATCGACAGGTAGGCGACGGAGGCGACGGACAGCAGCGAGACCTGGTTCACATCCAGGCGCGCCCATTCGCCCACCGCCGAACCGGCGAGTAGCAGAACGAGGCCGCCGGCCATCATTTCCATCCCTGCTGCCAGCACGGGCGAAGAAGGCAGCTGGGAGCCTCTCGAGTAGAGCGAGCCGAAGGACCAGGTGATCGTGCCCAACAGGATGGCGCCGGCGCCCAGCATGTCGATGCGGCCGCTGCCCGCTAGCTGCTCCGGCCCGACCAGCAGGGCCACGCCGACGAAGCCCAGAATGATCCCGGCCCATACCCGCACGTCGGGTCGATCGGCGCCGAAGAACAGCCAGTCGACCAAAACCATCGAGAGCGGCCCCACGGCGACGATCAACGCCGCGGCGCCGGACGGGATTCGCTGCTCCGCCCAGGAAACGCCGCCGACGCCTATGGCCAACATGAGGACACCAACCAGCGTCGCCGCCGCCCACTGCAGGCGCGTTGGCGGCACCACGCCGCGCAGCCGCGCCCACAGGTACATGAGCCCCCCGGCGAAGACGAAGCGCACCGCTGTCATCAGGAACGGCGGCAGCGTCTCCACCGCGAAGCGGATCGCCAGGTAGGTCGATCCCCATATCACGTAGATCGCCGCAAACGCCGCGATCATCTTCAACCCGCTCTGCCTCGCCTCGCCCACCCCGCTCACAACTCGCCCCTTACCCCAAAGCTGTTGCTCGTGCTCGTGATCGTGATCGCAATCGTGATCGTAATCGCGCCGGTAGCAGGCACTAATCCGATTACGATCACGATCACGATTACGAGCAGAAGCGCGAGCAGGAGTACCCAGCCCATCTACCACTATTCCTGTGCCTGAGCCATATTGGCACCGTTATGGTATACGACCTGATACAGACACCGATCCAGCGAGCGCAAGAGGGGGCCGAGCAGGTCCCCGGCATCATGGACCGCTTCTGGGAGGCGGTGAGTGCCGGCGGCTCGCTCGAGAAGATCGCGATTTTCTTCCTGCTGGCCGCCGCTTTCTGGGCGCTGTCACGCCTGATCCGGCGCGGTATCGATCACCACATCGAGGACATCAACCAGCGCCACCAGCTCCGCAAGGTCGTCACCTACGTTTTCTGGATCGCGCTGGTCACCGCCGGCGTCGTCCTTTTCGCCGAACGCCTCGCGCT
>JBDHHX010000208.1:0-10066 GCA_039589155.1 Gemmatimonadota bacterium | reverse complement strand
GATCTTCGGTCAGCACGCTGTCGGTCAACGCAGCGTTGAGCGCAACGACGGTGGCCTCGGCCGATGTGGGATAGAGGATGACGTCGCACCCGACGCGCACCGCTTCCACTGCTGCCCCGGTCTGCGTGTGGCCGGTCGACTTCAACGCATCCATGATCATCGCATCGGTGACGACCAGGCCGCCGAAGCCGAGCCGCTTCCTTAAGAAGCCGATGATCGCCATCGACAGGCTGGCCGGCCGACCCGTCGGATCGATGGCCGGGAAGGCGACGTGGGCCATCATGATCGAGCGCACGCCCACGTCGATCGCCGCCTGGAACGGCGCCAGGTCCGTCGCCAGCTCGTCCCGGCTGACCTCGACGACGGGCAGCGCCTGGTGCGAATCGACCGTGGTGCGACCGTGGCCGGGGAAGTGCTTGGCACAGGCGTGGACGCCTTCCGCCTGAGCCGCCAACACCCAGGCTTTAACCTGGTCGGCCACCGATAGCGCACCGGAGCCAAAGCTGCGGGTTCCGATGATCGGGTTGGTCGGCTCGATGTCGAGATCGGCCACCGGGGCCAGCACCCAGCCCACGCCGGCCGACGCCGCTTCTTGCGCCGTCAGTCGCGCCGCATCGACCAGCGATTGGTCGTCCAGGCCCGACAGCGCCGCAGCCGGCGGCAGCCGCGTCGCTTCTTCGAACTGTTGCCCGGCGCCGCGCTCCAGGTCGGCCGCGAACAGCAGAGGTCGGCCTGCGTGTTCCCTGGCGCGGGTCACAAGCGACGCCATGGCGGTGACGCTGCCACCAAAAACAACGAAGCCGCCCACACCCAGCTCCACCGCGCTCCGCACCTCGGGCCAGACCTCCTCCAGGTCGCGCCCGTTCCAGCGGATGGCGGGGAAGACTAGGCGGGCCGGGTTCATGGCGGCGTCAGTTTACCGAGAACGCGAGGTCCGGCGGCGCCCGTCACCGACGGCAGGTTGCCCGGCACGCCGGCCTGGAACAGGTGGGCGAGGATGGCGAAGGCGGCGGCTTCCTTTGCGTCGGGGTTCCAACCGAGGGCGGAGAGGTCGGTCACCGGGATGGGGTCCAGCCGGCGGGCGAGCATCTGCATCAGCGCCGGGTTGCTGGCGCCGCCGCCCGACACGAAGCACTCGCCAGGCGTCAACTGCTCCGGCAATAGGGTGCCGTAGGCGTCGGCGATCGCTTGCGCTGTAAACGCCGTGGCGCTGGCCACCAGATCGTCATCGCTCAGACCCAGTTCCCTGCCCCGCCCGATGAGGTCGATGGCGTAGCGCTCCCCGTATCGCTCGCGGCCGGTGGATTTCGGCGGCGGCTCGGCAAAGTAGGGATCGTCGAGCAGCGCGGTGATCAGTTCCTCGCTCACGCGACCCTGCATGGCACGCCGGCCGTCCTGGTCGAACGTCTCCGATCCTTCGCTGACGATCTCCACAACCGCGTCGACGACCGCCACGCCGGGCCCCGTGTCGAACGCGATCACCGGTTCGCTCGAACCCTCGGGTGGCAGCAGCGTCACGTTGGCAATGCCACCGATGTTCTGCAGCGCTCGAGTGCTATCGGGCACGGTGAACAGCAGCTGGTCGACCAGCGGGACGAGCGGCGCACCCTGGCCGCCCGCCGCCACGTCACGAGCGCGGAAGTCCGAGACGACCGGCACGCCCAATCGTTCGGCGATAATGGCGGGCTCGCCCAGCTGCAGCGTCGAGCCGATTCGATCGGGCGCCGGCGGATCGTGCCACACCGTCTGTCCGTGGCTGCCGACGGCGGCGACGGCGGCGGCGTTCAGGCCGGATTCCTCAAGCAGGCGCTCGGCCGCGGCGGCGAACCACTCGCCCAACAGTACGTTCAGCCGACAGTGCTTAAGTAGCTGCCGCTGTTCTTCGTCGTAGGGGATCGAGAGGAAAGCCTCGAGCCGCGCGCCCAGGTTACCATCCGCTCCCACGTCGACTTCGACCAACGCCGCGTCGACGCCGTCCAGCGACGTGCCGGACATGATGCCGAGATATCGCTCTGCCATGTCGGGTTCTTAGGGGTTGAGCAGACGTTGGATCGCCTGCAGATGGTTCTCGTCGTGCCAGACCAGGTGCCTGAGGACCTGGTAGAGAGAGATGGCGCCGTACATCTCGTGTTCTCCGGTTCGGGCGAAGCTGTCGGCGCCCGTCCCCTCGACCTGGAAGGCCAGCGCCGCGCGCCCTTCGGCCAGCCGTCTCAGCAACATGTCGATGGGCGCACCGCGGGCGCCCGTATCGAAGATGACGCGGTTCGCCTCTTCGTCATCGCGGTTGGCGATGGCCGGGTTGTCACTTCCTAGAATCGCCGAGATCCGCGCGCCCATCATCTGATCGCAGTCGATGAGATGCTCGACGTGCTCCTTGGCGCACCAACTCTCATCGTCCGGTCGCAGGCGAAGCGCTCCTGTCTCCACGTCCGCAACCAACTCGGACAGCTGACGGGGAAGTTCGCGAAGCAGTGAAAGCGTGCGCTCGATACTCTCCTGGTTGGGCGGCGCCGTCGCGTAGGGCGCGAACGGACTGGCACCGGACTTCGCGAACTCTGCTTCGCCCTCGGCGATCTCGATCGACCGCCCAACCAAGCCGTCCGACTCCGCCAGATAAAGCTCGGCCACCTCCGGGCGAACGCCCGCTTTCTCCATCACGATGGCAAGCTTCACCGAGCCGCCGGCCTCCTCGATGCGCTGCAATGCATCCTCCAGAGAACAGCCCGTCGCCGCCATCATAATCCGGCGGCTGCGATCGATCAGCTTGTCGCTCATCGCCTGCAGGTCGACCATCAAGTTGCCATAGACCTTGCCCAAGCGAATCATCGCGCCGGTCGTCAACGTGTTGAGCACCAGCTTCGTCGCCGTGCCCGCCTTCATGCGGGTCGAGCCGGCGATCACCTCGGGACCGACCAGCGGCACGACGCAGACGTCGACCAGCTGCCGCATCTCTTCGCCGGGCTCGGTGCAACAGAGGAAGCCGGTGCGGGCGCCCAACTTTGCCGCGTGCGCGAGGGCGCCGCGCACGTACGGTGTGGTGCTCGACGTGGCGATACCGAAGACGAAATCGCCGGCGCCGACCTCGACCTCGTCCAGCGCCGCTGCGCCATCGGCGGCCCGATCCTCCGCGCCTTCCTGACTTCTCACCAGCGCAATCTGGCCACCGGCGATGAGTCCGCGGACCATCTCGGGGTCGGAGCCGAACGTGGGCGGGCACTCTGCAGCATCGAGCACGCCCAGCCGGCCGCTGGTCCCCGCTCCTATATAGATGAGACGACCGCCATGCTTGAAGCAGTCCACCGCTATCTCCATCGCCCGGGCGATGTTCTCGCGTTCGGCGCGCACCGCTTCGGGGACCGTGCGGTCCTCCGCATTGATGAGATCGACGATGGCTAGTGGATCGGCCCGGTCGATCTCACGTGTGCGAGGGTTGCGCTGCTCGGTGAGCCGCTCGTCAAAAAGGTCGTCGGGCATACACATGTAACTAAGGCCGAGGACGCGGGTGCGCCAGTGTGCGAGCACGTCAGTCCGCCCGTACATCGGTAGTCGGGCTGGCGAAGAGGGGGTCAGTTTGCCTAAAGTGTGCGGGTTGCGCCCACATCACGGTGAAGGAGGAGGATGGAGCTGCTGTCGAAGGCGGAAGCGATCGCGCCGGAGCTGGTCGAGACTCGGCGCGACATCCACGCCCACCCGGAGCTGGCGTTCCAGGAGACCCGCACCGCGGCGCTCGTAGCGGACCGTTTGCGCGAGATGGGCTACGCGGTCCGCACCGGCGTCGGAGTGACCGGCTGCATCGGCGAGCTGGTGACGGGTAAAGGCCGCACGGTGGCGCTGCGTGCCGACATGGACGCGCTGCCCATCCTCGAGACCAACGAAGTACCCTATCGCTCTCAGAACGACGGCGTCATGCACGCCTGCGGCCACGATGCACACGTGACCTGCTTGTTGGGCGCGGCGCGGCTGCTGGCCGATAACGCCAGCAACGGCGCGCTGCCCGACGGACGCATCCGCTTGCTGTTTCAGCCGTCGGAAGAGACCACCGATGCGGAGAACGTCGGGGGTGCGAAGCGAATGATCGAGGACGGCGCGATGAAAAACGTGGACGCCGTGATCGGGCTGCACGTGGCCTCGGAATCGCCGGTGGGGCTGGTGCTCTTCCGCGAGGGCCCGCTGATGGCGGGGAATGACACGCTGCGCGGTACAGTGATCGGCGCCAACGCCCACGCCGCGCTGCCCCACGAGGGCCTCGACGCCATCATGATCGCCGGCCAGGTGATTCAGGCGACGCACACTATCGTGTCGCGCCGCGTGGACCCGCTGGAGCCGGCTGTGATCACGTTCGGGATGATCGAGGGTGGCACGGCGGAGAACATCATAGCCGCGCGGGTGAACCTCGAGGGCACGCTCCGCTACTTCAGCTTCGAAGTCCGCGACCTGCTGCACGAGGAGTTGCGGCGTGCCTTCGCCATCGCCGGCGCGCTTGGCGGAGAAGGTCGAATCGAGATCCGCGCCGGCAATCCGCCGGTGGTAAACGATGCGCAACTGACGGACCTGGTCCGGGAAGCGGCGAAGTCGACGGTGGGCGCCGACGCGATAGCGGCCGCCGACCAGATGATGGGCGCCGAGGACTTCGCCTTCTTGGCGCAGGAAGCGCCGGGCTGTTTCTTCTGGCTGGGCGCCGGCATCGAAGGCGACCCGCGCAGCCACCACTCGCCGCGCTTCGACATCGACGAACGCTGTCTGCCGCTGGGCGCAGCCACGCTGGCGGCGGCGGCGCAAAAGGCCCTCCTCGAATGGTAGCGACGGCCACTCCACCGCGCTCGATGCGCCGCCGGGTGCGTGCGCTGAACCGACGGCTCGAGCGAGTATACGGGCCGCCGGCAAAGGAGCGCCTCGATCCGTTGGACGAGCTCATGCTCACCATCCTCAGCCAGAGCACGTCGGACACGAACCGCGATCGCGGCTACGCGCAGTTGCGCGCACGCTTTCCCAAATGGGAAGACGTACGCACGGCGCCGCGGGCGGAGATCGAGAACGCGATCCGGGCTGCCGGGCTCTGGAAGCAGAAGGCCCGCGTCCTACAAGAGACGCTGGAGGCGCTGCTCGAGGACCGGGGCGCACTCGACCTCTCGCACCTGGAGGGTATGTCGAATCGAGAAGTCATCGACTACCTGACGGGCCTGCGCGGCGTCGGCGTGAAGACGGCCGCCTGCGTGCTCTGCTTCTCCATGGGCCGATCCTACATGCCGGTGGATACTCATGTGCATCGCCTGGCGAAGCGGTTGGCGCTCATAGAAGAGCGCGCCACCGCCGAAGCTGCTCACGATACTCTCAACGGCGATGACTTCGTGCCGCCGGAGTTGCGATTCCCGTTTCACATTCAACTGATACGCCATGGACGCGCCGTATGTCGCGCCGGTCGCCCTGCCTGCGACGAATGCGTACTGGCTGATCTCTGCCCCAGAGTGGGCGTCTAGCGTGGAGGGACAGATGAACGACCGATGGGCCACCCGGAGTTTCAGCATCGTAGTCGCCGCACTCGCGCTGGCTGTCTCCTGCACGCCGCCGCCCGAGGCGGGCCCCACGACAACGACCAGTGGGAGCCGTGTCAACTTCCCCTTCGACTGGGAATTCCGCGGACACGACCCGATCGGAACCGGGGTCAACGGTGTGGTGTCGACTACCGACTACCGCGCCTCGCAGATCGGACGTGACATCCTGCAGGGCGGCGGCAACGCGGTGGACGCCGCGATTGCGGTGGGTTTCGCGCTGGCGGTGGTCCACCCGGCGGCAGGCAACATCGGCGGCGGCGGCTTCGCCATGGTTCGCCTGGCTGACGGCGAGACGGCGGCGCTCGACTTCCGCGAGGAGGGGCCGGGTCTCATCACACCCGAGCATTTCCTCGACGACGAGGGCGTGCCCACCAACGCATCGCGTGTGGGGCACCTGTCGGTCGGCGTGCCCGGAACCGTGGCCGGCCTTTACGACCTGCACGTCCGCTTCGGCAGCATGCCGTGGCGCGACCTGCTGGAGCCGGCCATCGACCTGGCCGAGAACGGCTTCACGGTCACCGAGCGGTTGAATGAGAGCCTGGCCACCCGGGAGATGCGGCTCAAGCAGTTCGAGACGACGAGCCAGATCTTCTATCCTGGCGGCGAAGTCCCGCGGGTGGGCTCGACCTTCCGGCAGCCGGCGCTGGCGAGCACGTTGCGCGAGATCGCCGGCGGCGGAAAGAACGCGTTCTACCGTGGGAGCATCGCCGAGGCAATCGTCGCGGAGATGCGGGAAGGCGGTGGCCTCATCACCCGCGAAGACTTGTTGAACTACCGGGCCGTGTGGCGCGACCCGATCGTCTTCGAGTATCGGGGGAACACGATCATCTCGATGCCGCCGCCGTCTTCCGGCGGCGTCACGATCGCCGAGACTCTGAATATCCTCGAGGGCTACAACCTGCGGGAGCTGGGCTTCAACTCGCCGGAATCGGTTCACCTGATCACGGAAGCGCTACGCCGCGCATTCGCCGATCGCAACTACTACCTCGGCGATCCGGACTACGTGAACATGCCGGTGGATCGACTGATCAGCGATGAGTACGCACTGGACCAACGGGCCAGTATCTCCCGCAATCGGGCATCGGATTCGGAGTCGTTCAACCGGGTCCCGGTACTGCGTGAGGGCAGCAACACGACGCACTACTCGATCGTCGACGGTGCGGGCAACGCGGCTGCCGTCACGTACACGATCAATTCGGGCTATGGGTCCGGCGTAGTCGTGGCGCGGGCCGGCTTCTTCCTCAACAACGAGATCGACGATTTCACTATCCGCGCCGGCTACGCGAACCTGTATGGTCTGGTCCAGAGCGACGCCAACCTGGTGGGGCCCGGGCGCCGTCCCCTCTCGTCGATGACACCGACCATCGTCCTGAGCCCTGAAGGCGAGTTGCGCATGGTCCTCGGCTCGCCGGGCGGCGCGAAGATCATCACCGCCGTCACCCAGGTGATCATCGATGTCATCGATTACGGCATGGACGTGCGGACCGCCGTCGATGCGCCGCGCATTCACCACCAGCTGCTGCCGGACGAGATCGGCTACGAGCTGAACGGACTGGACGCCGCGACGCGCGGCATTCTGCTCAGCATGGGCCACAAGATCTCGCCAAGCAACACCTACTTCGGCGACATCCAGCTGATCATCCGGGCGGCGGACGGGACGCTGTATGGAGCGGCGGATCCGAGGAGTGAGGACGGACGGGCGCTCGGGTTTTGATGTTGGTGGTGGGAATTATTGAAACTTAATTTTCGGAAGTCGGAACACCGGGGAATTGCCGAAGTTGATTCGGAGATTCCGGCACTCGGTGAATTAGGGAGAAGGAAGTTCTCCACTCCCCGAATGCCCGAGTGCCGGAATCCCCGAATCGCCTTCAGTCATTCCCAACGTCGAAGCTCTAGAATCAGAGTCACGATTTCGAGAATCGACATGCCCATATGTTAAAGCAGCTGGCTCCGCTCTTACCCTATGCCAAACGATACCGGCGCCGGATCGCCGCCGGTCTCGGCCTCGTCCTGTTCAGCAACATCTTCTCGCTCGCCTGGCCTTACCTGCTCAAGCTCGGCATCGACGACATGGAGGCCGGTACCACGGCGGCCCGGCTGGCCGGCTACGCCGGCGCCATCGTTCTCTTCTCGATGATCGGCGGCTTCGGCCGCTTCCTGATCCGCGAATTGTTGAATGGGATGAGCCGGCTGGTGGAGAACGATCTGCGTGACGATTACTTCGCGCATCTGCTGCGGCTGGCGCCGGATTTCTACGGGAGCGTGCCGACCGGCGAGTTGATGAGCCGGGCCACCAACGACATCCCGGCGGTCCGCATGGTGATCGGCCCGGCGATCATGTACCTGGTCAACACGGCGGTGGTGGCGGCGATCGCGCTGACCATGCTGATCCTGATCGACCTGCGGCTGACCATGCTGGCCATCATTCCGCTGCTGGCGGTGCCGGCGGTGACGATCTATTTCGGGCGCGAGATCCACAAGCGGTTCGAAGCGATCCAGGCCCAGTTCGGCCGCATCTCGACGATGGCGCAGGAGAACCTGGCGGGCGCCCGCATCGTCCGGGCCTACGTGCAGGAGGAGTCGCAGGCCGGCGCGTTCGCCGGGCTCAACCGCGAGTACATGATTCGCAACCTGCGGTTGGCGAAGGTCTGGGGACTGTTCCACCCGATGCTGATGATGCTCACCGGTTTGGGTGCGGTGATCGTGCTCGGCGTCGGCGGCCGCGACGTGATCATGGGCCGCATCAGCGTCGGCGATTTCGTCGCCTTCGTCTTCTACCTGATGCAGCTCATCATCCAGGAGATCATGACGGCGACCCCGTCCATCCGCGACGCCGACCAGCCGATCCCCGTCGTCGAGCCCCTTGGCGCCATCGAGTTCCGCAACGTCTCGTTCCGCTACCCGGGAACCGAGCGCCTCGTCCTGCGCGACGTTTCATTCAGCATCGAGCCTGGCCAGACCGTAGCAATCGTTGGCCGCACCGGCTCCGGCAAAAGCTCCATCGCTCGTCTCATCCCGCGACTCTACGACCCGGATGAAGGAACGATTACGCTTGACGGCGTTCCCCTCGACCGTGTGCCGCTCGACCAGCTACGCAGCCTGATCGCCGTCGTGCCCCAGGAGCCCTTCCTCTTCTCCGAGACGCTGGGCTCGAACATCGCGTTCGGACTGCAGGACGGTGACAACCAGGCACGGGTCGAAGAGGCCGCCGAGATCGCACAGCTAGCCGAGACCATCGGCGACTTTCCCGGCCGCTACGACACCCAGCTGGGCGAACGCGGCATCAACCTGTCCGGCGGCCAGAAACAGCGAGCAACGTTGGCCCGCGCCCTCACCCGCGAGTCGCCGGTGCTGATCCTCGATGACGCACTCTCGTCCGTCGACACCCACACCGAAGCGGCCATTCTCGATGGCCTCAAAGACGTGTTCCGCCGACACACCAGCATCATCGTCTCGCACCGCGTCAGCGCTGTGAAGAACGCCGACCTGATTCTTGTCATCGAGGCCGGCGAGATCGTGGAGCGTGGCAGGCACGGGCAGTTGCTCGCGAGAGACGGTATCTACGCCAAGCTGCTGGAGCGGCAGCTGCTGGAGGAGAGCCTCGAGGCCGATCTGGCCGGCTGAGCGCGATGATCAGCTACGAGTGCGAGATCCTCATCCGGCGGCCCGTCGCGGCCGTTTTTGCTTTCATGCAGGACATCGAGCGCGAACTTGAGTGGCAGCCGAACCTTCGCGCAGCCAGCCAGACGCCCGCGGGCGCGCCGGGCGTCGGTACCCGGCGGCGTTATGTGAGCCAGTTCCTGGGAAAGCGCTTCGAGAACGTCTACGTCAACACCATCTACGAACCGAACCGCAGGGTCGCTTACGAGAGCGCGCCCGAGTCGGACACCGAGGCGTCAGGCGAAGTCACATGGGAGCCGGCGGACGGCGGCACCCGTGTCGCGATGCGGGTACAAGCGAAAGTCGGCGGCGCCCTGCGGTTCGTCCCCAAGACACTGATCCTCAAGGTGGGGCGAAAGGAACTGGCCGATGCGCTGGGCCGAGCGAAGAGGCTGCTGGAGGCGAAGCGGTGATCGGCTACCGGTTACCGGTTACCGGTAACCGGTAACCGGCGACCGAAATCACTCCGCGCGCAGCGCCTCCACCGGGTCGACCCTCGTCGCCCTCAAGGCCGGCAGGTAGGTCGCCAGGATTCCGGCGAGCAACAGCGCGAGCGCCATCCCGCCGTAGGTCAGCGGTTCGAAAGCGCTAACGCCGAAGAGGAAGAACGAGAGGCCGCGGGCCATGGCAAAGGCGATGCCGAGGCCAACGACGATGCCGACGGCGGCGAGGATCGTGCCCTGGCGCAGGATCATTCCCACGACGTTGCGGTTCTGCGCTCCAAGTGCCATGCGAATTCCCATCTCCTGGCGGCGCTGCGTGACCGAGTAAGCCATCACTCCATAGACGCCGGCCAGCGACAGGGCGAGTGCGATGATAGCGACCACCGCCATGATCTTGGCCATGATCGTATC
>JBDHHX010000207.1:0-6579 GCA_039589155.1 Gemmatimonadota bacterium | reverse complement strand
ACCAGCGGATGCCCGAACCACCAGAAGAGGATTCGCGCCAGTACCGGGTCGATCGTCTCCGTGAACCCCAGCGACCACGGGATCAGCAGTACCACCACCTCGATCGCGACGCCGATCGTCGCCAGGATCCAGACGATGATCGTTGCCATGTAACCGTGCATCGCCAACGGCGTGCGGACATCAGGGTTCTCCCGCTTCCAGGTCAGGTAGGTGTGGATGAGCACCCAGCACCAGCCCCAGGAGCCGATCACCAGCAGCGCGGCACCGATATAGAACAGCGGGTGCGCCTCTAGCGGCGGGTAGAATGTGTAAAGGACTGTTGCTTTGCCCCAGAGTATCGCCCAGGCCGTCAGCACCGTGCCCAGCAACGCCACCCAAAACGAACCCCAGGCGAACTTCTTCAGCGTGATGGGCCGGCCCAGAGTGCGCTCCGCTACCACGTAGCTGAAACCCATTATGAAGAATGTCGTGAAAATGAGGGCCATCAGCACACCGTGCGCCGTCACCGACAGGTAATACATCTTGGCCGTGCGCCACGGCAGGTCGAGATCGGCACGGGAGAGCGCCTGCATCATCGCCATCCCGGCAGCGACGCCGAAGGCCGAGACGGCGACCCAGATATTCGCCATCGCGAGTTTTCTGGACTCGATCATCTCGCGCCTCCCATCCCCGCGCCGTCGCCGACGATCAGTTTCGCCGACATGACGTGGTGCCCCAATCCGCAGTATTCATTGCAGACGATCAGGTACTCGCCGGCCTCGCTGAACACCGTGGTGAACTGACTGACGTAGCCCGGTACCACCATGGTGTTGCCGTTCGTACCGACGATCTGGAAGCCGTGGATGACGTCAGCGCTCGTCATCCGAAACGTCACAGGCTGGTCCCGTGGCACGCGAATCTCGTTGGGCAAGAACGCGAACATGAACGCCTGGACCACCACCGTCGCGCTCCCGTCCGCATTGATCGTCACGCCGGGGTTCCCGAACTCCTCGTCGGTCCGAACCGTCGCCGGATCGATCATCTCCACGTGGCTGGGCGGCTGGATCGCCCGCCCGAAGAAGGTGAAACCCATCGACGCCAGGAAGATCACGACGATCCCGGCTGCGGCCCACATCCATATCTTCTCGTAGAAATCGATGTGCATGATCGCCTCACTGGGTTAGCGCGCCGCGGGGCACGAACACGCCGAAGTACAAGACCAGCCAACCGATCACGAACAGCAGACCGTAGATCCCGACGATTGCCAGCGTACCCTTAGGGTGACCGCCAACGTCGGAACCCTCGGACGAGGTACGAAGATGCTCCTCGCTCACGCGTCCCTCCGAATTCTGTGGTGGACAGAGATTTCTCCCCTACGGGTGTGAATTAGACGCGGCATCTTAGCCGAATCCACAAAGTTGTCAATAACCAGAGTGCCTATCCGCTCGCCTCCCCACGAACTCCAAGCCGGGTGGCGCCAAGCTGCTCTGCGCTATAACTCTATGTAATTGTTTGTGTTAGACTGTTTCGACCCGGTTGCAGAGTCTACACCGCGGTCGGACTCCGCGCTCAGTGGGAAGACGCGTCCGCAACTTTTCTCGCCGCTGAGGTGACACCCGGAAGCATGGAGGCTCGATCCAACACGTCGGCGACGGTGGTCTCCTCAAAGAAGGCCAGCAACGGCTCGCGCGCCCGCTTCCAGCGCTCATGGACCGCACACGCCTCTTGGCCGCCGCACTCGGCGTTCCCCAGCAGACACACCTGGCGCAGCATCTCAGGGTCCAACGGCTCGATGATCGCGGCGAGGTGAATCTCGTCCGGCGATACGGCCAGCTGGAAGCCGCCCCGCGGGCCGCGCTGCGATGTGAGCAGGCTGGCGCGGGCCAGCGCGTGCAGAATCTTCGACAGGTAGTTGGCCGGAACGCCGAGCGCCTGGGCGATCTCGTTGGCCCGCAACGGTTTGCCGCTGCCGCCGGCGATAAAAATGACGGCCCGGAGGCCGTATTCCGCAGTCTTGGATATCAAGGGCGTTCGGGTATATGGGAAATACGAGAATTCGCATGATAATCTGATAGAGCCCCGTTTCCGCGCAAGCCCGACCCCGCTTCGGGTCCTTTCGTCTCCCACCGGGCGGACGATGACGGCGCCGTCTATCCAGCCCCCGAAATACCCAATAGATTAGCGGTTCCGTCGATTCAAACGGGCGTTTGGCCGGCCGCTCGGCGCTGCGCCCGGAGCACGAATCGTGCACATGACACATAGGACCTCACGGAGCGAGACCATGCGGAAAGCGGTAGAAGAGCTCTGGCCGGAGCTCGAGTGGATAGAGGATTCGAAGCTGCGGGAGCAGGTCACCCAGACCTGGGTGGTGGCGTTCGAGCGGAGCCCGCTCGAGCCCCAGGACCTGAACGTGATCCCGTTCACGCTGCTGGTGCCGAACTGCCCGGCGACTTTCATGGAGCACAAGCGTTGCGTGGTCCACGTGGCGCGCAAGTCAGCGGAATCGATGCAGGAGTTTCTGGGCAAAGCGCTCAAGATAGACAAGGATACGGTGATTGCCGGCGCCATCCTGGCTGACGTTGGGAAGCTGCTGGAATACGAGAAGCTGGACGGGGTGGCCGTTCAGAGCGATCGGGGAAAGGCGCTCCGCCACCCGTTCACCGGCGTGGCGCTGGCGATCGAGTGCGGTGTCCCGGACGAGGTCTGTCATATAATAGCGGCGCACGCGGCGGAGGGTGACCTGGTGAAGCGCACCACCGAAGCCTATATCGTGCACCACGCCGACTTTATGACGTATCTACCATTTAAGAACCTGTAAGAGCCATGAGCCTCTTCATCCTCATTCTCATCCTCATCGTCATCATCATCGGGATGACGATGACGATGAGAATGACGATGAGGATACAACGGAGGAAGGCATGTCGGAGACGATTACTGCTGAGATGAGCCGCTGGGCGGCGGAGTTGAAGTACGATCATATCGGCGAGCGGGCGGTCCACGAGGCGAAGCGGTATTTGCTCGATTCGTTAGGTTGCGCTTTCGGCGGCTACCGCCAGGAAGACGCACTCATCGCTCTCGAGGTGCTGGACGAGGTTGCCGGTGAGGGTCCCGCCACGATCTTGGGCAGCGGAAAGAAGACGGACGTCGTCTCCGCTGCGCTGGCCAATGCGCTGATGGTCCGGGTGATGGACTACAACGACATCTACTGGCAGCAGGACCCGTCTCACCCGTCCGACATCATCCCGGCGGCCATCGCCTGCGGCGAGCGAAAGGGCAGCGACGGTAAAGAGCTGATCGTCGGCATCGTTCTGGGCCATGAGTTCGAGATGCGGCTCTGTGAGGCGGCCTTCCCCGGCATCCGTGAGCGAGGCTGGCACCACGCCACGCTCACCGCTTTCGTATCACCGATCGTGGCCGGCCGCATGCTCCACCTAGCGTGGGAAAAGATCCAGCATGCCATCGGCATCTCGGCGTCCCATCATGGCTCGTTGGGCGCGGTGACCGCCGGGAAGCTCACCATGATGAAGAATACCGTCGACCCGATGGCCACCGAGGCAGGTGTGATGGCTGCGTTGCTGGCCGAGAAGGGCTACAGCGGGCCCGAGCACGTGATCGACGGCAAGGAAGGGCTTGTTCACTGCATGGGTCCCGAGTGGAAGCTCGAGATCCTTACCGACGGACTGGGCGATTCCTGGCGGATCGAGCGCTGCGGCATGAAGGCCTTCCCTACCGAGGCGCTCACCCATGCTCCGATCTCCGCCGTCCTCAGGATCGTGCAGGAGAACGACCTGAAGCCCGAGGAAGTCGAGAAGGTCCACATCCGCTCGCTGGCCCGTGCGGCCGACATCCTGGCGGACCCCAGCAAGTACGACCCGCGCAGCAAGGAGACAGCGGATCACAGCCTGCCCTACGTTATCGCGGCGGCGGTCGCCGAGCGCCAGGTCACGCCGGCCCAGTTCGAGATGGACAAGATCATGGACGATACCATCCGGGCGCAGCTCGACAAGGTGGAGGTCGTTGCCGATCGCGAAATCGAGGCCGTCTTCCCGAAGCTGCAGCGGGTCATCGTCAAGATCACGGCGACCGACGGACGCGAGTTCACGGAGCAGCTCGACTACCCGAAGGGCGACCCGCGCAACCCGCTGACGGATGAGGAGGTGGAGGAGAAGTTCGATGCGCTGGCGGCGCCGGTGCTCTCCGCCGATGGTCGGGCGCGATTGAAGGAGGCGGTCTGGAATTTGGACAAGTTGGGTTCGGTGACGGAATTGATGGAGATGTGCCGTGCGGACCAGTAGCCGGTGATCGGTTACCGGTAACTGCTGAACGAGGGAGTTACTTGAGAAGATGGGGCAGACCGTAGTCGAAAAGATCGCCCAGGCTCACATGACCGAGGGCCCAAATCGTCCGCTGCGGACGGGCGACGTGGTCTCGCTCAGACCGCGGCACGTGATGACGCACGACAACACGGCCCCGGTGATGAAGAAGTTCCGGGCCATCGGCGCCACGCGTATCCACGACGCGAAGCAGCCGGTCTACACCCTCGACCACGACATCCAGAACCAGTCCGAGGCCAACCTCGCCAAGTACGCCGAGATCGAGGCCTTCGCCAAGGAGCAGGGCGTCGATTTCTACCCGGCGGGCACCGGTATCGGACACCAGATCATGGTCTCCCAGGGCTACGTGGTCCCCGGCTCGCTGGTCGTGGGCTCCGACTCCCACTCGAACATGTACGGCGCGTTGGGCGCCATCGGCACGCCGGTCGTGCGCACCGATGCGGCGGCGATCTGGGCGACGGGCGAGTTCTGGTGGCAGATCCCCCGGACGATCCGGGTCGAGCTCGAAGGCGCACTTCGAGACGGTGCCACCGGCAAAGACGTCATCGTCACGCTCTGCGGACTCTACAACCAGGGCGAGGTGTTGAACGCTGTGGTCGAGTTCACCGGACCGGGCGTCTCGGCCCTCAGCATGGACGAGCGCATGGCGATCTCGAACATGACCACCGAGTGGGGCGCCCTGGTGGGGTGGTTCCCGGCCGACGAGGTGACGTTCGAATACCTCGCTAAGCGCAAAGCGCTGCTCGCCGCGAAAGGGGTGGAACGTTACAGCGATGCCGATCTGGCGACCTGGGCCGCCGATCCACCGCGCGCCGCTGACGACGCGGCTTACGCTGCACGAATCCAAATCGACCTGGCCGACGTGAGTCCTCACGTGTCCGGGCCCGACAGCGTTCAAGTGATGCGCTCGCTGGCTGACATCGAGGCCGATAAGCTCGCCATTCAGAAGGCCTACCTGGTGAGCTGCGTCAACAGCCGGCTCGAAGATCTCGAGGCGGCGGCCGCGGTGATCCGCGGCAAGAAGGTCGCCGACGGCGTCGAGATGTACGTGGCGGCGGCCAGCGCCGAGATCCAGCAACAGGCCGAGGCCAGCGGCGCCTGGGGCGCGCTGCTCGAGGCGGGTGCGCAACCTCTGCCACCGGGATGCGGGCCCTGTATCGGGCTCGGCGTCGGCCTGCTGGAGCCCGGCGAAGTCGGAATCTCGGCCACCAACCGTAACTTCAAGGGCCGCATGGGCTCCCGCGACGCGCAGGCCTACCTGGCCAGCCCCGAGGTGGTCGCGGCTTCGGCCGTGGCCGGCCACATCAGGGGTCCGCGCCCATCCGACGGTAGGGCGCCAGCCTACGCCTTCGAGCGCCTGGGGTCGCCCGTGGACGAAGACGAGACGGTCGAGATCCAGGACGGCTTTCCCGAGCGCATCGGAGGCCGCCTGGTCTTCGTTACCCAGGACAACCTGAACACCGATGGGATCTACGGTAAGGACTACACCTATCGCGACCTGACCCGCGAGGAGATGGCGAAGGTCGTGATGGAGAACTACGACCCTACGTTTGTCGAGCAGGTGAACGCAGGCGACATCCTGGTCGGCGGCTACAACTTCGGCACCGGCTCCAGCCGTGAGCAGGCCGCCACCTCGCTGCAGGCAGCGGGTATACCGCTGGTCATCGCTGGCAGCTTCTCACAGACATACCTGCGAAATGCGTTCAACAACGGCTTCGTCTGCATCGAGTGCCCGGCCCTGGTCGAGCGCCTGCACGACGAGCACGCGGCCGCCATCGCGGATGGCGCGTTGACGATCATCCCGGGCGAAGCGCTCGAGATCGACTTCTCTAGCGGGACGGCCCACTACCAAGACGCGATCTACAGCTTCCCGGCGTTGGGGAGCGTGCCGCAGTCTTTGGTGGTGGCGGGTGGGATTGAGAATCTGGTTAGGGAGCGGCTCGGATTGTAGTAGTGCGGTGATGAGTGGTGCGGTGGTGAGTGGTGCGGTGGTACGGTGGTCTTCACTGACGGCGTGAACAGATAACAGGCAGAGTGAGGGACATGGGCAAGTACACGGTAGTGAGCATGCCGGGGGATGGCATTGGGAAGACGGTGCTTCCGGAGTCGGTCCGAGTTCTTGAGGCCGTGGGGTTCGAGGCCGACTACGTGCACGCGGACATCGGCTGGGACTGCTGGATCAACGAAGGCAATCCGCTGCCCGAGAAGACGGTCGAGCTGCTTCAGCAGCACAAGCTGGGGCTATTCGGGGCGATCACGTCGAAGC
>JBDHHX010000206.1:0-6587 GCA_039589155.1 Gemmatimonadota bacterium | reverse complement strand
CTCACCGGGACCCGGGCAGCAGGCTTCGCCGAGACGGGCTAACCGTCCCGGCGCAGGCGCAGCTTCGAGCCTACCTCTCTCTTGATGGCGGCCCAATGGGAGGCGAGCTCGTCCAAGTCCTCATCCTCCCGCTGCCGAGCGCGCTCCACGTACTCGGCGCCGAAAGCCCCGGTAATCGACAGGACGCCGCATAGCAGAAAAGCGAGCACGACCGCCGCTCGGCGCTGGGGGCTCGATTTCTCTACGGGGGGCACCGCCCGGTCGATGACCGTGATCACCGGGGTGTCATTCACCTCCTGTATACGAGCATCTTCGTACTGGCGCCTCAGCGAGCTGACCACCTCCTGCTTGATCACCACCTGCCGGTTCAACCGATCGTATTGGAACTGTAGCTCCGGCGAGCCCGCGTACTGCCGGTTGCGTTGCAGGAATTCCTTCTGCTCTTCCTCAGCCTCCCACAACTCGCGTTCCGCCGCCGCCACTCGCTCCTCAACGAAGTCGCGGCGCTCCTGCGCGTTGGACCGCCGCGCCTCGAGGTTGAACAGATTCAGCAGCTCGATGTAGTGGTTGGCGACGTCGGCCGACAGCGATGGGTAGGGTGTTTCCACACCCACCGACACGATGTTGGTCTCGTTGTCGATCGAGACGGAGGTAATCTCCTTGAGTTCGGCGCGGCCAACCTCGAGCCGATTCGCCTCGTTCTCTCCCTCGACCTCGAGCAGATCGAGCAGCATCACGTTGTCCGTTGAGCCCGGCGCCCGCGGGTCGGCGAAGTCGGCGAGCAACAACTGGTCCCTTAGGGTCCGGCTCTTGAGCACGTCCGCGTAAAATGAAGGCGAGTTGGCACCTCCACTGGGTATCGAGACGCCGAACTGCGCCGCGACTCCCGCCAGGCCGCCGGGCAGGCTCATGCCGCTCTCCTCGGCTTCCGGAACGAACGTTACTATCGCGGTGAACTTCTCGGTGAGCAGCAGTGAGATGCCGGCTGTGATGATCGCGGCCGCCATCGGCAGGCCGAAAACCAACTTCCACCGCTTGAGAAGAACGTTGACAAGCTGAAGAACGCCGACCTGTTCCGCTTCGACGGCTCTGCCGCGCTGACGGTCTGAACTCTCCGTTCCCTGCATCATACTCGGGCACCCTCCCGCTGCTAAGTCCCTTCACCGCAGGAAGCTAGACGACGCTGGCTCGTTTGCCAAGCGCGGGGTGTACAACCCCCTTGCCTGACGCTCGGCGGGATGCTACTCTAGAAGTGCTTCCCTACAATCCGTTTTCCCTGAGCAAGGTTGAATCGTGGTGACGATCAACGCATCGCAACGCAACGGGGGTCCCTCACCGGCACGCGTGACCGGAGCGACCAGTCGCGCCGTCGTCCGGATGTTGTCGGATCGCGGCGTCCCCGCGAACGAGCTCGTGGTCACCAGCGCCGAACGGCGCGGTGAAGGAGAGCGTGCATCGTGGGTGGTCACCGTGTTGCGCGGACGCGATCGGGCCAGCCATTCGTTCCCGATGGAGCTCGTGGACAAGGTATTGGCGCGGGGCCCGTGCAAGGAATGGTACCTGGAGGTAGGCCAGCTTCTGGAAGCCGCTGGAATGGCTTTCCCGGCCTGACATACAGCACCTCCTCAAGTCTATTGACCTAACGGGCCTACTCGCTTTATCTTAGGGCCACTGCCCCCCTCCCCCATCCGCCTAAACCCTTCTTGGAGATTAGGTCAGGAGGAAATCTCATGCGCCGAGCAACCGGCCTGACGGCCATTGCTGTCCTCGCCCTCGTGATTCTCGCCGAGCCGACCTGGGCCCAGCGCCCACCACCGGAACTGCCCACTTACGGACACACGCTGATGCAGGGCTCCGGCTACATCACGACCCCGCACGGTCTGGTGTCGAAGAGCTCCCTGTTCATCACCGGGTCGATCATCGCCCCCGAGGGCTACATGCCAGCGGCGGGTGATCCTAGGGACTCCTACAGTGTGGCCCGCATTTCCGCCGGCCTCACGCTGGCGCAGTTCCTGGAGATCGGGGGCTACTTTGGCGGGGTCGATCCCGGCGGTCCAGGTCTGTTCGGCAAGATCCAGATCATCCGGCAGACGGGGATCTGGCCGGCCATCGCGTTGGGCGTCCAGAACTTGACGACGTTTGACAACGGGCGCTACGGGATCGAGGACCGGTTCTACAACGATATCCAGGAAGCGACCACGTTGTACGGCGTCTTCACCTACGTGGTGGGCCCGGGGAGGACGAGCTTCCCCAGCTGGGTGACAATCTCTGCCGGTTGGGGTACCGGTCTGTTCTTCGAGGACAACCCGCAGATCGAGGAAAAGACGCGAACGTCCGGAGTGTTCGGCGCGCTCTCGCTCGACTTCCAGGCCGGCGAAGGCGCCTACATTCGTGTCATGGGTGAGTGGGACGGATACGACCTCAACTTCGGCGCACTGGCCAACCTCTCGGGCCTCGAGCTTTCGATGGGCTTCCTTTCGGTGGGCAGAGGGGATGCGCCTGAAGGGCAGGACCCAACCGACCCGTTCAACCCGGAGCTGACCTTCGCGGGGCAGTACTACAACCAGATGAAGCCGTATGTGTCGCTGACCGTCGACCTGCGGGCGCTGGGCGCGATACCCTGGATCTGGACGACTGACGAGGAATGAGGCGGCGCGTCGGCGGCCGAGCGCCGACCGTCTGCATGACGTTATCCTGACCTAGCCGAGAATCTCCACGAAGCGCTGGGTGACCGGCCGGTACTCCGGTACCAGGTCACCCAGCGTTCTTATTGTGCCCTTTACGTCGCCGTTCCGAGCCGCCTCGATCATTCGATCCAGTCCTGTCTGCAGCTGGTCCCAAGTCAGCTCGGATCGGTAGTCTTCGACCAGGATGCTGTCGAACCCGGTGGGCCGGTCGGCGGACGGCTGGATGCGCAGCTCCTCTTCCAACTTTTCGCCGGGTCGGAGCCCGGTGTACTCGAATTCGACCTGCGGCTCGCCATCGCGGAATGCGCCCATGACTTGAGCAACATCGCGGGCCAATTCCTCGATCAAAACGGGTTCACCCATGTCGAGCACGAAGATGTCGCCGCTACGATTCAGGCTCGCAGCCTGCATGACAAGCTGGACCGCCTCGCTGGTGAGCATGAAATAGCGTGTCACTCTGGAGTCGGTGATCGTTACCGGCAGGCCGCGGCGGATCTGGTCGGCAAATTTCGGGATCACGCTGCCGGAGCTGCCAAGCACGTTACCAAAGCGAACGACGTTGAAGTTCGTACCATTCTGTCGTGCCATCAGCTGGATAATGATCTCGCCGACGCGTTTCGCCGCACCCATCACGGAGACAGGGCGAACCGCTTTATCGGTCGAGATGAAGACGAAGTGCTCGGTGCCTGCTGCAGCCGCGGCCCGCGCCGTGTTCAATACGCCCAGCACATTGTTCGCCACGCCCTCGCACGGATTCTCTTCGATCAGTGGTACGTGCTTGTAAGCGGCCGCGTGAAACAGGATCTGGGGTTTGACGCGCTGAACAACGGGCTCCACCGACGTGCGGTGACTCGCATCGCCCAAAACAGATTGGCGCTTGAGACCCGGATATCGCTCCGCCAGCTCCCGATCGACGGCATAGAGATTGTACTCGCTCTGCTCGAAGAGGACGATCTCGGCCGGTTCACAGGCCGCGACCTGTCGGCAGAGCTCCGACCCGATCGAACCGCCGGCCCCGGTGATGAGGACGACTTTGCCGCCGATGAACCCGCGTATCCTCTCCGGATCCAGGTCGCGCGGCGCCCGCTTGAGCAGATCCTCGATTCGCACCTGGTGAAACTGTGTGACGCTAACACGGCCCTCGATCAGGTCGGCCAGAGCGGGGAGCGTCTTGACCACCGCGCCGGGGGCCTGATCGCCGCAGCGCTCGACGATGCGGCGCATCTCGGCGCCGCTGGCCGATGGAATCGCCACGAGCACTTCCTGCACGGAGGCCTCGCTGGCGATCCGCTCAAGATCGGCGCCGGTTCCCAGCACCGGGCGGCTGTGCACCGTCCGGCCCTGCTTGGTCGGATCGTCGTCGATAAAGCCGACCGGCCAGTAGGCCGTGTTGCGGCCCGTAAGCATCTCGCGCACGACCAGCGCACCCGCGTCACCGGCACCGTAGACGAGGACGGGGATCCGGTCCGCCCGGACGGCGCGCAGCGGGAAGAGTGTCTGATAGCGTCCCAAGCGTGGCAGCATACGCACGCCGCTCAGAGCCAGGAACATGAGCATCCAGTGGATGAGTGGGACGCTGCGGGGAAAGCTCGTGCCGCGCCAGACGAGGAAGATGATCAGAGCCGACAGGGCAACGGCAGCGATGCAAGAGCGAGCGACAGCGATCAGGGTGTCGAGACTCGCGTACTTGGGCAGCGACTTGTAGAGCCCGGTTGCGAGAAAGCTGATACCTGCAATCGCCAGGACCAGCGGCGTGGTCCTGAAGATGATCGGCCAGTAGAGCTCGTAGAAGACCGGGTCGAGCCGGATGAGATAGGCACCGACGTACGTGACGCCCGCCAGCAATACGTCGAGGGCCAACAGCCTCGGATGGGTCAACCGCTTTATGGGCATCTAGAGAAGCTCGCGCAGCGTATCAACGACTTCATCGACCTCCCGCTCGCTGAGTGCAGCATAGAAAGGTAGCGCGATAGTACGTTCGGCCGCAGCCTCGGCGACCGGGAACCGTCCAGGCCCGTAGCCCAACTCTTCCATATAGTGCGGCTGCAGGTGGATGGGTGGAAAGTAGTTCCGACAGCCGATCCCTCTGGCGCGAAGCCCCGCGATGATACGGTCGCGGTCTTCCCTTAAGCTCCTATCAGTCAGCTGCACAACATAGACAAACCAGCTGAGCTCGACATCTTCGCGGACAACAGGCCGGGTGATGCCGCCGATCCCTTCCAGCCGATCATCGTACCGGGCGGCGACCCGCGCTCGACGCTCCATCAACTCGTCGAGTCGGCTGAGTTGCACCGTCCCCAGGGCGCAGGCGATCTCTGAGAGGCGATAGTTGTATCCCAACCGCTTGTGCTCTTGCCATTCGTCGCCGTCCGGACCGCGACCGTGATTTCGCAAGCTCGCGGCAAGCTGTGCCAGCCCGGCATCGCTCGTGACCAACGCACCGCCCTCGCCCGTCGTGATCTGCTTGTTGGGGTAGAACCCGAACGTGCCGATGTCACCGAGACCGCCCGCCGGCCGCCCGCTGTAACGACTACCGAGCGCCTCCGCCGAGTCCTCGATCAGATGCAACCCGTGATCGTCGGCTACGCCGCGGAGCGCATCCCAATCAGCGGGGTGCCCGAACACGTCTACACCGAGAATCGCCCGCGTTCGCTCGTTCGTCGCACTACTGATCTGCGTCGGATCGATATTGAGCGTGTCGGGCTCCACGTCGACGAAGGTCGGCCGAACCCCTTCGTAGAGCAGGCAGTTGGACGACGCGACGAAGCTGAACGGCGTGGTGATGACCTCGTCGCCCGGACCGAGACCCAGCATGCGGACCGCCATGTGCAGGGCGGCGGTCCCGCTGGACGTCGCGACCGCGTGATCGACGCCGCAGCGCCGGGCGAGCGCCGCCTCGAACTCGTCGGTCCGCGGACCGATACTGAGGCGGCCCGAGGCGAGCACTTCACTGACGGCTTCTCGCTCGGCCGTACCTATGTCTGGACGCGAGAGTGGAATTCTCACCTGGCCTCCGGTAAACGGAGCTTCGCTCTAGTTAGACAAAGACAAAGACAAAGACAAAGAGAAGAGAGAAGGGCTTCTGAGTTCGAAGGTGTTCTTCTCACTTCTCTTTGTCCTTTCTCTTTTCTCTAGCCGAAGCGGGCACGCCTGCCACCGTCGTCCCGGCCGCTACATCTGCGACTACGACGGCGCCGGCGCCAACCGTGGAACCGGACCCGATCTTCACGCCGGGGATGACGGTAGCGCCCACGCCGATGAGAGCGGAGTCACCGATCGTTACGTTGCCGGCCAGACGGGCGCCCGGCGCCACGTGCGCGAAATCGCCGACCACGCAGTCGTGGTCGATGGTAGCGCCGGTGTTCACGATAGCGCCGCGCCCGATGCGGGCACCCGGGTTCACGGCGGATTGGGCGAGCACCATGGCGCCGGGCCCGATTTCGACGTCGCGACCGATGGTTGCCGAGGGATGGATCGCCGTAGCAAGTCTGTAACCCTTCTCGATGATCCTGTCCGTCACCTTCGAGCGGACCTCGCCGTCGCCGATGGCCACAACCACCTCGAAGTCGACGCCGAACTCGGCGTTCTCCAGACCCGTCACCACAGCGTAGCCGCAATACTCGGCCGCGCCTCGCGCCGCGTCATCATCCAGGAAACCGGCAACCTGCCGGCCGCTTCGTTCCAGCGCGTCGAGGACGACCTTACCATGGCCGCCGGCGCCGTAGATCACCACAGCAGTTCCTGTTTCGCTCATGTTCCTATCGAAAATCAGGGTTCACGCCTTCGTCACCGTAAACGCCACTACGCACCACGAAGGCCAGCCAAAGCGTCTTCAACATGATCTTCAGATCCAACCACAGCGTGGCGTTGTCGACGTACCAAACGTCCAGTTCTATCCGT
>JBDHHX010000205.1:0-6602 GCA_039589155.1 Gemmatimonadota bacterium | reverse complement strand
ATCCATAACTCAACCAGCCTGGCGGGACGGCAAAGCAAGACAAGTGGTGGGGGCGTAGGAGGAAATATACCGCCACAGAAGCCACGCGACAAAAAAAGAGAGGCCCCTATCAGGCCCCCAGATTACCGTCCACCGTCTACGGTTTACTGTCTACCGTCTACTCCCTACCCCCTACTCCCAACCACTCACTACCGCACCACTCACCACCGCACCACTAACCTTCACTCCGCCACCGGCACACCCATCTTCCACAGACCGAGCAGGTACGGATCGTACTTCTCCGGATCCGCAGTGTACTCGACGGACCAACTCTCGAAATCGGGCAACGCCATGTCGCCGACGAGTTGCTCGACGAGCAGCGATGCCAGATCACGGAAGTTGAGCGCGCCCATCGCGACGCCCGCCTTCTCCTCGGCCGCCTTCGCGAGCTCGAAGACCCGTTCTTCTTCCAACTCCATGAAGACGTCGCAGACGCGAGCAGAGCAGAAATCGAGGTACTTCGCCCTGAGGACTTCTTCGGGGTCTGCGATGGCCTTGCCGGTCTTACGCGGCTCGCCCTTATCCGTTCGCCTCACCATACCTCCCCTCCTCCACCAAGGGCAGCCACGGATAACCGCATGGCCACCTGCGCCCATGCTAAATGCCGGACGCCGGTAGGTCAAGAATCGCAGTGCTTGTTGGCGGGGGAACAAGCTTGAGCGAAGCCCTCGGCAGGGGGGGAGGGCGACCGTCTACGTCAACTCAGAGACGACGACTCGTAAGTCGACTCCCAAGGTGACGCAGACGGTCGGTGCAGGGCTGCGACGCCCTGCAAGCGAGCGAACACAGCTCGCCGGACTAACCCATAGGCCAGTACCTTTTCGAAGAATTCCGGGTCGTCTTGTTGCACACGTTCCACCTCGTCGGCCAAATCCACCGGCAGGTTCACGACGAGACTGACTGGACGCGTTTCGGGCATTCGGTTCGATCCCCTGGTTGACGGACACACTTCGGCCACGCCTTGACGGCCATGAAATTACCAAATTTATCGGAAAGGGCTGCCTCGAAAAAAAATCCCGACAGAGATTCTCTAAGCAGCAGCTCACATTCGAAGCGGAGCCATTATACAAGTGGTACCATTGAGATGCAAGCTTGTAGCACCGAACGCGCGTTCAGGCTCCATCCCGCAACTTGTTGAATATCAACTGGTTGTGCTGATGGGCCAGAGATGAGAACGCCGCGGATTATTTGCAAACTTCTGAATACGCATTACACGCACTAAATCACGCAAACTCTTTTTATGCGTAACATACGCGGTCGGAACTTCCAATACGCAGCTCGCGCAGCGACCCAATTCTGAAAAAAATAGCGTGCGTTGGCAAAATCATTCACAGAAGCTCCAAAACTTCGCGCACATCGTTCGCATCGGCTCTACACGCAGCCCAAAGGTCTCCTACCGCACTTAAGCGATCGCTCATCGTTCGCACGCTGAAATCTTCCGGTTGAAGATCGTCATCGAGCTCATGCCAGGCGATGGGAGCAGAGACGGTAGCGCCGAGACGCGGTCGCACCGAGTACGCGGACGCCACGGTAGCGCCGCGGCGGTTCTGGAGGAAGTCGAGATAGACGCGGGCGCCGCGTTTGGAGACGACCCTCTGCACCGTCGTCAGGTCGGGTCGGGCCTTGGCGACCAGATTGGCGATCAGCTCCGCCAGCAGCCGGCCGGTCTCATAGCTGGTATCGGTCTGGAGCGGGACGACGACGTGGATTCCGCTGGCGCCTGAGGTCTTTGGGTAGCCGCGGAGTCCGAGTCGCTGGAGCTGTTCCTGGACGGCGAGCGCAGTCTCGCGGACGGCGGAGAAGGGAACGTCTTCGCCGGGGTCGAGATCGAGCATGGAATAATCCATGTCGTCGAGCGACTCGAGTCGCGACGGCCAAACGTGTTGTGAGATGGCGGCCAGCTGCGCCGTATAGAGCAGCGTATAGAGATCGCCGCCGACCACGCGCTCGGCCGGCTCGCCATCCACGTCGAGCGTCACCGTGCGGACGGCGTCGGGGATCGGTCCGGGCATGCGCTGTTGGTAGAACATGTCGGACGTGATGCCGTTCGGGTAACGCTCGAGCGTCTGGGGTCGGTCGGCGAGGACCGGAAGAATGGCGGGCGCCACCGATGCGTAGTAGCGAAGCAGGTCGCCCTTGGTGGCGCCGACGTCGGGCCAGAAGACCTTTCCAAGGTTGCTGACCTTGAGGCGTTGACCTTCCACCGTGATGTCGCCGTCCGCGCCGCCCTTCTCCATGCCGTCCAACACCTGGATCAGCGCCAACAAGTCGGGTGTCAGCTCGACCGGCGGCCCCTTGATGACCTGCGGCGCGCCGCCCTCCCGGGTCACCAACGCGGCGTCCTTGTCGGAGCGTAGACCGATGAAGACCGGCTGGCGCAGCTGACCGTCCCGCGTCCACTCCAGGAACTTCACCTCGGCCACCAACTCCGGTCGAACCCAGTGGGCGCCTTCCGCGGCGTCGGGCACACCGACGAACGGCATTTCGTCCTGCGCCAGCGCGGCGAGTTGCTCCGAGATCGACTGCAGCTCGTGGGCGCTGAACCCGCTGCCCACCCGGCCGGCGCAGCGCAGTTCGTCGTCCTCGTAGAACCCAACCACGAGCGCCCCGAAGCCGGCGCGGCCACCCTGCGGGTCGGTCCACCCACCGACGACGAATTCCTGGCGGCGGAGATCCTTCACCTTTAGCCAATCCTGAGTGCGTTCGCCGGACCGGTAGCGGCCCTTGAGCCGCTTGGCGATCACGCCCTCCCAACCTTCGCGGCGTGCCCGCTCCTGCATCGCGCCGCCCTGGGCGATGTCGTGGGTCACGTAGTGGAGCCGGTGGCTCGCCGCTTTCATCAGTTGGCGGAGTTTCTCCTTGCGGTCGGAGAGCGGCAGTTCACGAAGGTCCTCACCGTCGAGCCACAGGCAGTCGAACGCGTACATCTCCGCGGGTCGGGCCCGCGTCTCGCGAACGATGTCGGCTGGCTCTCTGAGATTGAACCGCGGCTGCAGGTCCTCGAAGCTGGGTGTCCCCTCGGCCGCCGCGGCGACGATCTCGCCGTCGATGACGAACTCGTGGCCGGTTCGATGCGCGAGCAGCTCCAGCGCCTCGGCGATCTCCGGGAACTTCGTCTCGAGCTCTCCGCCGCGTCGCGAGTAGACGTGCACCGCGCCCGACGGCTGTGCCCAACCAATGGCCCGTATGCCGTCCAGCTTGAGCTCGAAGCACCAGGCCTCGCCCTGGGGCAGGGTTTCGCCGGCCTGGGCCAGCATGGGCCGGTTATCGACCGGCGCAGGCACGAGCACGCCTTCTGCCTGGGTCGGCGCCTCGCCAAGGGACGGGTCATCGAGGCCGCGGCCGGAGACGACCGAATCGAGGAAGCGTTCAACGAGGCCCTCGGGCTCGCCCGGCTCGGCGTAGACATCCTTCTTCTTCAACAGCAGCCAGTTGTCCTCGCCCTCTGCCCCCTTCATGCGGACGAGCGACCAGCGGCCGTGCATCCGCTCGCCATAGAGCAGGAGATCGAGCTTGCCGGCTCGCACGCCGCGCTCCAGCGCCTCCTCGGAGTCCCCGGTCTCGCCGGTGGGCTCGAAGCGTCCGCGGTCCCAAATGATCACGGCACCGGCCCCGTACTCGCCCTTGGGGATGACGCCCTCGAACTCGCCGTAGTCGATGGGATGGTCTTCTACGTGGACGGCCAGACGCTTGGTGGCGGGATCGGCGCTGGGTCCCTTGGGCACGGCCCAACTGGCCAGGGCGCCGCCGATTTCAAGCCGGAGGTCGAAGTGTGTGCGGCGTGCCGCGTGCTTCTGAACGACGAAGCGGCGCGCCGACGCGGGAGCGCCGCCCTCCGAGCCGCTCGGCTCGGGCTCTGACGTTCGATCGAAGTCTCGCTTTTCTTTGTACTCGTCTAGTTCAGCCAATCGGTGTCCCTGCCTTCAAGTAGACAAGTAGACGAGTAGACAAGTAGACAAGAAGCCTCTGTCGCGAGGACTCGTCTACTAGTCCACTCGTCTACTCGTCTACTTGCTTGTTCGCCTACTACCCCTCCGCGGCCTTCTCCTCCTGAGCGCGCTCGAGGCTTTCCTTCAGTCGCGCCACGAGGTCCACGACTTCGGTCTCGGCCGCTTCCTCGACCTCGATCCGGGCGATCTCACGGCCGTCGATCTTGGCCTGGATCCGTTCCATCAGCTTGCTGTTGTATTCGTCGCGGTATGTGTCGGGATCGAACTCCGCGGTCAGCCGCTCGATCAGCTGATGCGCCATCTCGATCTCCTTCTCGCTGAGCCCCTCCTCCTTCGGCGTCTGCACCGCTTCCAACGGGATCAGCTCCTCGTGGAAGCGCATCAGATCGAGGACCAGCGTGTCGCCCACGACCTTCACCGCCGCCAGGTGCTCGCGGTTGCGGAAGACGACCTTGGCCACCGCGACCTTGCCCGTGTCCCGCATCGCCTTTCGAAGCAGCGAATACGCCTTCTCGCCGCCCGGCTGCACCGCCAGGTAGTACGGTTTCTCGAAGTAGCGCGCATCGATCTGCGACTCATCGACGAAATCCATGATGTCGATAGTCCGGGTCACGGCGAGGGCGACCTGCTTGAAGTCCTCCTCGTCCATGATCACGTAGTGACCCGGCTCGTACTCGTAGCCCTTGACCAGTTCCTTGAAATCGACCGGCTCCTCGTCGCTCTGGCGGATCCGCAGAGTCTTGATTGGCGAGTTGTCCCTGCCGTGGAGCATACGGAATTTGGGGCCCGTGTCCCGTGTAGCACTTTCCACACGTACGGGGATATTCACCAGTCCAAAGCTGATTGCGCCTTTCCAGATCGTGCCCATGGGCTACGGCCTCCCGCGAGAAGTCGTTGTGCTGTGAGGGGATACAAGATGTATCGACGGGCGCCCGGGGTCCAGTCCCGTTTTCCACACCCGTGGATAAGTCCGGGACGGATCTTTCCACATATATATAGAGATGTGGAAAACCGCCGTGCGGTGGAGAGTCGTACGGTGGTGCGGTCGTAGCCCGTCAGCTGCTGACTACTGTACCACCGCACCACTCACCACCGCACGGCCTACGCCTACTCCACAGTGATCCGGGCGTTCTGCATCTGCGTCGGGTGGATCTCGCAAAAGTAGACCCATTCCCCCCGAGTGTTGGGCACAAAGGAGAAGCCTGCGCCCTGAACCAGGTTGCCGCTGTCGAAGGATAGGCCACCTGAAGGCGTGCTGTTGGAAGTGGCCGTGTGTAATACGGCGTCCGCGTTGGTCCAGCTGACCGTGTCGCCGAGCATGATCGTGATGTCGTCGCCACCGCCCGGCGCGTTGAAGGCGATGTTCTGCATCGTCACGGTCACGGTCACCGCCTGCGTGCCGGCGGCGGTCACGTTCGTGTTGATCCCCGCGCCGGCGGAGGCCTGCACGGTGTTATCACCCACGTTCGGACCCAGAGTCAGCCCGTTGGTCGCTGCGCCGTCGGCATCGGTGGTCGAGCTGGCCGAAGACAGGTTTCCGCCGCCGCCCGTCACCATCCAGTCCACAGTAGCGCCGGGTACCGGTCCATTGTCGCTCGCCTCGACTGTGACCTCCAACTCGTCGGCCAACGATTGACTGGTGCGGGCAGTCTGTGCGCCGCCGCCCGAGACGCTGACCGAGTTGGGAGCCACGGCGACGGCCGTCAGGTTGATGGAGCTGGTGATCCCATCCACGCTGGCGTTTATCGTGTTGCTTTCTTCGGTCGTCCCCGCCGTAAAGGAAATCGACGCATCGCCCGCGACGTTTGTGACGGACGTCGCCGACGAAACCGAGCCGCCGCCGGCGGTGACCGACCACATGACGGTTACCCCCCGAACGCCATCGCCTCCGTCGTCGAGGACTCGAACCACCAGAGGCTCGAGCAGCGTGCCGCTGACGATGATCCTCTGGTTGTTGCCGGAAACGGGGGAGATGTTCGTCGGGACACCGTTACCGTTTCCGTTGCCGTTATCGGTACCGGTCGTGCTGTCGCTGCACGCCGCCCAGGTCAGGGCGGCCGTGGCTACGGCTACTACCGTGAATCGGTAGGCCAAATGGGATCGTCTCATGGTTTCTCCTGGTTGGGTTCTTGTGACAGCCTCTGACCGTCTTTGCGCCCTGAAGATTCCACGATCACGGCGCCGCGCATGAAGGGGTGCGGTGTGCAGTTGTAGGAGAACGTCCCCTCTTCATCGAAGCGGAACTCGAACGACTCGCCCGGCCCGAGGAGCGGCGATTCCCACTCCCCAGTCTCTGCGGTGCTCGTGTGTCCTACCGGGTCGCGGTTGATCCAGCGGACCGCGGTGCCCGGCTCCACGCGGAGCGTGTCCGGATCGAACATGAACATTTTGATCTCGATCTCGACCAACCGGCGGTCAGCATCGACCGTCTGCACATCGTGCAGTAACAGCGCCGCCGTTAGTCCAAGAAGACTCGAGATTGCCAGGATACTCGTCTGCATGCGGATACCTTTCGCCTGATTACGGCAACCGCGAACGAACCCGGTCGGTTCCCGGCAGGTAACGGCTAGAGGTTGGAGAAGTCGGCTGTCCCGATGAGCAGGGCGAAGAGGA